>JBQNAH010000004.1:0-89317 GCA_052170535.1 Campylobacter sp. | reverse complement strand
AAATATGCTACCTTTACCAAGCTGCGAGCTCACACAATACTTTATACCATTTTTGATTTTATCTAAAATTAGCACTATATCTCGGCAACCTAAATGTTTTACTGTAATTTTATAATTTTTTAGTAGAATTCGCATAAATAAATTTTAAGGATTTTGATGTTAAAGGTTATTTTTTCTTTTGTAATTGCTATAAATTTGGCTTTCGCGCAAGTGCTTTCTGTTGACGATGCTTTTGGGCTTAGCGCAAATTCTGACGAACAAAACGTCGAGTTTAAGTTTGATTTGGCGGAAAATATTTACATTTATAAGGATAGTTTAAAGATAAGTAGCAATGGTAAAAATTTAAACGAATTTCTAAATTTTCCAAAGCATTCAAACAAAGGAGAATACGATGTTTTTGATGCAAAATTTAGTATTTTTGTTCCAATTAAACTTTTGCAAGAGCTCAATGCAAATGCAAATTTTGGCATAACTCTTGAATATCAAGGATGTGCAAAAGATGGCATTTGCTATCAGCCACAAATTAATAATTATAGCCTTAAAAAGGGCATTGGCTCGTATTTTATCTCGCAAGTTGCTAAAACAAATCAGCCGGCGAATTTGAAAAATGAACTATCAGAGCAAGATAGTATCGCTACAAATTTAGAAAATAGCCACTTTTTTGTCTCTTTGGCGACATTTTTTGGATATGGTGTTTTGCTTTCGCTTACGCCTTGCATTTTCCCTATGATCCCGATTTTATCGTCGATTATAGTGGCAAAATCAGGCGGACAACAGAGCGTAAAAAAAGGCTTTTTTCTATCTTTTATATATGTTTTTGGCATGTCGCTTGCCTATGCAATCGCTGGAATTTTAGCTAGTATTTTTGGTAGCGGTTTGCAAACCGCACTTCAAACTCCTGCTGTTTTGCTTGGATTTTCAGTCGTTTTTATCTTGCTTGCTCTTGCTATGTTTGGGCTTTATGAATTGCAACTTCCCGTTCAAATTCAAAATTTTCTAAGCAAAAAATCGCGAAATCAAGACGGGTTTATTGGTGTGTTTGTTATGGGTTTTTTAGCGGCATTGATAGCCAGCCCTTGTGTTGCCGCGCCACTTGCGGGAGCGCTTTTGTATATCGCAAATAGCGGGAATTTAGCACTTGGTGGCATAGCTCTTTTTGTTATGGGCTTTGGAATGGGGTTGCCACTTTTAATAATTGGCGTTTCGTCAGGTAAAATTTTGCCTCGTCCCGGTTTGTGGATGGAAAATATTAAAAAATTTTTCGGTTTTATTATGATTTTAATGGCGATTTGGCTTAGTGGTAATGTGCTGGGAGATAAAATTTCTATGCTGCTTTACGGCATAACAGGCGTGTTTATGGCGGTATTTTTCGGAGCATTTGACAGCACAAATCAAAATTCCAATTCGTTGCAGAAATTTTCCAAATCCATATTTTTAATAGTATTTATTCATTCAAACTTACTTATAGTAGGCTCTTTTTTAGGTTCAAAATCTTTATTAAACCCGCTTGAAAATTTTATATCAAATCAGCCTCAAAATAGTGATTTAAATTTTGTTTCAGTTGCTAATTTAACCGATTTAAAAAGACTTATAAGCGAGAGCAAAAAGCCCGTTATGGTCGATTTTTCAGCTACTTGGTGTGCTAGTTGCGCTGAACTAGATGAGATAACTTTTGCTGATAAAAATGTCCAAGATATGTTAAAAAATTTTACCGTTTTGCGCGTTGATGTTACGAAAAATACCAAGCAAAATGATGAAATTTTAAAAGAATTTAAGCTTATTGGACCACCGGCGATTTTGTTTTTTAATCACGCAGAAGAGTTAAAAAACGCTAGATTAATCGGCTTTTATCCGCCAGATACTTTTTTGTCTCATATTGGTAAGTTTGGATTTTAAGCAAATTTAAATTTACTTAGGGATATAATCCACGATCTTTACCCTGTAGTTTAGTGGTAGAACTGCTGACTCTGGATCAGCTAACAGAGGTTCGAATCCTTTCAGGGTAACCACCGTATATTTTATACCTTTTTATATCACTTTAAAATCATTTACAAAAGCCCTTGTTTATGGCATTTTGAGCGTATTTTAAATTTATATTAATGTAGTTGTATTTATAATTATTTATGCACAAAGTGTATAAATAATTAGCGAATTTATATGTGCTAAGTTTAGGATAAAAAATGCTAAAATATTAACTGTAACACAGGTTAAAAATTAAAATTCAAAGGTAGTGCAAAACCAAAAGCGTATTCGATAGATAGCACTTGTTCTTTGTATTTAGTATGTTTTAACAAATGGTTCTAAATTTTATAAGCTACGAACAAAAAAAGTCAGATTACACTTAGCAATTATAACGATATGAGTTTGGCACAAGCCAGAGAAAAAGCCATACAAATAAGAAAAAGCGGGATAAATTTAATATCAAAAAAGACGTTAAATCGGTGCTTTTATGAGTAGCTTGATATCAAAATCCCAGCTGATGATACCGAGAAATTTGCCAAAAAAGACGAAAATTTATCAACAGAATAAATAAACACATTTTGTCAAATTTTGGCGAAAATTGTGAGGGGGTATAGAAAATGAGAGTGAGAAATTTTAGCGCGAGATTTTTGAAAGCGTGTAAAATAGGCACTTTAAAAAGCTTCACTCTCAGTTGTAACGCAAGAATTCAGCTAAAAGAAAAATCTCCATAATCCCAAATCGTCCGTTTTGTCCCGAAAAAGCGGAAAATTTTAACACTCCAAGCATATCTAAAAGCCCAAATAATCACTCTTTAAAGACCGTTTAAAAGCCCTGATTTTGGCTTAACATTACCTCTAAAAGCAAGTTTTGGTTTCTCGTTTGGCATAAGCAGGTAGTTATCTTTGTTTTTGGGTTGATTTTTACAGTATCAAATGCGCTAACGAGTTGCTTTAAGGCTCATAACTGACATTTATCGGTGCTGTTTTTATCTATCTCACTAACAAGAGCGACTGTTTTATGACCTTCAAATTGTTGAAGTTGAAGAGATGAAACATTTTCATCGCCAAAGAATTTTCTAATAGTATCGAGTGTAACGCTTTTACCATTTGCGCCACTTTTGCCGTATAAAAACAAAAAGCTTTCAAAATCATGGGCGAGTAAGAAGCAATACCCGATAAATTCCATTATCGTTTAATGTCATCTTTATCGCTGGTTATGTCGTTTAAAAATTTATCACATTTAGGGCGTTTAGCGTCTTTATCGTAGTTAAAATTTAAAATATTTGTTGCCCCATCGCAGTATTCGTGTACGCTTTAAACGTGTATCTGCCGTTTAGGCTGACAAAAAATGTGCCATTTGGCAAATTTACAACCCTGCATTATTGGCGTTGTTTCATCTCATCTAAATTTAGCGCAGCACATTTTAAATCAGGCACTATCTCATTTACATTTCTGACGTGGCGTTTTTGGGTATCAACATAAACTGTCCAATCCACTGCGTGCGGATAAATTTAGCCAAAGAACCCTCATCAAGTAGCATAAAGTGGTTGCCACACCACAGATAAAGCTTGCCCCTGTATTCGCCTAGCATATATCCAAATTTGATTAAAGTTGTTTAAAAGCTTTAACCATATCAGCGATATGGGTTTGGCAGTAATTTTTTTCTAAGTTCGGTTGAACTTAGAAGAGTTCATCAAAGGCTTCGCAAAACTTTTGAAAATTATTTGTTTCATCATCGCTTATTAAAAAGCGTTTTAAATAAGCATATTTAAAATCCTCGTATATTTGCGAATACTCTTTTCTAAGCTGGTTTGCGTTATCTAATACGCCCATAATTACTCATCGTCCATTTCGCATTTGACTGGATAGATGTTGGCAAAATTGCCGTTTTTATCTTTTGTCATAATCTCTTTTTTAATAGTGTAAAAATCAGTCGCTGGTAGGGCTTTTTTGAAATTTTCAATAGTATTGCTTAGAGTTGGGAAAAACTCGCAAATTTCATTGATTATCAAATTTGTCGGGCAAAAGGCGTGAAAACAATCAAATCAAATAGATCGATATCTTTAAGCTTATGCGCACTTTCTTGCAAATAATCGCTTATGTCATATTTTTTAAACATATAAAAAGCACGATATAAATTTCTTTTGCCACATATTTAAGCTCGTAATACCTTTTAATAGCGTTTTAATATCTAGCTTCATCGTAGTCAAACCAAATATAGACGCATTTATCTCTTAAAAGATCTTTGTAGGCATACCATTTAGATGTCGCGCCGCCAAGAGTTATGACATTTACGCCATAGCTCATCAAATTTAGCGCGTCTTTTTAGCCCTCGCAAGCTATAACTTTATCGCTGGCATGAGCCTTAAAATAATAAAGTGCAAAGGCGCGGCCTTAGCTAAACTCTCACCTAGAATTCTTTGATTGCTAAACGCCTTTTTTGCTAGCCTTAAATACAAATTTCTTACGATATTTGACATTTATAAGCTCGCCTTTTTCGTTTCTGATGATAACACAAATGCTTTTTTGCTCAAAGCTGTAACCTATGACGTTTCTGCTAAATTTGTCAAAAAATTTGCTTCTGTTTAAAAAACACTCGTTTAACTTAGCTTCGATAACTTCGTTACCGTAGTTTTTAATCTTATCTTCAACCAAAAGTGATACGTTGGATATGTGGAAGGTTGGAAAGAAAATACCAAAAGGTAGGCCTTTAGAAATTGCCGCTAAACTAAATGTAACGCCTAAATACCTAGAAAACGGCACAAGCAGCGTGAGCATAATAAACGGACATCAGGTGCAAGTAAGCGACGAATTTATAGAATTTGCAGAGCTGTTTAAAAAATATGGCAATGCTGAAATGTTGAATAGCTTTATTGAAAAACTAAAAAAATATAAAAAATTTCAAAAAGAGAAATATAATGGAGACCCTTATAAATTGGTTTTTAAACTGTACGAACTATATGGCAGAAAATCCAAATAGCTCATATTATTTTGTAACCCTTTGGATCGGCATCATTGTTATATCTTGGATATTAGGCATAATAAGAAAAAGAAAAAATAGGCAGCACTTGTATATGCTTGTAAAGCAAAAGCATGAAGATAAAATAGAAATGATGGCTGAGGCAATGCGGCGAAGCG
This sequence comes from Campylobacter sp., assembly GCA_052170535.1. Lineage (GTDB taxonomy): Bacteria > Campylobacterota > Campylobacteria > Campylobacterales > Campylobacteraceae > Campylobacter_A. Next base: position 84,218 of record JBQNAH010000004.1, on the reverse strand, counting down.
GCATAAGAAACGGTATAAATATAAAAAATCTTTTAACCAGTTTGGCGATAGTAATAATCAGAATTTTAAGTTGCAATAAACCAATATCATGAATGCTAAAAACGCTCTCTTAAGGTTCTTTTTGCGCACTATTGCGTTTTTTGGGCTTTTATTTGTTGCAGATATCATGTTGCGATAACTTGAAAATTTATTAAACAGTATTTTTATTGTAAGACCAACCAAAATTTTAGAAAAAGACAAAAGAAACAGATTGTGGTAGATAGTAGAAACGCGGAATGTAATCCATCTGAGTATTCAACAAACAAATATGAGACATTGAAACATGCTTGTTTTCAGTAAGATATAAAAAAGATATCATAATACTGCGAATGGATAGAAAGTAATTTAATTCCAAAAAAGGCTCTACCACTAGCAAGTTGAGATAAAAGAATTTAAAATAAATCAATATTTAAATGTAAAAAAGGATATAAAAAATAAGGGATTGAGACAGAGGATACTGATTTTTAAAAAATAAATTGGTTATTTTTTATAATCTTTAATAAAAAAATCAATCGTATATCTTGGCAAGTCAAAAAATACTGAAGGAAATAAAAAATATAGAATACGAATTTGATAAAACAGACATTAATTTTTTACATGTTAAAGGTAGTAAATTTATAAAATAGCTTACAAATCAGTCTTCAAAGATAGCTATAATGAATATTTAAATATTTTTGGGTATAATACAGCTCTTTTCAACATACAAGGATACTTATGAGCAGCGCAAAAAAAGAGATGATGACACTGATTGAAGAGCTTTTTAAGGAGAATTCAAAAGGCTATATCACTTACGAGAAGTTGATAAAATTCTTTGACAAAGCACCAACAGCCACCATAATAAAAAAACTAGAAATTATGGCAAAAACGCATAAAGTCAAGCTTATTACCGCTGCTGAGATCGCAAAGTTAAAAAATATCGAAGATGCCAAAAGGCGACGTGAAGAGCGCGAAAAACTTCAAGATGAAAGTTTAGAAGACGAATTTGATCTTGCAAATGAGAACGATTTGTTGGAATGGTCGCGCTCAGATAGCCCTGTGCGAATGTATTTAAGAGAAATGGGGCAAATTGCGCTTTTAACCAAAGAAGAAGAAGTTGAAATTAGTAAGCGTATCGAACTTGGCGAAGATATTATAATCGACGCATTTTGTTCTGTGCCATATTTAATTGATTTCATATTAGATTATAAAGAGCCACTTATAAATCGAGAGCGTCGCGTAAAAGAGCTATTTAGAAGCTTTGATGACGAAGAAGAAAATTCAGAAGATGCTGATGAAGAAGAGCTAGATGAAGATGAGTATTCTGAGGAGGAAGAAAACGAAGCTCCAAAAAAACCTTCTAAAAAAGAAGACAAAAGAGCTGAAAAAGTTATAGAGAGTTTTAAGGCTCTTGAAAAGGCTAAAAAAGAGTGGTTAAAAAGCGCAAGTAAGCAAAATAGCGTAGAAATTAATGATGAACTTTTAGCAAAATTAACACTAGCATTTAAAAAGAAAATTTTAAAAGATAAACTTATGGATTTAGGGCCAACCAGCAAGCTTATAAGCGAGATCGTTAAATCTATGGAAACGGCTTTAAAAAGCGATGATGACTTTGATAAAGAGTTAAAACGACTGGAATACAAGTTGCCTATGTTTAGCGATGAGCTCAAAAAAAACCATAAAAGTATCTTAAAAGATATTATTAAGCTAAGTAAAGATGATATTATAGCGCGCGTTCCAGAAGCTACGATGGTTTCAACTTATGTAGAGATTAAAAAGCTTTTTCAAACAAAAGAGGCTAGCAAAAGTGGATTTGACTTAGAGCCTGTGCTTTTGAAAGAAATTTTGGAACAAATTAAGCGTGGTAAGAAAATTTCTGATGAAGCTAAGGCCAGAATGGCTAAATCAAATTTAAGATTAGTTGTAAGTATCGCAAAACGATACACAAATCGCGGTTTGCCGTTTTTGGATTTAATCCAAGAGGGCAATATCGGGCTTATGAAAGCAGTTGATAAATTCGAATACAAAAAGGGTTATAAATTTTCAACTTATGCCACTTGGTGGATACGCCAAGCCATTAGTCGCGCTATTGCCGATCAGGCTCGCACTATAAGAATTCCAATTCATATGATAGAAACGATAAATCGTATCAATAAAATCAACCGAAAATATTTGCAAGAAGAGGGCAAAGAACCCGATGTCAGCATAATCGCAAAAGAGGTTGGATTAAGCGTGGATAAAGTTAAGCAAGTCATCAAAATCACAAAAGAGCCAATCAGCCTTGAAGCGCCTATCGGCAATGAAGAGGATGGAAAATTTGGCGATTTTGTTGAAGATAGAAGCTCGCTTAGTCCGATGGATCACATACTAAAAAATGACTTAAAAGAGCAGATAAATGACGTTTTAGATCAGCTAAATGAAAGAGAAAAGGCTGTTATTAGAATGCGTTTTGGATTGCTTGACGATGAAAGTGATCGCACACTTGAAGAGATTGGCAAAGAGCTAAACGTAACTCGTGAGCGTGTTCGTCAAATAGAAAGCTCGGCTATTAAGAAATTAAAACACCCAAAAGTCGGAAGAAAGCTTAAAAATTATATCGAAGGCTGATTTGACTTAAATTTGCCAGACAAAGCTGGCAAATTTTCTACTTATTTAGTTTTGTTGCATCTATGATATTAAGATCAAGACCAAGCGTTTCGTTGCTTAAACCAAGAGCAATACCAACAAGCTGAGAAAGATGAATGATTGGTTTTCTAGCTTTTGAATTTGTTGCATTTTGGTATCTTTCTTGATAAATATCAAGTTGCATTTGACAAAGCGGACACGGAGTAACAACCAGATCAGCACCGTTTTTATCGGCATTATTAACGATATTACTAGACATTTTTTGCACAGATTTTACGGCTGGATAACTTGCATGAAATCCACAACAATCAAGCCTATTTTCAAATGGAACTATTTTTGCGCCAAGTGCACTTACGACGGCTTCAAAGCTTTTTGGGTTTGTTGAGCTTTCTTTTGTGAGCTCTTGTTCTGGTCTTAGTGAATGACAACCGTAAAATAGCGCGACTTTTAAATTTGATAAAGGCTTTTTAACAGTGGCTTTTAAAGTGTCTAAATTTTGATACAAAACCCACAAAAGACTTGTTATCTGCGTATTGCCATTGTAGTGCATATTTCCTTCTTTTAAGAAAGAATTTATGCGCTCTTTCGCACCTTTATCAAGCGTATTTTTAGCTTTTGATAGAGTAAGCATACAAGTTGAACAAGTCGTAAGAAGTGGCAAATTCATCTGTTCAGCTAAGGCTATATTTCTTGCATTTGCCACAAGTGAAGCGAGCGGATCTACATCTTGGGCTTGACTTGCGCCACAGCAGCTCCAGCCTTTTATCTCGTGAAGCGTTATGCCAAGTATCGGAGCGATAGCCTCGAGGCTCATTTTTGATTCTTTTGCGGCTTGGCTTAAAACGCAACCCGGGAAAAATGCAAATTCTTTAACAGCACCCATTTTATACTCCTTGTTTTTCAGCTTCATGAGCTGCGTTTATCATTTTTACTAAATCATCGTGTCCTTCGATTTTTTCGCCTTCAAATATGTGAAGTGGATTCATTTTGCCAGCTTTCATTAAATTTATTGCTATATCCATTTTTCCTATGTTACCAACTACGCTTTCTGATCTAAGTGCAAGTTTTATCTCATTTAGGCGACCTGTTCCTTGCGTTATGTCAAGCAAAAACGCCTCTGCGTGCCCAGGACCGCTCATATCTTTTAAATTTCGTCTCATAGCCATAACTCTAAGTCCAGCTATGTCATCGGCTGAGCTTATGCCTTTTGGACAACGATTTGTGCATTCGTAGCAATGAACGCACATCCACAAACCATTATCAAGTGCTGGTTTTAAATGTGTCATTTCGTCTTTGCTTCTTGAATCAGCCGCGGCTCTGTAAGCGTGAGTAAATACAAATGGTTGCATATAATCACTCGCATCAGCTTCTAGTTTAGAGCACTCTGACGCACAACAGCCACACAAGATACAATCCCACTGTTTGCTGATTTTGTCAAATTCTTCTTGTGTTTGCTTACAGCCCTTTTCAACGCTACAGGTCTCTTTTGGCGTTATACTTGGTTTGATTTTGCGTAAATTTTCTATGCTTGGCTCCCAATCAACAACAAGATCAGATATGACTTTAAAATTCCCAAGTGGTGAAATTTCAAGGCTTTGAGGGTTGTCATATTCGTCTAAGAGTGCCTGCATTTTTGTATCACAGGCTAAATACGAGTGACCATTTACTCTAACAGCACACGCCCCGCATATCGCTGATCGACAAGAAGCCGTAAAATTTAGCGTTATATCTAAATTTTGCTTTATAAAAATAAGCACACCAAGAAGCGTTTTGCCCTCTATTTGCTCACTTGTTAGTTCGTAAGTTTGCTCATATTTTTTGCTTCCATCAAATCTTTTTATTATAAATTTCATTGCGGTTTCCTTCCATCAAGTGAAAATTGTGTTATCACAACGTCTTTATAGCTTAATTCAAGCTTATCATCTTTCATTGTTACGATACTGTGTTTTAAGAAATTTACATCATCTCGCTTCGGATAGTCCTCTCTTGTATGAGCACCGCGACTTTCTAGACGTTTTCGAGCCGCCAAACAGGCACAGCGTGAAAGAAGTATAAGATTTCCAAGCTCGACATAGTCAGTAAAGGCTGTGTTCATTATTTTGTTTGAATTTGGAACTTTTAGCTCGTCGTATCTTGCTTGTATATCGTCTAAATTTCTAGCAAGTTTGTCTAGTTTTTCTTGTGTTCTAAAAATTCCCATCAAATCCCAGTTGTTGCGACCAAGCTCTTCTCGCAACTCATACATAGCCTTTACTTCACCACCGTTTGTAACATTTTTAAATTTATCTTCCCATTTTTTGGCTAGTTTAACTGTTTTGTCGCCATTGCTAAAATTTGCATTTTTGGCGTATTTGCAAGCTCCAAGTCCCGCTAAATGACCAGTAACAACCGCGTCAGTTAGGCTATTTCCACCAAGCCTGTTTGCGCCGTGTATAGAAACGCACGACGCCTCGCCACCGACATAAATTCCAGCTATTTTCGTATCCATCTCGTCAAAATTTTTAACTTCTATGCCGCCCATTGAGTAGTGAGCTGTTGGGCGGATTGGCACTGGTTGTTCGACCAAATCGATATTTTGAAATAGCATTGCTGTATGCCTAATTTTTGGCAATGCTTTCATAATTTTTTCCTTGCCAAGATGCCTAACGTCGCAAAGCACATAAGCAAAAAGCCCCTCGCCGTATCCTCGCCCCTCGCGAATTTCTGTCTCGATAGCCCTAGCTACGACATCGCGTGGAGCAAGCTCCATTTTTTCATGATAATTTTTCATAAAACGCTCGCCCTTGTTGTTTAACAAATATCCACCCTCGCCACGAGCCGCTTCTGTTATCAGAGTACCACCATTTGCAACGCCAGTTGGGTGAAATTGTATCATCTCTGGGTCTTCAAAGCCAAGCCCAGCCTTTAATGCTGCCGCAACACCATCACCAGTTGCTATAAACGGTGTTGATGTGCGGTTATAAAAAATTCTCGTATATCCACCAGTTGCAATAACAAGAGCCTTGCAAAGCACTGGATAAATTTCGCCATTCTGAATATTGCGAAGCACAACGCCTTCAATTTTGTCATTATCAACCCCAATTTCTAGCAGTTCGTGATCCATTAGAAATTTAACACCGTTTGTTATTGCATCGTCTAAGCAAGCGTGCATCAAAATATGCCCCGTCTTATCGGCAGAAAAATTACAGCGTTTTTTACTAGCCCCACCCATAAATCTATAATTTATATCACCATCTTTCGTGCGCGAAAACAACATTCCAGTAAAGTCCATTTCGTGTATGACTTCTCCTGCCATTTGCGTAAATTTTAAAGCCGCGTCCTGATCGACTAAATAAGCTCCGCCTTTAATCGTATCATAAGCGTGAAGCTTGTAACTATCGCCTTGCGAAAAATCAGTAACACCGTTTATGCCGCCTTCTGCCATACAGGTTGCATTGCGAGACGGCATCATTTTTGTAGCAACCACAACACTTAAATTAGGGTCTTGCTTTCTAACAGCAACCGCAGCCCTAAGTCCAGCTCCCCCTGAGCCAATAACTAGCACATCAACAGACGGAAGAGCGTTTGTGTTGCCAGATTTTGCATCTTTTGCTGAAATTTGCGATACACCACCACTAAGAGTAAGTGCGCCGATACCAATACAGGCTGTTTTCACAAAATCACGTCTAGTGAAATTTTGCTCACTCATAAAAACTCCTTTCGGATTGAATTTATAAATTTTCAATATTAAACTTATATAATTATTAATAATTTAAGCTAATATTTTATATTTATATATTGTATGATAACTAAAAAAATATAAGAATAATATTAATTGTAGTTAAGATTATTTATGTTGTAAAATAGCGTAAAATAGGATTTAATTAGTCTTTTAAATTTTAAAATATAAAAAGCATTAATTAAATCATGAATTTAAGAAAATTGACATAAAAATATTTTTTTAACCATTCATTTTGGAAATCTTTTCACTTTTTAAATTTTCTTCCATTCTTTTTATCTCTTCTTCGCCACTTCTAACCAGATCTTTTTCGCATACGAAATTTTTATCATCTACCTTTTTTGGATAATCAACATTTGCCAAAATGTGTTTAAAAATGTTAATTCTAGCGTGTTTTTTATTGTCTGATTGTATAATCGTCCAAGGACAATACGGAGTATGAGAGGCTAAAAGCATAGAATATTTGGCGATCGTGTATTGATCCCAAAGCTCTTGAGATTTTTGATCTACAGGAGAAATTTTAAACTGCTTAAGCGGATCAGTAAGCCTTTCTTTGAAGCGTTTTTTTTGCTCGTCTTTTGAAACGGATAGATAAAATTTAAAGAAAATTATCCCAGAATTTCTTACCATTTCTTCAAATTTTGGCACTTCGCGCAAAAATTCTTTGTGCTCTTCTTGAGAACAAAATCCCATAACCGGCTCAACACCAGCTCTGTTATACCAAGACCTGTCAAAAATCACGATTTCGCCAGCGCTTGGCAAATGTGCAACATAGCGCTGAAAATACCATTGCGAACGCTCCACATCACTTGGTTTTTCTAATGCAACTATTCGGCAACCACGCGGATTTAAGTGCTCAGCCAGGCGTTTTATCGAGCCACCCTTACCAGCCGCATCTCGACCTTCCATTATTATAAGCACCCTAAGTCCCTTTTCTTTAACGTGATTTTGGAATTTTAAAAGCTCTATTTGCAACTTTCTTAGCTCTTGTTCGTATTCTAATTTTGCCATTTACTAACCTTTTTTCAATAATTTTATCAAATATTACTAATATAAAATTTAATAAATAATTAAATAGAATTAAATAACTATATTTTAAGCTCTACAAATCGGAATTAAAAAGAAGCAAGTATAACAAACTAAATAATATGGTGGTGTCCTCAGCGAGGTTCGAACTCACGACCTCAGAATTAGGAATTCTGCGCTCTATCCAGCTGAGCTATGAGGACTAAAAGAATAAATTGACCAATTTGGACGTTTAATAAAATTCAATACACATAACCTAAAATCAACAATTCTGAAAAGCTATTGCAATAGTTTTATTAAATTTAAAGGCGAGGATCTTGCGCCTCGCCTAATTTTGGCTTAACCGTTTCTTTTTTTAATAATCTCTTCGCTAACATTTTTTGGAACTTCTTCGTAATGATCAAATTCCATAGAATATGTTGCACGACCTTGAGTCATAGAGCGAAGATCTGTCGAGTATCCAAACATCTGAGCCAAAGGACAAAATGCTGTCACAACCTTGCTTCCATTTCGCTCATCCATAGAATTGACTTGACCGCGACGTTTATTAAGATCGCCTATAACATCACCCATATAATCCTCTGGTGTTTCAACTTCAACCTTCATCATTGGCTCAAGAATGACCGCACCGGCTTTACGCGCACCTTCTTTAAATCCCATTGAAGCAGCAAGTTTGAATGCCATTTCAGACGAGTCCACTTCGTGATAACTACCGTCAAATAATGTAACTTTTACATCTTCAACAGGATAACCCGCAAGAATACCGTTTTGAAGGGCTTCTTTACAACCTTTCTCAACAGCTGGGATATACTCCTTAGGAACAACTCCGCCCTTAATATCATTAACGAATTCAAACCCACTAGCAGCTGGAAGTGGTTCAATGCGTAAAAATACGTGACCATATTGACCACGACCACCAGATTGTTTTGCATACTTATATTCTTGCTCAACAGTTTTTCTAATAGTTTCGCGGTAGGCAACTTGTGGCTGTCCAACTTCAGCATCAACCTTAAATTCGCGAAGCATTCTATCTACTATAATTTCAAGATGAAGTTCGCCCATTCCGCTTATTATAGTCTGACCGCTTTCTTCGTCTGTACCAACCCTGAAACTTGGATCTTCTTGCGCTAATTTTTGAAGAGCGATAGCCATTTTTTCCTGATCAGCTTTTGTTTTTGGCTCAACAGCAACGCTTATAACTGGCTCTGGAAAATCCATTTTTTCAAGGATTACAGGATCTTTTTCGCTTGATAAAGTATCACCAGTAAGCGTGTCTTTTAGACCGACTATCGCACCAATTTCGCCTGCGTGAAGAACGGAAATTTCTTCACGTTTGTTAGAGTGCATTTTCAAAAGACGACCTATGCGCTCTTTCTTTTCTTTTGTTGAGTTATAAGCATAGCTACCACTTTCAAGGCTACCACGATAAACGCGAACAAACGTTAGTTGACCCACAAAAGGATCAGTCATGATCTTAAACGCAAGACCTGCAAATTCGCCATCATCAGTGCTATTTACGGTAGTTTCTCTACCATCTTCATATATACCTTTTATAGCCTCGACCTCATCTGGTGCTGGCAAGTAATCAACAACAGCGTCAAGAAGCGGTTGGATGCCTTTATTTTTAAAAGATGTTCCGCAAATCATCGGTATTATACTCATTGATAAACAACCAGCTTTAATGCCTTTTTTGATCTCTTCAACGCTCAACTCTTCACCACCAAAAAATTTCTCCATTAAAGCATCATCTGTTTCAGCAACAGCCTCTATCATCTTTGCTCTATATTCTTCGGCTTTTTCTCTCAAATCAGCCGGAATTTCAATTACTGTATAATCAACAGGTTTTTTTTCATCTTCCCAGACCAAGGCCTTCATTGTAATCAAATCAACGACTCCACGGAAATTATCTTCTGCGCCAATTGGAATTTGGATAGGAACTGGATTGGCTTTTAGTCTATTTCTAACTTGTTCTTCAACACGGTAAAAATTTGCACCAATTCTGTCCATTTTATTTACATAAACCATTCTTGGTACCCGGTATTTATTTGCCTGTCTCCAAACAGTTTCAGACTGTGGCTGAACGCCTCCAACCGAGCAAAATACAGCAACCGCACCGTCAAGAACACGCATAGAGCGTTCAACTTCGATTGTAAAATCAACGTGACCTGGGGTGTCAATCAAATTGATCTGATGATCTTTCCAAAAACAAGTAGTTGCAGCTGAGGTGATCGTGATACCACGCTCTTTTTCTTGTTCCATCCAGTCCATAGTAGCCGCGCCGTCGTGAACCTCGCCGATCTTGTGGCTCATACCAGTAAAGAACAAAATTCTTTCACTTGTTGTGGTTTTACCAGCATCAATATGAGCGGCAATACCAATGTTTCTAACCATATGCAAAGGTGTTTTTCTATCTGCCATCTTTGCTTCCTCTTACCATCGGTAGTGAGCAAACGCTTTATTAGCCTCTGCCATTTTGTAAGTATCTTCTTTTTTCTTGAAAGACGCACCTTTTGAATTTGCGGCATCTAAAAGCTCGTTTGCCAATTTGTCTATCATTGTTCTTTCACTTCTTTTTCTAGCAAACGTTATGATCCAGCGAATAGCTAACGCTTGCTGCCTAGCTGGACGAACCTCAATAGGCACTTGATAAGTTGCGCCACCAACACGACGTGATTTAACTTCCATTAAAGGTTTGATATTTTCGATAGCATCGTTAAATACATCTATTCCTTTTGTATCACCACTTTTCTTTTCAATTGCTTTTATAGCACCATACATAATATCAGTAGCAACACTTTTTTTGCCATCATACATAAGAGCATTAATAAATTTAGTGATTACTTTGTTGCCGTAAATAGGATCCGGCATTACTTCCCTGACGGGAGCTTTTCTTCTTCTCATTTGATTATTCCTTCAAATTTTATAAATTTTACTCAAACCTAAGCCACTAATAGCAAGGTCTGCGAACCTAAATTTTATTTCTTTTTACCCGCTGTGGCTGCTGCTTGTCCTGGTTTCGGACGTTTAGCACCGTATTTTGAGCGAGAAACAGTTCTTTTTGCAACACCAGCTGTATCAAGAGCTCCGCGCACAATGTGATATTTAACACCCGGTAAGTCCTTAACACGACCACCACGCACTAGCACGATGCTGTGTTCTTGTAAGTTATGACCTTCTCCACCGATGTAGCTAATTACTTCAAAACCGCTTGTAAGCCTAACTTTGGCAACTTTTCTCAAAGCCGAGTTTGGTTTCTTAGGAGTTGTAGTATAAACCCTAGTGCAAACTCCCCTTCTTTGAGGGCATTCTTTCAACGCAGGAGATTTTGATTTAGTAGTAACCTTCTTGCGTTCTCTTCTAACCAATTGATTTATGGTTGGCACAATAATTCCTTTCAACTAAATTTATTAAAAAAGACCTAATTTTATTTAAAATCCACTTAGCATTCGCTTAAAGTATATATTACACTCTACCTAATAATAGCGAATTTTGTTAAATAATTTGGATTTAAATTTGAAGTAAAGCCGTGCAAATAACACGGCTTAATTCTACCAATCAGTAGGATCTAATGGTTCGTTTGGAGTAAATTCGCACTCATTGCTCTTGCATTTAACCCTAGCATCTATATAAACGCCTTTTGTAAAACCAGCCTTTTGAGCCTTCTGTTGCGCCTCCATAGCTCGTCCGCCGGCTGCGCAGTGAAATATAACATAAGTATCTGGAAGCTTTTTTAAAAAAGACTTATCGTCATTTTCTTCAAGAGATATATGTAATGAGCCAGGAAGCGCGCCTATGGCTCTTTCATCGCTCCTTCTAACATCAACTATTTTAACGCCTTTGGGCAAATTTTTAAAATTTTGTAAAAACCACTCAGCATCAACAGAACCCTTATCAAGTCCTTTTTTAATAGGCCCCATGAATGGCTTGCTAAGTTTTGATATCTCGCCACCACCTTTTGCTTCATCGCAACTTTTTGTCGTTTTAAGTCCAGCTTCTTTCCACGCTGGCAAACCAGCGGAATAATTTGAAACTTTTGTATATCCAAGCGCAACTAATTTTTGGGCAACTGCATGAGATTTTTTACAATCAAATCCTTGGCAAAAAGTTATGATTGATGTATTTTTATCAGCTGGGAAACGACCTTGAAGCGCTTCCACATCCGTATCATTAATCGATATCGCACCAGGAATTGTTTCGGCTAAAAATTTAATATGAGGACGAGCGTCTATAAAAAGCGCGCTATTTGTATCAAATGCCTTTTTAGTAGAATTTGTGCCGATTTCAACATAATCTTTCATAACCCAATCAGGATAACCAGCCTGATAAAGTTTGACATTTTCATAACCCATATCTTTAAGCATTACAGCTACTTTTGGGCTTTTTACACATTCCCAACCTTGACAAAAAACTATAATTTCTCGATTTTTTGCAACACCATCAATTCTTTTAACATGCTCTTTAAAGTCCGTATCGTGAATTTGTATAGCCGACGGGATCGTTCCTGCGTTATAATGCCTATCTGGTCTAGCGTCAATAAACAAAGCATCAGCCTTGCCACGCATACCGTTACCAAGCTTACTTCTGGCATATTTATAATCAACCACTTCAAGTTTATGCTGATTGATTAAAGAGCTAACCGCTTCTGATGGTTTTTCTTGCGCTTGAGAATTGGCAAGTTTGGCATTTGATGTGGCGCAACCGCTAAATAACAAAGTAGCTCCCAGTATGGTCGCACCGATAAATTTGAAATTCATACGTTCTCCTTTGTAAAGATTTTATTAATAAACACAAAATAATCAGAAAAACAAATAAAATAACATTTAAAATTTAAACATAAACAATCGTGGTAATATTATCACAATCGGATTTGCTTGTCAAATTATATGAAAATTAAACAAAAATATTTTATTAATATGGTAATTTTTGAGTAAATATCGATGAAATTTTAACGTTAAGGCTTTAAATTTAGTGAAAAAGAATTTCAAAAACAATAACCGAGCTTTTGCGATATAGATCATGAAAAAATAGGCGTCTTAGCCTTAAAAAAGAGATAGAAAAATACAAGAAAGAGTAAATGCACCACTAGCACAAGGACGGCTTGATTAATGAAATTTAAGTCAGCAAAACTAGTAAATTTGCAAACTTTATGCGTTTTGTTTAAACAAAATTTATTATTTTTATCAAATTTCAAGCACTTTCAGGATACTATCAGGCAAAAAATTCAAGGAAAAAAATGCAAAAAATCGACACGAATTTGCTTATGGATTTATATGAATTAACAATGTCAAACGGCTACTTTTTAAGTGGCAAAAATAAACAAGTCGTATTTGACTTTTTCTACCGCAAAAACCCAGACAATGGCGGTTTTGCGATATTTGCAGGGCTTGAACAAATCATAGAATATATACAAAATTTGCATTTTAATCAAAGCGATATAAAATACCTTAAAAGTTTAAATTTATTTTCAGATAAATTTTTGCAGTTTTTAAAAGATTTTAAATTTAGTGGCGATATTTACGCATTTGAAGAAGGCTCAGTTATCTATCCGCAGGAGCCGATTTTAACAGTTGTCGCAAAGCCAATTGATGCACAAATAATAGAAACTATGCTTTTAGCCACATTAAACCATCAAAGCCTGATCGCAACAAAAGCTAGACGCATCGTAAAAGCTGCTGCTGGAAAAAACGTGGTAGATTTTGGCGCAAGGCGAGCGCACAACATTGATGCGGCGTTTTATGGAGCAAGGGCTGCATACATAGGCGGAGTAAGCGCAACGGCAACGCTTATGGCGGGCAAAAATTTTAACCTTCCAGTAAGTGGCACGATGGCGCACAGCTGGATAATGTATTTTGGCGACGAATTTGAAGCATTTAAAAGATACGCCCTAATGTATCCAGATAACGTGGTTTTGCTCGTTGATACATACGACGTTATCCATAGCGGTGTGCCAAATGCGATCAGAGTTGCAAAAGAAATTTTAGCCCCACTTGGCAAACGTTTAAAAGCTGTGCGACTTGATTCTGGCGATTTGGCGTATTTGTCTAAAAAAGTGCGCTCTATGCTTGATTTAGCAGATTTAAAGGATTGTCAAATTTTTGTTTCTAACAGCCTTGATGAATACACCATAACATCGATTTTAGCACAAGGTGGCGCGATAGATGGGTTTGGCGTAGGCGAAAGATTAATAACATCAAAAAGCGATCCAGTTTTTGGTGGCGTTTATAAGTTAGCTGCTGTCGAAAAAGAGACAAAATTTGAGCCTAGAATCAAACTCTCCGAAGCCGTTGAAAAGATAACAAATCCAGGCTTTAAGCAAGTTTGGCGCATATATGACAAAACAAACCACGCCATAGCTGATCTTATTACTCTGGCTGATGAAATTCCAAATTTAAGCGCGCCATATCGCTATATCGATCCAGAAAAACCGTGGGAAATAAGAAATTACAAAAACTGCACCGCCAAAAAAATGCTAAATTTAGTCATAAAAAATGGCAAAAGAGTGAATAAAAAGCGAAATTTAGATCAAATCAAGCAATACGTCAAAAACCAACTGGAAAACGAAATTTGGAGCGAAGAGCAACGCTTTGAAAATCCGCACAAACACTATGTTGATATGAGCATTGAGTATTACGAAATGAAAATGAGATTGCTAAAAAATAAAAAATATCAAGATAATTTAGCCTAAATTATTCGCCCAAAGTCGCAAAATGTATTTAAATTTGTCGATGAAATTTAAAAATATCAAATTTTTGCATTTTAAGATCGCGCAAATTTAAAGTTTAACTCGACCAAAACGGTATCGCAATAATCCTAACAGCATAAATTTGGGCTAATTTGGAATAAATTTAGCCCAAAACAGAATAAAACCGTCCGAAATTTAAAACGTCATTTCAAAAGTCAGTTTGAAATTTCTGCCCGGCGAATAGAAGCGATTAATTCCTAAGCTATCGCTTTTTCTAACCATATTCATAGTTCCAAACGAACGTATAGAGCGCGCACTTTCCCAAGTTAGATACTTTTGATCGGTTATATTATACGCACCAAATCTAAATGTCAAATTCTTAATTGGTTTAGCAAAAGCGACAACATCTATCGTTTTGTATTTAGTGCTTAACCAATGGCTACTATAATCCGTTACTTTTTTGCCATTTATCGGATTGCCATTTTTTTTCTCATCTCGCCAAAACATATTGTAAGTATCTTTTGGACTTTTGGCTTCAACAGCTGTTACGTATATATCAGCACCATATTTGTTACTTGGCGTAACATAGCCTATAGTATAAACAGATTTTTTTGGCTGAATAGCGTTCATAGGCACTCTGCCGTCCGTTTGAGTTTGTATCTTGCCACTTTGTTTTGTAAATTTATATCCTAAATAAATTCCTCCGAGCTTTTGCTTAATATCTCCTAAATTTAATCTCGAATTTATCTCAATCCCATTTACAACTGCGCTTTGTCTATTTACATTTTGATATATGTCAAAATCCAGCGCACTGTCCTGATTTGTGCCGGTTACATTAAATTGCTTTCTTCCTTTAAAGGCAAAATCTATAAAATCCTTATAATCGCTTCTAAATTTACTAAGCGTTAAAAAGCTTGAATTATTATGAACCGTGAATGCAATCTCTTTTGTTTTGGCAATCTCGGGCTTTAAGCTAGGATTTGGCACGATCGTCATATCAGGATGTTTAAAGGTCATATAAAGCTCATCACTAGTAGGAGCTCTAAACGCTTTTGAATATTTGGTTTGAACTCTTAAAAATTCAAGTGGGTCTAAATTTACGCCAACAGCATAAGAATCGTTACTAAAATCTTTTGGTCGCGATAGATATCGTATGTTATCTATGGCGTTTTGCGGCTCAAGTTTATCGTTATACTCTTTTACTTTTTTATTATATTCAGCTATCTCTTCCTTCTCTTTTTCCCATGCTTCATGTTCTTTAGTCAATTTATTGAAATCCCAACCTATATCAGGATCGCCGAATTGTGGCTCTCTTGGATTATTTTTTGTTTGTTTCTTTGGCGGTAACGGCACAAACAGCCCTTTTACCATATCATCTGCTATCTTTGGCGTTACGCCTAGGATATAGTTTGGTTTGTATTTAATCTTGTCATACCTATAACCAAGGTCAAATTCTACATAATCATTCACTCTTAACTTATCAGTTGCATACAATAAGCCTTCTTTGCTTTTAACAGGTATCAAAAATGATGTTTTAGGATCGGTTCTAGGACATTTTAGTGCATTTCCTACATCTTTACCGTTTTTTCCACAATCAGGCTTGTAAGTATCAGCCCACCATTTTGGATCTTTTCCGTAATACCCAGTTTTATTTACCATTGATTTTTCGGTTCTTGCCCGAGCTAAACCATATTTTAGATTGTTTTCCAAACCAAAAACCAAAAATTCCTTCTCAAAATCGAAATTTAGCTGCTTAATTTCCGTATTTAAATCCCTCTCTTTCCAATCTACTTCAAAATAACCTTTTGAATTTGGAAGCAACATGCTAAAGTTATTTACTTCGTTCGTAACCTGGTTGCCCCATCCGCCAGTATAGGTATGAAAAGGCTTAATTATTTTATATTTTTTACCGTTATACTCCTCTGTGCTTATTTCAAATTTATATTTTTTACCGTTTTTACCGGTAAATTCATAAGTGGGCTGATTTAGCGGCAAAGTCATTTTTTCTGTCTGGTCCATTCCGACTACATCTTTATTTCTATAAAGGGTTAATTCCTTATCACAATTAAATTCTTCGCAATTTAGTCTATATTCCTTTATCGGTTTTAAACTATAAACATTACTCTCATACTCTTTTCCATTCGAGTCAAATAACTTTGGTCCGCTAGGAGAATCTTTAATATCAAAAGTCTTGCCGTTTGAATCAACTATATTTTTATTTGCGTCTCTTTTAAATATAGGGTTTGCCACATCAGCACATTTATCTCCATCAAGACAACGCTCCTCTGTTCTTGCGCGTTGAGTAATTTTTTGATGCGAATACGTTATCTTCATACTGTCCCAAAACGGCGTTTGAGTAAAATTTTCATACGTAAAACTTTTATTTTTTCTCTCACTCAAATCATCAGTATATCTTCCACCCAATTTTGGCGTGAATTGAAATCCACTTCCAGAAGACGGCGGATATAAAGTATAACTGTAATCACTTCCTTTATATTTTGCCTTATAAACATCGTTTGTAAAACTAAATCTATGCTCTTCGTGTGGCTGAAAGCCCAATTTAATCAACGTGCCATCTTTTATTATATGATACGGATCGGCTTTTTCTCTATCCCTGCCCCTTACGCTATCGTCATATTCGCCGTAACCGTAGTTTTTAGTTTCGTGTCCGTTTCTATCGGTTTTAACAACTAAAAAATCAAACATCTTAACTCTTGCAGCAAGCGTGTGAGAGTGCATACGCTCGTCATTTGCGGTAGAGTGTCCAACCTTAAAGCCATAATGCCAATCTTTATCGATTAAATAATCCCTAGCATCTTTGGTATCAAACATAACCGATCCGCCAAGCGCGCCACTACCAGCTTTTATACTGTCCGCACCCTTTGTTATATTTACCTGCTTTACGTTTTCTATTTCTATGCCGTTTCGGGTGTTGTTAAAATTTCCATATCCCTCAAAAAGCTCTTTAAAGCCCTGCGAACTTATCGTCTCGGCTTGTCTTAAACCATCTATTTGTATCGCGACCCTATTTTCATCGACGCCACGTATCGAGTAACCAGAAGCCCCAAAACGACCGCTCTCAACGACACTAACGCCAGTTTCATATTTAACCATGTCGCGAGTATCGGAAACTTGCTGATGCTCAAGCATTTTGGCATCTTTTTTAATCTCTCCGACTTTTTTATCTTTTACGTCTTCTTCGCCAGTTCCCGTAACCTTAACCGCATCAAGGGTTACGCTTTGATCTTGTGCTAAAATTTCGCAATACCCCCCCCCTATTGCGCTTAAAGCGATAATGGCTACCGCAGAAAATCTAAATTTGATTTTTTGACAAACCATAATTCAAAACCTTTCATTTTTGATAATGTAATTAATATTTTAATAATTATTATTAAAATAAGATCGGCAATTCTAGCAACAAAATTCTGAAAATATTATAAAATATTAAATTTTTGTTTTAAAAAAAATCCTGATTTTTAAATGATTAAATTTGTATTGGAACACTATTTGCTTAATGCAATTAAATCAAATTTTAAGGCAAATTTAATGCAAAATGGATTTTATCAAGCCGTAGGCGGAATGGTTACGCAATTTAATCGCCTAGATGTCATAACAAACAACCTTGCAAACGCAAACACGATCGGTTTTAAAAGAGATGATGTTGTAATTGGTGATTTTGAGAGAATTTATCAAGAACAAAGAGATATTTTACCACTTAAAAACCACACAAAACAAGCGGCAAAATTTTTAAACCGCACGATTGATAGAGTTCCGCAAGTATCGTATCAATATGTAGATTTTTCACAAAGTGCGATGAAATACTCTGGAAACGAACTTGACTTTGCCATAAAACGCGAGGATCTATTTTTTTTAGTCGAAACAAAACCTGGCGAAGTTAGACTGACAAAAAACGGCTCGTTTAATCTTGACGAAGATGGTTTTTTGGTTACAAAAGAGGGTTTTAAAGTCCTAGATAGCAACCAGCGCGGCATACAAATACCCCAAAATGCGCGCTTTACATCAGATAAAAATGGAAATTTATATTCTAACGATCAGCCATTGGCAAGGCTTTATTTAGCCCAGCCAAAAGAGATTAGAAATTTAACAAAAGAGGGAGATAATTTATACATTTTGCCAAATTTAAAAGAACTTAAAGATGTAAGCGGTAACTCAATCGACGCTATCGCGCAAAACTACACGCAAATTTCAAATGTAAATCCAGTAACCGAAATGGTCGGATTAATAGAAACAAATAGGTTGGTTGAAATGTATCAAAAAGTTATGACAAGTCATATGGATGAGCTAAACAACGAAGCTATAACAAAGCTAGCCAACGCAAAAGCGTAAATGGAATAAAATTTGCTAAAAAGCACAAAAATCCCAAAAGAAAGGAAATAAAATCTTATGATGAGATCAATTTATTCCGCTGCAACCGGAATGATCGCACAACAAACGCAAATCGACGTAACGTCGCACAACATCGCAAATGTAAATACGCTTGGCTACAAAAAAAACCGAGCCGAATTTGCTGATCTTATGTATCAAGCTATGGAATACGCTGGAACAGCAACAAGCTCTACAACGCAAAGCCCAACTGGTATCGAAATAGGTCTTGGTGTGCGACCAACGGCGATTACTAAAATTTTCTCTCAGGGATATTTTAAAGAAACGGGCAATAATCTTGATATGGTTATCGCTGGAAACGGCTTTTTTCAAGTTCAGCTTCCAGACGGAACGACTGCATACACTAGAAATGGTGCATTTAAACTAGACAGTAACGGCACGGTGGTTAATTCTGACGGCTATATGCTGTTACCGCAAATGACTATACCACCAAATACCACGCAAGTTTCAGTTGGCGTTGATGGAACGGTTTCGGTTTTGCAAGCTGGAAATAAAGATATGACGCAAATTGGACAAATCGAGTTAGCAAATTTCATCAATCCAGCTGGACTTCACTCAATGGGCGATAATAACTATTTGCCAACAAGTTCAAGCGGCGAAGTTGTCGTTGGCACGGCTGGACTTGACGGACTTGGCACTATCCGTCAGGGTTTTGTCGAAATGAGTAACGTTCAATTAGTCGAAGAAATGACCGATCTGATAACTGGACAACGCGCATACGAAGCAAATTCCAAAGCTATAACAACAAGCGATGATATGCTATCAATAGTAAATGGGCTAAAAAGGTAGATAAAATGATGTATATAGCAAGCGCGGTAATGTTGATATTAGCTGTTTGGGCAATTGACGCGATTTATGAGCTGGGGCAAATTTGACCTTAGGTCAAATCCCAAACACCTGCTTAGCCTTTGTTAAATCAGCCTCGCTATCTATACCAATACTTTGACTACAAATTTCAAGCATCATAATTTTTTTGCCGTTTTCTAATGCGCGAAGTTGCTCTAATTTCTCGGTATTTTCCAAAAAACTAGGCGCAAAAGAGCAAAATTCATTCAAAGAGCCAACGCTATAACCATAAATTCCTAAATGAGCTTTATAAAATTCACATAAAGCACGATCAACGCGATTTATGAGTTGGGACAAATTTGACCTTAGGTCAAATCCCAAACACCTGCTTAGCCTTTGTTAAATCAGCCTCGCTATCTATACCAATACTTTGACTACAAATTTCAAGCATCATAATTTTTTTGCCGTTTTCTAATGCGCGAAGTTGCTCTAATTTCTCGGTATTTTCCAAAAAACTAGGCGCAAAAGAGCAAAATTCATTCAAAGAGCCAACGCTATAACCATAAATTCCTAAATGAGCTTTATAAAATTCACATAAGGCACGATCAAAAGGTATTTTTGATCGTGAAAAATAAAGCGCGTAACCGCTACTATCAACCACTACCTTAACCAAATTTGGATCTTGTGTTAAATTTTCATTAACTAACTTATAGCAAGAAAACATAAAGGCTTTATCTAAATTTTCTAGGCAAAATTTCTTAAATTTCTCTATATTTTCAGGCTCAATAAAAGGCTCATCAGCTTGAACGTTAATAATAAGTTCGTTCTTGCCAAGCCCTAAAATTTTGACCGCCTCATTTATGCGATCTGTGCCACTATTGTGATTTTTACCAGTCATTACGGCGTTTAAATTATGTTTTTTTGCTATGTCAAAAACCATCTCATCATCAACAGCAACCACTACATCATCAATATCTATCACACGTTTAGCCGTCGCTACAAACATAGGAACACCGCCTATGTCGCACAAAATTTTGTTCGCAAATCTACTTGAAGCAAGTCTAGCGGGTATGATAATCATTTTTTAATCCATTGTAAAATTTTTTTCTCGATCTCATCTTTTTCAGCCACATCGGTATGAACCGTTTTTTTACTAAATAGTTGCAAAATGCTCTGCGGAAGCTGTTCGTTAAAAATTTTAGCAAGCTCTTTTAGATTATGCATTTCATCGGTTAAATTATCAATCTCAAGCGCTTTTGCCATACTTGGCGCAAATTTAACCCAGTGAGCGGTTGACGTAACGACGGTAGGACAAAGTAAATTATCAGTCATTTTAAAACAAGTCGCAGTGTGCGGATCGACGCTTACGCGCTTATCTGCGTAAAATTTGATATATTTTTCACACTGCTCATCATCACAAAAATCAGCCTGAAAATCAGCATTTAACATTGCTAATTCGCCCCGCGTTAGCTCGTATTTTTTATCTTTTCTAAGTGCATTTATAAGCTCTTTTGTGCGCTCCCAGCCAAATTTGTCAAAAATCAATCTCTCAACATTCGAGCTTATCAAAATATCCATAGCTGGACTAATCGTTTTTTGCAATGTTTTACCATTTAAATCATATTTTCCAGTCGTAAAAAACTCGGTCAAAATGTTATTTTTATTTGATACGATTTTTATTTTATTGATTTTTATTCCCATTTTTTTAGCATAATAAGCACCCAAAGCATTGCCGAAATTTCCGCTTGGAACAACTATGTCAAAGCTTTCATCGCACTCTATTTCGCCATTTTTTAAAAGCCAAACATAGGCATAAATATGATAAATAATTTGAAACAAAATTCGCCCAAAATTTACAGAATTTGCCGCCGAAAACGATACTCCGAGTTTTTTAAGCTCGGATTTAAAATTTTCATTTGCGAGCAGTGTTTTTAAAGCATTTTGGGCATCGTCAAAATTTCCATTTATGCCTATAACTTTTAAATTTTTTGCATCGGCATTTATCATTTGCAGTCGCTGAA
Organism: Campylobacter sp.; assembly: GCA_052170535.1. Taxonomy (GTDB): domain Bacteria; phylum Campylobacterota; class Campylobacteria; order Campylobacterales; family Campylobacteraceae; genus Campylobacter_A. Next base: position 62,941 of record JBQNAH010000004.1, on the reverse strand, counting down.
CTTCGCTCGTGCCGTCTTTTGGATACAAACAAACAACTTGAACATTTGGCATATCGGCAAATGTTTCAAGCGTAGCAGGACCCGTATCGCCACTTGTAGCGCACATTATCAAAAATTTTTCATTTCTTGCTACGGCAAGTGAGCTTAAAATTTCGCCAAACGGTTGCAATGCCATATCCTTAAAAGCCCTCGTTGGACCGTGATAAAGCTCATTTATGTATAAATTTTCGCCAAGCTTTTTCATAACAACAGGCTCATTTGGATTGTCAAATTTCTCATATCTTTTTAAAGCCTTACTAAATACGCTCAAATCAACATCAAAGCCAAATTTTTCGACTATTTTTAACGCCAGTTGCGAATAGCTAAGTTTTGTCGCTTCTTGTAAAAATTTTTCATCAATTTGCGGCAAATCAATAGGTGCATAAAGTCCGCCATTAAAGGAGCTAGGATTTAGCAACGCATAAGAAAATTCGACACCACCGCTGTTTGCCATAGTCGGATATAATTTCATATTTTTCCTTTTATTTTAAATTTAAACGCGAATTTGACCTTTTTGACACCAAAAAACGAACTTTCATTTTAACAAATTTTGTTTTAAAATAGCCACAAAATCATCGCTTAAAGTATTTTTTAAGCAAATTAAAGAAATTGGCAAACCAAAATCTGAAATTTTAACAAAATCCTTCATTGTTACCAAAAGTGAAGTTGCGCCGTATTTGGCTAAAATTTCTTCTAATTGCGCCTTGTAAAAATCATAATGATCCGGAAAAAACTCACTAGCAATACATTTTTGTTTAAAATTTTCAAGCCTATGCGGATTAGCTATCGCCGTTACTAAAACCATTTTTGAAGTAGGATTTTGAATATGTGTAGTAATACTAAAATCAATATCGCAAATAGCGATAAAATCGGCAAATTTATAAAAACTAAGCGGATAGCGATAGCCGCCACTTGGCAAAGTAAAATTAAAAAAAGGCGGATTAGTTGGACGGATTAAAATGTTAAATTTTTTGATGTGAAATTTACTAAAACCATCATCAAGAACAATAAATTTTGCACCAAATCTCTTGGCTTCTTTAATGGCAATATCACGGTTTTCACTTACTATAACATTTGCATTTTTCACGCTTTTTGCGTATTCCATCGCCTCGTCGCCACTTATTTTGACATCAGTTAAAATTTCGCCATTTCTAGCAACGACAACCATACCTTTTGAGCTTCGTTTATATCCGCGAAGGATAACAAAACCACCGTCAAATTCGTTTAAAATAGCTATACCAAGTGGCGTTTTACCACTTCCACCAAGAGTTAAGTTGCCAATACTAAAAATTGGCAAACCAAAATCAATCTGTTTAGAAAACTTAAATTTTAAGATTACGCCAACAAAATACAAAAAGCTAAACGGCAAAAGCAAAATCGCCAACGCTTTTAAAGCAAAATTTGGACGATACAAGTATCTCTCGCCCAACGCAAACAACCGCCTAAACACGGCTTTTAGCTATCTCTTTTATGGTATCGCAAATACGGCAAACCTCTTCATCACTTAGCGCATTATAAATCGGCAAAGATAACACTTGCTGATACGTTTTTAAAGCATTTGGAAAAGCATTTACTTTAAGCACATATTTATTTTTATAGTAGCTTAAAAGATGCATTGGTATATAGTGAAGTGCGGTATGTATGCCGTGTTCTAAAAGCTCCTTAGCAAATCCATCACGATTTTTATCGACTTTAACGATGTATTGAACGTATGTGTGATCTCGTTTTTTTACAGGCATTGAGATGTGCGGGCAATCTTTTAACTGCTCATCATACATTTGCGCAATATGCTGGCGACGCTGGATAAATTTGTCTGTTTTTCTAAACTGAGCTATTGCATAAGCTGCACAAAGTCCGGTTAGATCGTATTTCATACCAATATCAACTATATCGTAAATGTAACCCAAATTTCCATCTTTGCCTATGCCTTTTATTATAGCTTGGTTTCTTAAAAGCCTTGCCCGATTGGCTATTTCATCATCATTTGTGAGTATAAACCCAGATGTTGCGATCGGATTTGTTAGCTGCGAATGAGTGCTAAAACAAGATAGCAATGAGCCATCAAGAGAGCCTATTTTAGCGTTGTTATAAGTAAGCCCTATCGCCTTTCCACCATCGTCAAAAACGCCTATTTTATACTCATTTGCGATAGCGTAAATTTCGTCCATATCGGTTGCTTGACCAGCTATATGATTTACAAAAATTCCTTTTAATTTTTTATGATGATGTGTTTTTAAAAGCTCTCTAAGGGAATTTGCGTTCATATTAAAATCATCTTCATTAATATCGGCAAAAATAGGCTCAGCGTCAAAATGCCTAATTGCTTGGGCAACACTTGGAGTAGAATTAACCGAGCAAATTATCTTATCTCCGCGCTTCAAATCCATCGCACAAAGTGAAAGATGATGAGCCGCTGTGCCGTTATTTGTCGTGATGGCGTGTTTTACATTGAAGTATTTTCTAATCTCATCTTCAAATCTCACCACCATCGCAGGACCATTGTCGTGCAAAGCCTCTCTTATTAACTCTATCTCGCCATCATCGATAGTCGGCTTATAAAACGCAATCTCCTCCATTTTTACTCCTCTTAATTCAATCTCGCAATAGGCGGTGAAATGAGCTTAAATTTATTCGCCCCAACCCTTGCTAAAACAGTTTCTACAAGTTCGCATTCGAATTTTTGCTTTAACTCATCTTCGCTTAATTTATCAACCAAATCAAGCACTTCATCAAGCTTTGCATAAGAATATCCGATCTCAGATTCATCGCTTTGACCTTCCCACAAATCAGCTGACGGGGCTTTACTTATGATATTTTTGCTTATGCCTAAAAATTTAGCAAACTCGAAAATTTCGCTCTTATAAAGCTCACCGATTGGATTTAACGCGCAAGCCATATCGCCATAAATCGTCCCGTATCCGAGCATTCGCTCGCTTTTGTTGCTAGTGCCGACGACGAGTAAATTTTTACAAGCCGAGTAATCGTAAAGAAGGCTCATACGAATTCTAGCTGCTAAATTTCCTTTTCTAATAGGCGATAATTCATTGCCAATTTGACTAGCAAAACTATCTAAAATAGGCTGAATTTCAATGATTTTGTAAGCTATTTTAAACTGCTCGCAAAATTCTATCCCATCGGTCAAATTTTGTTTGCTAGATTGTTTTGTTGGCATTATTAGTGCATCGGTTTTTATCCCACTTTTTACGCATAAAGCAGCGACAACAGCCGAGTCAAGCCCACCACTAACGCCCAAAACAAAACCGCTAGCACCACTTTTGGTCAAATAATCTTGCAAAAACGAATAAATTTTTGACGCAACCAAACCGTAATCTCTCATACAAACACCGCTTTTATTTACATTTGCGCCGATTATACAATTTTAAACATAAAATATTTTTTAAGCTTAAAGAATATACAATAAAATTTGCTTAAATTTAGTAAAAGAAAGTGTGGCTATGAAAATTTACTCCAAGCCTTGTGGCGCATATCAAACAAATTGCTATATAGTATTGAAAAATGGGGCTGAAATAATTATTGATCCAGGTCAAGATTCTTTTGAATTTGTAACAAAAATATGCAAAAATCCTATCGCAATAATTAATACTCACGGACATATGGATCATATTTTTGATGATTTTAGCTTAAAAAATTTTTTTAATATAGACGTGTATATTCACAAAGATGATAATTTTATGCTAAAGGACGACGTATTTTTCGCAAATTATAAAACATTTGACGATGCGATCTGCGTTGGTGGCGATAAATTTGAAGATACTTGGCTAAAAATCGGCGAATTTGATGTAGAATTTATGCACTTTGCGGGTCATACGCCAGGATGCTGCATGGTGAGAATTGATGATATTATTTTTAGTGGTGATTTTTTGTTTAAAAGCTCTATTGGAAGATATGATTTTGCCTATTCAAACAAAGAAGATATGATAAAAAGCTTGCAAAAGTGCCTAAAAATAGAGAAGAATTTTAAGCTTTATCCAGGACACGGCGACGCGACAACTCTCAAAGCTGAACAAGAAAATTTACCAAGCTGGCTTAGATACCTAAATCGCTAGGAATTTTCATCTTCTTTGCCCTTAATCTCTTCGGCACGCCTGATAGCGGCTTGTTTTTGAATACTGGCTTTATAAATTTTAAAAATATGATCTTCTAGTATCACTACCTGAAAAATTCCTTCAAAAACTTTAATATCCTTTGTTTTTCCTACAACTCTAACCTCGCGCTTTTTCGATTCGTTAAAATGCGCAACTGCGTCAAATTCGATCGTTTCGCCAAGTCTTGTTGGTGCAAAAAAATTAATCCGCGAACTAATCACAACACTATTTACTTCATTTATCGCAGTTAATGCAGCGTAATTTGCCGCCGAAAAAACAAATCCGCTGTGTATCAACCCCTCAGCATCAACAACCATATCAGAGTGCGTATGAAACTGGGTTTTGGCATGGTTTTGCTCTAGCGCGCTAACCGTTCCACTTAAATTTAATTTAATATTAGGCGATGTTTTTAGCTCGTTACGAAAAGGATTTTCATCTTCTGGTAAAACTATATGTTCGCTATCGCTACTTTCATCAAAAATATTATCGCTCATAAATTCCCTTAAATACTTAGTTTAACATAAACTCGCTTTGGTGCTGGATAGCCCTCAACGGTCAAATTTTGATCGTTTGGATCTAAAAAATCACCTAAACTTTGACCCAAAATCCAGTCCGTTTTTCGCTGCTCGTCTAGATCCGTAGGCTTAGTGGCTAAAATTTCAATATCCTTAAATTTTGCCCTTTCGCACCAATTTATAAGAGCTGTAATGCTTGGCACAAAATATATATTTGAAATTTTAGAATAACTACCCTTTGGACTTAGCACAAAATCACCATCAATATCAACATACATAGTATCCAAAAACACCTCTCCACCGCCATTTAAAGCGCCTTTTAACTCCTTTAACATCTTTATCGGATCACTTCTGTGATAAATTACGCCCAAGCAAAAAATGGTGTCAAATTTCATACCAAATTCTGGTAAATGCTCAACCCCTAGCAGTTGATAATTTATGCTTGAATTTATAAAATGGTTAATAAATTTAAACTGTAAAAAACTCATCAAACTAGGATCAAATCCAACTAGGTTTTTTGGATTTTGCGCAAGCATACGAAACATATAATAGCCGTTATTACACCCAATATCAGCAACACTTTTGCCTTGCAAATTTAAATGTGGCAATAAAATATTATATTTTACAAAACTTCGCCACTCGCTATCTATGAAAATTTCATCTATACTAAATGGTCCCTTTCTCCACGAGCGCAAATTTAAAGCCGTTTGTAAAACTTCGTTTAAAGCGCATTTATCTAAATTCGTTTTAATGTCAATAGTATCGGACAAATCTATCTCACACTCGCATTTTGGCAAATTTGAAATTTTGTCTAAAATCGGCTTAAATACTGCATTTTCAAGCTCGTTTTGCTTTGCAATCATCATATCTTGCAAATTCACTTCGACCAACCTATGATATTTTTCGGACAAGATTTTTGATAAGTGCCATTTGCATCGTAATATTCTTTGCAATCATTGTAAAATTTGGTCGAAATTCCACGGTCATTTAAAAACAAGCAACCGCTTAAAAAGAGTACCACAAAAACCGCAAAAAAGAAATTGACGATCTTTTTCATTTAAAAAACCGACCGTGATGCTTTTGCATATATTTTACGACTTCTAAAATTTCATCTACCCCTTGCGCATCGCTTTTTTCAAGGGCGTCATCAATGCATTCTATATAAACATCTGCCGCGTCTTGGAGCATCTCTTTTTTAACCCCAGCCTGATAAAGCATCGCTTCAAGCATTATTGATAATTCGTAGCTTAACTCGTCTATACTTGGCTCTTCTTCTCTCATTTTTTATCCTTGTAAAGTTGTTTTTTTGGTTATCAAATCGACTATTTGAGCCTTGACATTTTCATAATCAAAGCTATCCTTAAACGCCGCAAACATACCACCAGAAGCATTTACGTGTCCGCCACCACCGACTAAATTTTTCGCCATCAAGCTTACATCGACCTTTCCATTTGCGCGAAAGCTTAATGTTTTCTTGCTACTAACGTCTATAAAAAAATCAAAATCTGGATTTGCAACCAAAAAATCATTGCCTATCACAGACGTATTGCCGATATTATATGTTAAAATTCCTTTAAATTCATTATACTTTATGCTAAATTTTTCCCTATTTTCGCTTAAATTTTTAACTACAAACACAGAGATTAGATTGCTTAAAGTATCGTTTTGATCTTGCATAAAAAAATCTTTTTTAAATTTAAACACGGCCTCATCAAGTCCGATGTAGTCATTTCCAGCGTCAAAAAATGCACGAGCTTTGGATATTAAATGAAACATATATTTAGTATTTAACTCTTCAAACATAACCTTATTTATCTCCTTAGAGTTAGCCACCAAACCAAGACCAACCTTGCCCATTTCAAAATTTTCATCATCTTTTAGCCAAATATCAACCGCATTTACGACATCACTAAAATGGCTCAAACTCGCATCTTTGCCGTAAAGAGCCGCAAAAAAATCGTGCGTGATTTTAGTAGCACATCTTGAGCTGTCTAGAAAATACCAGCTAAATTTACTCGCGCATTCCGCGCCACTTGCGTGATGATCAAGCAAGAAAATTTTAACATTTTTATTTGCTAAAGCATTTTCAAACGCCTCGCACTGCTCTAATGTCAAATTTAGATCAGTTATCAAAATAATCGCCTTTTCATCACCGATTTGAGCTAAAATTTGGTTAAATTTCTCATCTATTTCCTTGCCGTAATTTGAATTATAAAATTTTATATCTTTAAAATAATGATCTGTTATAATCTGCGCACCATATCCGTCAAGATCTGTATGCGATAAGTGATAAATTTTCATCTTTTTCCTTTCATAAATTTGGTATTTCTATTGAGCCAAGCGTTTCAAATTGGGTGTTTGTGGCAACTTCAGCAAAACTTAAAATAACAATATCAATGCCAAAATTACTACAAATATCAGAGATAAATTTTCTTAAACTAGGCTCAACACAAAGCACCATCGCTCCGTATTCCGAAATAGGCCGTTTAGCCTTGGCTTCACGCAAAGCCTGAACTATTTCAGAAGTCTGCGAAACGTTTATCATAAGATGATAAGCGCCGTCTTTATATTGAACCGCTTCGACTAATTTTTGTTGCGCCATAGCTTCCAAGATATAAAAATTTAACTGTCCTCGCTCATCAACATAAAGCGAAGTAATAACGCGTGAAAGTGCGGTGCGAACGTGCTCGACGATCATATCCATATTTTTACTAACCTCAGCTATATCACTAATTGCTTCAAGAATACTTAACATATCCTTAATCGGGATATTGTCTTTTAAAAGCGATCTAAGCACCTTTTGGATAATGCTAACTGGTGCTATTCTTAGTGTATCCTCAACAATAACAGGATAGTCAGCTTTGATTTTATCGAGTAAATTTTGAACCTCTTGACGCGTTAAAAGCTCGGCTGAATGCTGCTTGATAAGCTCGCTCATATGAGTTGATATAACAGAAGCTGGATCAACTATCGTATAACCGCTTAAAATCGCGTCCTCTTTGACATTAGCATCTATCCAAAGCGCATCAAGCCCAAAAGCTGGTTCTTTTGTTGCTATACCCTCGATGTTATCGCTCACCAAACCACTATCCATAGCCAAAAATTTATCCGCATAAATTTCGCCCTGCCCTATTATTATGCCTTTAAGCTTAAAGCGATACTCGTTTGGTGGCAGTTGCAAGTTATCGCGAATTCTAATCTTTGGCATCAAAAAACCAAGAGAAGTGGCGATATTTCGGCGCATAGCACGAATTCTCTCAATCAAGTCCGCATCAGCTAACTTTAACAACCCATAACCCAAATCTAGCTCTAAAATTTCAAGTTTTAATATATCATTTATCTTAGCCTCTTCTTCTCTGGTTATCTCTTCATCACTCTTTTTTTGCACTTTTGAAGCTTCGGCGGTGGAATTTTCATCAGTTTCGCCACTTGATTGCTTAGACTGCTTAGAAGCTGAAATATCAAAGTTGATCTTGCCCTCTTCAACCTCTTTCATAATATAGCCAATCCCTAAAAAAACAAGCCCCATAAATCCCAACGAAAGTGTTGGCAAACCAGGAACTAAGGCAAATACCATAAGTATGAAACCAACTATTAAAAGCGTTTTGTATTCGCCCAAAAGTTGAGTTAAAGAGCCTTCGGCAAAATTTTCATCATCTTTGCTCGCACGCGTTATGATAATTGCCGTGGCTGTTGAAGTAATAAGTCCTGGAATTTGGCTTACAAGCCCATCGCCAATCGTTAAAATCGTGTAATTATTTGCAGCTGTGCTTAGGTCTAAATCGTGCTGAAAAGAGCCTATTAAGAAGCCACCGACTATGTTTATAATTGTTATGATAATACCAGCAACCGCATCGCCTTTTATAAATTTAGACGATCCGTCCATCGCTCCATAAAAATTCGCCTCTGCAATTATCGCTTCACGTCTTGAACGAGCCGTTTTTTCATCAATCAAACCAGCATTTAAGTCCGCATCTATCGCCATTTGCTTACCGGGCATCGCATCAAGTGTAAAGCGCGCTTGAACCTCTGAAACACGGGTCGAACCTTTTGTAACAACCATAAAATTTATCAAAACCAATATAGTAAAAACAATCGTACCTATGACAAAATTTCCACCAACAACAAATTGTCCAAAACTAGAAATTATCTCGCTAACAGCATCTGGACCGTTGTGTCCCTCGCTTAAAATCATACGCGTAGTTGCGATGTTTAACGACAAACGAAAAAGTGTGATAATGAGAATTAATGTAGGAAATGTCGTTAAATCAGTCGGTTTTGGAATGTAAATAGAAATCAAAATAATAAGCACCGAAATAGAAATCGAAAGTGCCAAAAAAAAGTCTAAAACTGCGCTTGGCAAAGGCACGATAATGATCGCTAAAATAGCCATAATCGCACCTACAATAGTCAGGCTTTTAAATCTAACAATAGGCGCTAGAAATGGTGCAACCAATGTTATGATATTGCGTTTTTGTTTAGCCAATGTTACTTCTTGATAATATTTGAAAGGTTGATAGTATCTAAAATTTCATCGATTTTGACCTGCAATGTGTTAAACATAGGCCAAATTTGGCACATAGCAGCACGTTTGCTGGGGCAATTTGAATGCGAAGTTGAGCACTCAAAAACAGCCGTCCTTCTCTTTTCTGCACTTTCTATAATGCGTCTAACGCTAATATTTTCAGGCTTTTGCGCCAACATAAAACCGCCATTCGCACCCTTAAATGAAACCAAAATACCCTCGCGAGCTAGACTTTGTAAAATTTTAGCCAAAAAACTTTTTGAAATTTCAAGCTCACTTGACATAGTATCAACATCGACAGGAGAGTCTTTTTGAGAAATATAAATCAGCGATAAAAGAGCATATTCGCTAGCTTTTGTAAGTAACATATCTTTCCTTAGGAATTTTTGCAAATATTGTATAGAATTTTACCTACATTTTTGATTAAATTTGCTATTTTTCATTATTTTATCAATTTTTCAGATTATTTTGATATAATCGGCTCTCAAAAATAATTCCAATCAGGAGGTCTAAAATGGCTTTGGATTCGGCTAAAAAAGCAGAAATAGTTGCGAAATTCGCTAGAAAAGAAAAAGATACAGGCTCACCAGAAGTTCAAATCGCGCTTCTAACAGCAAGAATTAACGAACTAACAGAGCACTTAAAGGTATTTAAAAAAGATCACTCATCAAGACTTGGTCTTCTTAAAATCGTTGGTCGCAGAAAACGACTTTTAAAGTATTTAAAAGCTAACGATTATGCAAAATACACAAAACTTATCACTGAGCTAAACATTAGAGATAAATGATTTTTGACCCTTTGTGGGTCAAAAAAATAAATTTAAAATCCTATCTATATCTTCTTATTCGTATATTATTTATAAATTTGTAGTTTGTTTTTGACATAAATTTGCTAGTTCTTAGACAAAATCCCCTATAAAATCTCAGGCAAATTCCTTTAAATTTGCTGTTTTTGTTTGCACAAATCGCAGAAAAAACTTCTTCTAGCTGAATTCTTTCTTGTTTTGTAATACTATCCATTAATTTTGTCCTATAAGTTTTTTTATTTTTTTTACCACATAAACAACATCTTCATCTTCAAGTTCGCATAAAAGTTGGCAAACAACTAACGCAGCCTGTGGCTTTGACGTGCCAAGTCGCCAATCCTGATAAGTTCTCATAGAAATACCAAGTTTTTGAGCCATTTGGGCATGAGAAATTTTTTTACCCATATTTTTTGACTCAATAGCATTATGCAAAATATTAAAAATGTCGCTAGTTTCTATCATTCTTGTATTATACAGTATATATTATTAATAATACATAAAACAAAATATTTTATATGTTTATATTCATATTTAATAATATATTATTTACAATTTATATACTATTAAATATATTTTATTTTATTTACAGTATATTCTATACATAATATAGTATAAAATATGGCTTTTACTTTGCAAGGCAAAACAAACATTTAGTTAAATAGACTAAACTTAATTAAATTATTTTTTTTAATATTACCACTTGACATTTATAGGCTCAATGTTGTATAATTAAACTAGCAATTTAAAATAAAGAGTGCTAAATATGTTAAAAGTAAGTAAGCGTGATTTAATACTTGATTCGATCATACAAGCCTATCTAACCAGTAATTCGCCGATAGGCTCAAACGAGCTTGGCTCTAAAATGAAAGTCAGCATACCAGCTTCAACCATTAGAGTATATTTTAAAAAGCTTTCTGACGAAGGAGCCATAACACAGTTTCACATAAGCGGTGGCAGAATTCCTACTGTTTCGACTATGAAAAACTATTGGAGAGAGCACCTAAATTTCGATGAGAATGTCGAAATTAGAAGTTATGAATTATTAAAATGTCTAGTTAGAGAGTTTGATATTTATTCTATTATTTTTGAAAATAAAACTCAAAATTTAAATGAAATTTTAAACCTGAATAATAAATTTTTAGTTTTGAGCTTTGATTTTGATGAAATTGTTTTAAAATTCAACCAAAAAGTTGAGAAATTTTTATCAAACTTACTAGGTGTCAGTCTTGATAAATTAGAAATTATAGCTAAACAAGTCGGACTAAACGAGCTTACAAATAGGATTATGCAAATAAAAAATAGCAAAATTTGCTTTTTAGAAAACGAAAAAATTGCATTTGAAATTTTTGAAAATGAAGTTTTTAAAAGAGCCTTGACGCCAAATTTACAGAATATGTTTAATTCAAATTTGCTCTTTTTAAACGAAAACTACGTAGGCATAAGTTGCGATGCGATTTTTGAAGGAAAACAAGCTAAAATGATATGTCTTGGCGGTATTTATTGTGATTACGAAAATTTTTTTAACAACATAAAGGAGGCAGCATGAGTGAAGAGATAAAAGAAAATTTAGAAATTAATTCAGACGAAAACCACGATGAGAGCGTGGAATTTGACGGAATTGACGCAAAAAATTTGGAGCTTGAAAAGCAACTAGCAGATCTAACCGACAAATACTACCGCGCAAATGCAGATTTTGAAAACATAAAAAAACGCCTAGAAAAAGAAAAAGGCGAAATCGCAAGCTATGCGAATGAAAAATTTGCTAGGGATTTATTACCAGTTTTAGACGCACTTGAAATGGCGGTAAATTTTGAAACAGAGGGCGATGAATACGCAGCAAAGATAAAAGAGGGAATTTACATAAGCATTGACCAGTTTAAAAAATGCTTTGAAAAAAATGGCATAACAGCTATCGAGGCAAATGAGGAATTTGATCCAAATTTCCACAACGCAATGCTTCAAGTTGAAAGCGAAGATGTAGAAAAAGGCAAAATCGTCCAAGTGATACAAAAAGGCTATCTAATCAACGGTAGAATTTTGCGTCCTGCGATGGTTTCGATAGCTAAGTAAATTATAAGCAAAGGAGAATTATGAATGAAAATAATAGCGAAAATTTGAGTTTTGTATGTGAAAAATTTAAAATAAACAAAAAATTTAATAAAAAGGAAACAAAATGGCAAAAGTAATAGGCATAGACCTAGGAACAACAAATTCGTGCGTAAGCGTGTATGAAAGAGGCGAAAGCAAGGTAATCCCAAACAAAGAGGGCAAAAACACAACACCATCAGTTGTAGCTTTTACAGACAAGGGTGAAGTTTTGGTCGGAGATAGCGCAAAACGTCAAGCTGTAACAAATCCAGAAAAGACGATTTATTCTATCAAAAGAATTATGGGTCTGATGATAAATGAAAAAAATGCCCAAGAAGCCAAAGCTAGACTTCCTTATCACGTAGTTGATCGCAATGGCGCGTGCGCGATAGAGATCGCTGGAAAGGTATATACCCCGCAAGAAATTTCAGCAAAAGTGCTAATGAAACTAAAAGAAGATGCCGAAAGCTATCTTGGAGAAAGCGTTGTAGATGCGGTTATTACCGTGCCTGCTTACTTTAACGACAGTCAAAGAAAGGCTACAAAAGAAGCAGGAACAATTGCTGGGCTTAACGTGCTTCGCATTATCAACGAGCCAACCGCAGCAGCTCTTGCATACGGATTAGATAAAAAAGAGGCTGAAAAGATCGTAGTTTATGACCTAGGTGGCGGAACTTTTGACGTTACGGTTCTTGAAACGGGCGATAGCGTTGTTGAAGTTTTAGCAACTGGCGGTAACGCCTTTTTAGGTGGTGATGATTTTGATAACCGCTTAATCGACTGGTTAGCAGATGAGTTCAAAACCGAAAACGGAATCGATCTTAAAAAAGACGTTATGGCACTTCAACGCCTAAAAGAGGCTGCTGAAAATGCTAAAAAAGAGCTAAGTTCAGCACAAGAAACAACTGTAAATTTACCATTTATAACAGCTGACGCAACAGGTCCAAAACACCTTGTCAAAACCCTAACTCGCGCTAAATTTGAAGGAATGATCGATGACTTGGTTAATCAAACTATCACAAAAATTAACGAAGTTGTTCAAGATGCAGGATTAAGCAAATCCGACATAAAAGAAATCGTTATGGTCGGTGGTTCAACCCGTGTTCCGCGCGTTCAAGAAGAAGTCAAAAAAGCTTTTAACAAAGAGCTAAACAAAAGCGTTAATCCAGACGAAGTTGTCGCAATAGGCGCGGCGATTCAAGGTGCTGTCATAAAAGGCGACGTTAAAGATGTGTTGCTTCTTGACGTTACGCCACTTAGCCTTGGTATAGAAACTCTTGGCGGAGTTATGACAAAAATCATAGAAAAAGGCACAACTATCCCTGTCAAGAAAAATCAAGTTTTCTCAACAGCTGAGGATAACCAAAACGCCGTTACTATCCACGTGCTCCAAGGTGAGAGAGAATTTGCGCGAGATAACAAATCCCTAGGACAATTTAACCTTGAAGGCATTCCGCCTGCACCTCGTGGCGTTCCGCAAATAGAGGTTGAATTTGACATTGACGCAAACGGAATTTTAACCGTTTCAGCAAAAGATAAAGCCACAGGAAAAGCTCAAAACATCACGATCTCTGGATCAAGCGGTCTAAGCGAAGATGAGATAAGCAAAATGGTAAAAGACGCTGAATTACACAAAGAAGACGATAAAAAGCGCAAAGACGCGGTTGAAGCAAGAAATCAAGCCGATAGTTTAGCTCATCAAACCCAAAAAAGCCTAGATGAGTTGGGAGAGAAAATTCCTGCTGATGATAGAGCAAATATACAAAAAGCACTTGACGAGCTGAAAGAAACCTTAAAAGATGACGGCGCAAGCAAAGAGCAAATCGATGCAAAAGTCAAAACTTTAAGCGAAGCAAGCCATAAACTAGCCGAGGCGATGTATAAAAAAGATGAGGCAAATTCTGCAAATTCAGAGCAAAAAAAGAAAAAAGACGATGATGTCATAGACGCCGAAGTAGAATGATAAATTTTAGCTTAGAGCACTCGCTCTAAGCTTTTCAAACTCACAAAAATATCCGCATTATTTTTAGCCCATTTTCTCAAAAAATAACCAAATTTGTCAAAAAATCAAAAAAAAAAAAAACGATTTAACTTCGTTTTACTATCTTTTTCAGTTTATATTAAGTTGGTAGGGGGTAGAATATGAGCCTATTTTAAATATAAAGGAGTTTGAAATGAAAATTTCAAAGATTGTATCCGTTGCACTGCTAAGTGCTGGTATATCAAATATCGCTTTTGCTCAAGTTACTCTTAATGATCTTCAAGGGCTTAAAGACGAAAGCGAATATTCAAAAAAACTTGTTGCTGAGCAAGAAGCACAAGAAAGAGCCAAAACTCTTACAGACAACGTAGCTGCGCTACAAAAATACGGCGTAAATAAAATACATCAATATGCCAGTGATGATAAAGCTCTTTCAGAAAGCGAAAGAAAAGGCATAGAAAATGCGTTTAAAAATATCTTCGAAGCCAGAAAAACACTTTCGCAAGAGTTAAATCTTCAAAACGATGGTCAAAATACATTTACGGCTACTAAGGCTGCGGGAGGTCAAAATGGTGATCTAACGTTTAAAATCAAAAATGTAGATACAACTATAAAATTTGGCGATGCGGATTTCAAAGAAAAGCTTAAAAAAATCTTTACAGAAGAGAACAAAGCATATCTTGACGCTATTTTTGAGAAATTTAAGGGCGAAAGAGATAATAGGCTAAAGAACACTTTCCATAAAGAAACAATGGATGAAGCAGGTAAGCTTGTTGAACAAAACGGCGATAACGTAGGAACACTAGCAAAGCTAAAACACTTAGATGAGCTATACAAACATTTAGATGAAAGCATCGCTAATAAACAAAAAGATGCCGGTGTTAAAAAAACCCAACAAACAGAGCTAGAAAATAAATTTAAAAGCACAAGCGATCTAGTTAAAAACAAAGAAAAAGCTTTGGAAGAATTTAACAAAGCTGTTAAAACCAATGCTCCTGCCGGATTAGCAAATGCAAATAAAGCCGGAAATGCTAACATTACTGGGGATGGCGCAACAGTCGCCAAAGATGAAGATTTTGATGGCGATGTAGCTACCAATAAGCTTAAGGGAGAAATAGACAAAGTCAATGATAATGATAAAAAACAAGCATTAACAAATGCATTCAATGCAGTAAAACAAGCTATTGATAGTAAAGAAGAATCACTAAAAGCATTTAATAAATATCTTAAAGATAATGGATTATCTTTAAAGAATGCAAATAAAGCTGGAAATGATGAAATTAATGGAAATGCCAAACCAGCCAAAGATGAAGATTTTGGAGAAGCTGCTGATAATAAACTTAAAGGTGAGATAGGCAAAGTAGCAAAAACAGCTGAAGACGATCTAAAAAAAGCACAAGCAGCAACCAAAACATTAAGAAACGCTATTGCTGACGATGCAGGAAAGACATTTATCGCAGATATGCTTGAGCATATAAAAGACCCTAAGAAAGCCGACACTGCTGCAAAAGATCTAGCCGATAAACAAGCTGCTTTTGATAAGAAATTAACAGAAGAGAAATTCATGGAAGCAGTTGAAAAAGACAAGGACAGCTTTAAACTAAGAGGCACAAGCTTTGATGCTATCTCGAAACAAGCTCATGAAGTATCAGGTGTTAAAACCGCCCTTGATAATGGAGGTGATAATAGTACCAAAAAAGAAAATTTAATAAAAGCCATTGAAGCTGGCATAATAGTAAAAAAAGACAATAAGGTATACACCAAATCTGATATACAGAGTTTAGAAGATGGCAAAGTAGATGAGATTGTTAATCTTGCGAAAGCTAGTGCAGCCAAGGCTGATACTGTATTTCAAAAAGTAAAAAATGCAGCTGATGAAGCTAAAAAAGCTAGTGAAACTTTAGATAAAGCAAAAACATTTGCCAACGTAGCTTCAAACGCAAGAGCGAAAGCTATAAGCGAAAAAGAAGGCTTAAACACTAAAGAAGGAGACGTTTTAGCTTCGTTTAGTGATGCGATTTTATCAAACACAACAGTTCAAGAAGTTATGAGCACAGTGGCTTCAGATAAAATAGCTGATTTAAGCAAAAACCTAAATACATCTTTTGAACAAAGCTCAAGCCTTGTTGGTAAAGCTGTTACAACAGACATTATAAATTTCAGCACAGGTCTAGCTACAAACACACGTTTGGCTAAACTAGCAAACCCATACAATGCTGATTTAGCACTAGCACAAGCTATAAACAACCTAGCAGGCGAAGCGTTTGCCGATGCTGGCGATAGCCTATCAAGCGTAGTTAAACAATACACAAATCGCTTCAATAATGACAATAACCTATGGGGTAGCATACTAGGCGGTAAGGGCAAATTTGCAAATGCTGCAAATCCTAGCGTTTGGGGCTTAACACTTGGTTATGATAAAGCGTTTGACAATACTATCGTTGGTGGATTTTTAAACTACACAAAATCAGAAGCTAGTGATACCCACATAAAACACGAATCTGATAACTACGGATTTGGCGTATATTCAAGAAGCTACTTTGGTCAAAACGAGCTAGATGCTAAATTTGGCTTTGGCTTTGGCAAAAACGACCTTGAAAGATACTCTTTGGTTGGCGATTCAAAGGCCGATTATGATAGCAAATTCTTTGATTTAGCAGTTGATTATGGTTATGTATTTGACTTAGGAAATGCTAAATTTATCAAACCTATATTTGGTCTAGCTTACGTTTATGCTAAGAGTGATGAAATTACTGAAAACGGTAAAGTTCCTGCGAAATTTAACTCTGTTTCATCAAAAGTTCTTACAGCTAAACTAGCTGCTGAGTTTAGAGCTTATGCCGAAAATGGAAGTTATTTTTACATAACTCCTGGTATCGAAAAAGAGCTAAGCAAGAGCGTTGATGATCTAAACGTAAATTTTGTAGGTTCTAACAAAATGATAAAATACGCAGCCGATAAGAAAAAAGATACTTTCTTTGTTCTTAAAACTGGTGCTGAGTTTAAAATCACAAACAGCCTAAGCACAAATATCAACTTTGGCGCAAAAGCTAAATCTAAAAAAGAATACTATGACGGAACAATAGGTCTTTCATACAAATTCTAACACCAATGGCTAGGGCTTAACGCCTTAGCCACAAACACAAATTTCACCACAACAGCAAATTTCTTAACCAAAATCACCATTTTACAAACAAAAGTTTTATATAATTAAAACAAAAAGGCTTGGTATGGATTTATACACTTTTAGCTTGATTATTCACCTTTTAAGCGCGATCGGTTTTGTTGGATACGTATTTTTTGATGTTTGCATATTTGCCTTAGCCAAAAAACATATTGACGAAGATACGCTTAAAAAAGTTAAAAAAGCCTACACAAAAGGTGGAGCGGCGGTTTTTGGCACGATGTTTTTGATTCTTATAATAAGTGGAATTTATATGGGCTTACACTATTTTGGTGGCGAGAGCGGATACGTGCAAAGCTCGTTTCAAATTTTACTACTTAGCAAGGTTGCGATTTTAGTTTTAATGTGCCTAATTACAGCTGTTTTGATTTATTTTGTAATGATCCTTAAAAAGCCCGATCCTTTTGGCAACTATTCACATTTGATCGCGCTTGTTATGTGTATAGCCATAGTTATCTTAGCAAAACTTATGTGGATCATAAACGCATAAATTTAAAAGCTCGGTTGGCTTTAGGCTAGATTATGATTTTGGCTGATTTATGTTAAATTTCACCGACTTGCAGTCAAAATAACGCTTGGATACGTATTTTTTGATGTTTGCATATTTGCCTTAGCCAAAAAACATATTGACGAAGATACGCTTAAAAAAGTTAAAAAAGCCTACACAAAAGGTGGAGCGGCGGTTTTTGGCACGATGTTTTTGATTCTTATAATAAGTGGAATTTATATGGGCTTACACTATTTTGGTGGCGAGAGCGGATACGTGCAAAGCTCGTTTCAAATTTTACTACTTAGCAAGGTTGCGATTTTAGTTTTAATGTGCCTAATTACAGCTGTTTTGATTTATTTTGTAATGATCCTTAAAAAGCCCGATCCTTTTGGCAACTATTCACATTTGATCGCGCTTGTTATGTGTATAGCCATAGTTATCTTAGCAAAACTTATGTGGATCATAAACGCATAAATTTAAAAGCTCGGTTGGCTTTAGGCTAGATTATGATTTTGGCTGATTTATGTTAAATTTCACCGACTTGCCGTCAAAATAACGCCACGTAAATAGCGCGCCTTTGACAATCCAATCAACAAACATAGCAAACTAAGTCCCAATCATACCAAGATCAAACCACAAGGCAAAGATATAAGCAAGTGCAATGCGACACACAAACATACAATATGCTAACCCACATACAAAATTTCGCATCTGAGCTTGCCCTAAATACAATAGCGAAAGTGTAAGCTAATACCAAAAATCAGCATAGCAATACCGTGCATCACACAACCTGCGAAGTCATAGCACTTGCTTGCGAAGAAAGATTGTATAAATTTAGTATCGGCTCTAACAAAATCAAAACTGCGCCAACAGTAAAAATTTGTAAAAGATATACTAAAATCATAATTTTTCTAGTATAAAATTTAACTTGCTCAAAATCTCCTGCCCCAACGCAACGAGCTATAATCACGCTAAAACCCACACCTATGGCTAACCTAGTAAAACCTGAAACATAGCTATCGTCCCAACAGCAGCATTTGTCGCGATCACAGCCGTTGCAAACGTATCAATAAGCGATAAAAACTATACGACCAACAAAAAACATTGCATTCTCAAAGCTATACGGTATCGCTACATTTAAAATTCTCTTAATCATATCAATGTTTAGTCTAAATTTTAAACTACGCTTTAAATGAAGCTTAAATTTAACATCAAGTAAAAAGATAGACGATTATGATTGCGGCTAAAACGCAAGTTATCAAAACCAGCAAAGCAAGTCCGATTATGGCAAGAGAAAAACCATACACCATCAAAGCGGTCAAAACCACATTTATGATATTCATACAAAGCATTATATGCATCAACGGTATCGCCACATTTAAAATTCTCTTAATCATATCAATGTTTAGTCTAAATTTTAAACTACGCTTTAAATGAAGCTTAAATTTAACATCAAGTAAAAAGATAGACGATTATGATTGCGGCTAAAACGCAAGTTATCAAAACCAGCAAAGCAAGTCCGATTATGGCAAGAGAGAAACCATACACCATCAAAGCGGTCAAAACCACGTTTATGATATTCATACAAAGCATTATATGCATCAGTAGTTTTGAGTTTGCAGCCATGCAAAACGCACCAGCAGCAGCATAAATAGCCAAAAATACGTATCCGCACTCGCCCTAACCTCGTCTAAAATATCTCCAAACACAAAATTTAGTATAAAATTTGTCCCGTAAGCAAAAAATCATAATCAAAAGCAAAACAACAATACTAAGCCAAAAAAGATGATTTATCGCAGATTTTGCATTTCCGCATTGCTTTGGACAAAGATGTGTAGCAACTATCGATCCGCCCGTAGCCATAGCCGAAAATACGCTTATAAAAACCGCAAATACAAATTCTATCAACGATACCGCCAAAACAGCTACTTCACTAACGTGAATGGCTATAAGAGAGCTTATTAATTTCACACTTTTTAATTCTAAAAATTACTTGATTATAATTGATAAGAAAATTTTAAACAAATCGAAATTTGAAAAAACTACATTCGTTTAAGCTTTGGTGTTTTATTTTTTATTGCTCGACAATACTTAATTGACCTTCGCAAAGCGATTTCCAAGAGCTTTGAAAATTTGAATTAACACACTCTTCAAGATATGGTTTTGCTGCAGCGTTATTTTTCATTTTTATGTAAATTTCACCCATTTGATTTAACGCCCTTAGCCTATTTTCAGGGCTCAAACGAGTTTGTAAAAGATCTTTTGTAGCTTTTAGGGCGTCATTATATTCTTCCATTTTGATAAGCGAATTTGTGTATTCAAACTCGATTTTTGGACTAAATGTATCTATGCGCGTGCGGCGTTGCATATCAATGGCTTTTTTTGCATAAATCGAAGCATTGACAAAGTCATTATTTGCGTGCATTATCTCGGCTATTTTATCGTATGTTTCTATGATTTTAAAGTCATTTCCGCGTAGTTGCTCGATCGCTCCAACCGTTGCAACCGCATCATTTAGCCGTCCAAGCTTAATTAGTGCATTAAATCTATCAAAAAGCACCGGCGAAACGTCAGCGTATTCTTGCGTTGCAGCTATGGCTATGGCGTCATCTGCAACCTTAACTACATCTTTAAATTTATCCATCTTTAACAGCACAGAGCTTAATTTCACAAGCCATTCGGAGCGATCAAGCATATCAGAAACGCCAATATTTGCGTTTGCCAACTCGTAAGCCAATTTATAACGGGCAAATCTCATATAGCAATCAAAGAGTTTAAATTTAGCCTCAATTTCATCTTTTATCTCGTATCCTTCGACCAAATTTACAACCGCTTGACAATTATCCTGCCTTATCATTTCGCGCGCATTCATAAGAGCGGCAAAATTTAGCGAATTTAGCGTAGTTGTGTCGTTTAGATCTCTAATTTGTTGTGTTAGTTTTAAAACCTCATCATATTGATTTGTTTTTAAAAACAGCCCAACTTGCTCTTTTAAAGCCTTTTGACCTATTTCACTATCGCCATATTTATCTTTAAGGACGTTGTAATAATCATTTAATTTAGTCGCATTATCCTCTTTTAATTCAAAAAACAGCTTATCAAGTCCTTGTTCAACCTGAGCTGCATAATCCCCCTCTTTAAATTCGCTCTGATAGCGTTTTAGTATCTCGTGAGCCTTATTTACCTCATTTGCACCAACCAAGCTTAATCCGTATTCTTTCAAAACAAGCTCGTATTGATCGTTGCCACGTTTTAGTTTAGTAAGTAAAATTTCATAAATTTTAGACGCTACATCATCCATCTTTTTTTCGTGAAAAACATCGGCTAGGACTATTGATTTTGCTATATCTTTGGTTAAATAATCCTGATTTGCATTAATAATTTTTAAAATATAATCCTTCGCATCTTGAAATTTTGACGCATCTATACTGGTTTCAACCAAGCTTAAAGCCGCGCGACTGGCTATTTCAAGCGTCTTAGCCGAATAAAGCACGTTTTCATACATCTTTATCGCCTCTTTTTGTTTCCCAGATGAGTAAATTTTGTCAGCAAACTCTAAAATAGCCATTTTTGTCCAATTTGACTCTGGATGCTCACTCATTAAAATATCAAGGGTGTAGTTCGCATCACTTGATAAATCTTGTCTCATATAAGCCTTTGTAACTAGATACAGAACTTCTTGATAATTTTCATCTGATGTAAATTTTCTAAGCCAAGCTTTTGCATCGTTTGCGATATCTATTGGCAAAACGTTATCAAATCCATCTTGTATATCAAAAATTTTATCCAAAGCCCTTAGGCGATAAAGCTCAAATTCACTAGCAAAAATACTTCCTCCGTAGCGTTCCTTTGCTGTTTTGGCTTGATTTACGACCTCTTCATAACGCCCTGCTTCGTATGATTTTTTAATATCCAAATACAAATTTATATCATTGCTATCAGCTGTTTCAATCGGGGCTTTGTTTAAATCTAATGCGCCAACACTTGGGCGTTTCATCGCACTAAAACTTGGCGCAAAATTTATGCCGATATTTTTTTTCTTATCAAATTCGCTTAACGTTGGATCGATTAGTATTGTGTGGTGGGTGGATAAATTTCCGCTATTTGGCACAATGTCTGTTACCTCATAAAGCGGTTTGTTTTCAGAAATCAGCCTAGAATTTGAACGTGGCGAGATATAAACGATACTTTTGTCATTTTCTTTACGAAATCTAATCTCAACTAGGGATAAAATTTTATCCTCTATTTTTGGCGCGATATCTCCATCAATTTGGCAAATAAAAATCTTTTTATCATAAGAAACGATCTCTTCTACGCAAGGAAATTTTTTACTGTCTTGCAAATGCAAAATGCTGTATTGTTTGCCTAAATCCATACCAGAATTTATCGACATCGTAAAAGAATAAGCAAAAATTGGCAATAATATTAAGATAATTTTATTCATCTTAATATTATATCAAATTTCGTCAAAATCCACTACCTAAAACCAATGCGCTAATAAAATCAAGCATAAAATCAAGCATAAAAATAGCCAAAATAGTCGTCGCAACAGCAAAACCAACGATAGTTTTAAGCGCAGGCGAAGAGTTGGCTAGATATAAATTCGCATCTTTTACAATTGGCTCTTGCAAGAACATCACGATAACTAATTTTATGTAATAATACACCGCAATGGCGGAATTTATCACCATAAACAAGGCTAAATAAATATGACCGCTAGAAATAGCCGCGCTAATTAAATACATCTTACCCCAAAATACACTAAATGGCGGAATTCCAGCTAACGCAACCATAAAAATTCCCATTACTACCGCATAAATAGGCACTGTCTTAATCATACCAGAAAATTTCTCAAATGGATGCTTAAAGCGTTTATCCCAACATACCGCGTCATCACATCTAGCAACCCAAAGCATAGAAAAAGCACCCAAATTTGCAAATAAAAACATTATCCAATACAAAAATAACGCTGTATTAGCCGTGCTAGTTCCGATTATAACAGCGCAAAGCACAAATCCAGCGTGAGCGATGGAACTAAACGCAAACATTCTTTTAACATCTTTTTGCACGATTGCCATTATGTTTGCTAAGCTCATCGTGCTTATGGCCACAATGCACAAAATGTCATATATCCAATCAACCCCAGCATACATAAGTGCTTCAAAAAATCTTAAAGCAACAACAAAACCAGCCACCTTTGGCACGACCGACATATACCCAGCAAGCGGTGCATTTGCGCCCTCATAAACATCTGGCACCCAAGTATGAAAAGGTATCAAAGAGAGTTTAAAACCAATAGCACTTAGCATAAAAACGCAACCAACAAGCAACAAAATGCTGTTTTGAGTGTTTAAATAATCTATACCTTCTCTGATAAAATTTATCTCAAAACTTCCAACAATAAGATAAAAAATCGCTGCGCCAAAAGCGAAAAAACCAGCCCCAAGTGCGCCCATACAAAAATATTTTATTGCCGCTTCTATTGATTTTACCTTGTTGTGAAGCGCAATGAGGGTATATAGAGCCAATGATGAAGTTTCAAGTCCGACAAAAATCATTATCAAGTTGTTTGAGCTAACCATAAATGAAAAACCAGCGATCATAAACAAAAACAAAACGTAGTATTCAGCTACGTCGTATTCAAAAAATCGCTTTGTGCTAAGACTAAGCGGTATGAAAAGAATCGAAGCAACAACGATTATAATCTGCGAAATAATAGAAATTCCATCAATTAAAAGCATATCAAAAAAACCAGTTGTGGTGTTTTGACTAAACAAAATGCCCAAATTTAAAAGCAACGCGACAACGCAAAAAATCGTGTAAAATGCCCTTGAAAGGTTTTTCTTAAACGCCAAAATACAAAGGATAAAAACGCCAAATGCGACAAGTAAGCCCATCGTGGTGATTGATGAAATATTTAAATTTGTTAAATTTATCATCGCTCGTCTCCATTTGCTTTTTGCATAAATTCTAATGTTTGTGCCCTAACTGACCTATTTTGCATAATCTCTATGGTCTGCTTTACGCTTAAATCAATGGGTTTTAAAAGGGTGTTTGGAAAAATTCCTAAATAAATTATCAAAGCGCAAAGCGGAGCAATGGTTAAAATTTCGTTCAAATTTAGATCCTTTAACGCCAAGTTTTTTTCTACCACACATTCACCAAAAAATACATTTCTGAATAAATTTAACATATAAATCGCTCCAACTATAATGCCAACACCGCCTAAGAGAGCATAGGCAAAATTTACCCTAAATATGCCAAGCAAACTTAAAAATTCGCCCACAAATCCGATCGTAAGAGGCAGTCCAATCGAAGCAAATGTCGCAACTGCAAAGAAAAAGGCGTATTTTGGCATTACGCTCGCGAGCCCGCCAAATTGTGAAATTTCTTTCGTATGCCTGCGCTCATAAATGCAACCGACTAATAAAAAAAGCGTACCGCTTACGATACCGTGGCTAATCATCAAAAAAACCGAACCGCTAATACCAGCAACGTTAAATGCAAAAATTCCAAGCACAATAATGCCCATATGAGAAACCGAGCTATATGCTATAACTTGCTTCATATCGCCTTGCGAAAATGCTATCAAGGCCGTATAAATAACCATAATAACAGCAAGTATCACAACAAAATCAATCATATAAACGCTCGCATCTGGGAAAAGTGGTAGCGAAAAACGAACAAAGCCGTAAGTTCCCATTTTAAGCAAAATAGCAGCTAATAAAACCGAACCAACAGTAGGGGCTTGTCCGTGAGCGTATGGAAGCCACGTATGAAACGGAAAAAATGGCACTTTAATAGCAAATGCAATAAAAAACGCCAAAAACAGCCAAATTTGCAAATTTTCAGGCAAAACAACGCTGTATAAATCAAGCAAAGCAAAGCTCCAAATTCCAGTATCCGCAAAGTGTAAATAGCCTAGAAAAATTATGCCAAGAAGTAAAAAAACCGATCCAAAAAAAGTATAAATGAAAAATTTAACCGCCGCATAAATTCTCCTGCCACTTCCCCAAGCTCCGATAATATAAAGCATAGGAAGCAAACTAAGCTCCCAAAATAGATAAAATAATATCAAATCAAGTGCCAAAAATACGCCCATCATTGTCATTTCAAGAAGCAAAATAGATATGACAAGATGCTTTAAATTTTCTTTTATCGTTAGAGAAAACAGCGCGATAAAAACCATAAACGAGCTTAACAAGACCAAAAATAAAGAAATTCCATCAACTCCGACAAAATAGCTAATGCCAAAATTTTTCACAAGCCAAAATTGGCTAATTTGCTGCATCTCGCCAACGCTACTATCAAACATAGCCCAAAGCAAAATAGTTAATATAAATTCAACAAAAGCTATGCAAATGCCATAAATTTTAATACTTTTCTCATCTATAAAATACCCAAGCAAAGCTGCAAGCGCTGGAAAAAAAATAATAATACTAAGCATTCAAAATCCTCCATAAAAAAGCAACCAAAAGCAAAATCATAAAGCCAATCACCATAAGTCTAAGCATAATTTGCAAATCGCCACTTTGCATTTTATTTGCGAAATTTGAGAAATAAAGCGTAAATCTAGCTACGCCATCGACAATTTTATCGATTATCTTTTCGTCAATTCGCCTAAATAAATTTGAAATTTTTATATAGCCTTTTACAAAAATAAAATCGTAAAATTTAGGAATAAAATATTGATTTGACAAAATTTTATAAATAAAGAAATTTTCAACCTTACTGCTAAAAATGTGCTTTTTGTAAGCAAAAATCGCAAAAATCGTGCTTAAACTAACCAACCCAAGTGTGGCACAAATCATCAAAATTTCAGTCTGATGAGTTATACCAAACGCATAATCTGGTAAAATTTTCCCTACGAAATTTAAAAATTTATGCTCACCAAATCCGGCCAAAAACGACATCGCAACAAGTGGCAACAGCGCAATAATGGCTAATTTACTAGCCTCGTGAGCGTGATGAGAAAATTTACTCTCACCAAAAAATACGAGCATTATCAAACGAAAACTATAAAACGCCGTCATAGCTGCGCCCAAAAGCAAAACGACATAAATTCCAAAACTTGATTCGTTAAATGCTACCTCTAAAATTTTATCTTTTGAGAAAAATCCAGCAAACGGATAAAATCCAGCCAATGCAACCGAGCCAATCACCATAAAAATCGCGCTAAATTTCATACTTTTATGAAGTCCGCCCATATTTTTTATGTTTAAATCATCATTCATCGCGTGCATAACATTTCCGGCGCACAAAAACAAAAGTGATTTAAAAAATGCGTGAGTGGCTAGATGAAAAAGCGCGAGCGAATACGCACCAAGACCAGCTGCAACAAACATATAACCAAGCTGAGAAAGCGTTGAATAAGCTATTATGCGTTTAAGATCGTTATTAACAAGAGCCATACTAGCCGCAAAAAGTGCAACAAATGCGCCAAGATACGAGATAAATTGGCTAATTTCTGGCGCAAACATAAAGATAGAATTTGCCCTTACAACCAAATAAACGCCAGCTGTTACCATAGTTGCGGCGTGGATTAATGCAGAAACTGGTGTTGGTCCTTCCATCGCATCAGCAAGCCAAGTGTGAAAGGGAAACTGAGCACTTTTCCCCATCGCTGCAACAAATAAAAATCCAGCAATAAGAGCTAAATTTAAGCTTCCAACGCTTGAAGTATCGGAGAAAATTTCGTTGTAGTTTAATGAGCCAAAATTTATAAAAATCAAAAATATACCAATTAGCATTGCAAGATCTGCCACGCGGTTCATTATAAAAGCTTCATTTGCTGCCCAAGATGCGCTTTGGCGTTTATACCAAAAGCCGATTAAAAGCCACGAACAAAGCCCAACGCCCTCCCAACCGATAAACAATCCTATAAAATTATCGCTCATAACAAGAACTAGCATAGAGAAAACGAACAAGCCAAGGTATGAGAAAAATTTATTAAATCCAGCGTCGTCTTGCATATAATAAATCGAGTAAAAATGCACAACACTAGCCACAAAACCGACAACACACATCATAATCACGCTAACTTCATCTATAATAAAACTAAATTTAACATCAAAATCGCCAACGCTTATAAAATCCTTTAAAACAATGCCAAATCCACCACTACGCTCTATCTCAAACATCAAATAAATCGAGCAAAATGCCGAAATACAAACCAAAATAGAGCTGATAAAACCGACAAATTTCTTAGGTTTGCTTATACTAAATGCACCTGCAAAAATACTTGAAATGAGCGGAAAAAATAGCGAAATAAGGGCTAAATTTAGAGTATTCATTGTTTCATATTCCTTAAACTATCAAGCTTAATTGAGCCTGTTTTTTTATACCAAAGCACCAAAAGTCCAAGCCCAACAGCCACTTCGCTAGCAGCAACGGCAACGATAAAAAATGCAAAAATTTGCCCTGTTAAATCGCCCAAAAAACTAGAAATCGCCGCAAGTGCAACATTGGCTGCATTTAGTAAAATTTCGGTTGAAAAAAATAGCATTATGAGATTGCTTCGCCTCATTATGCCAAAAAGTCCGATAACAAACATTATCGCCGCAACTACTAAATAATGACTAAGCGTTATCATCAGCAACTCCTTTATCCATATCTTTATGTATAAGCGTTATTGCCGCAACCATAGCACTTAAAAGCATAACCGCAACAAGCTCAAAAACAACTAAATATTTTGTAAAAAGCAAAATTCCAATCGCTTCAATATTACTAAGCGAATTTAAGCTTTCGTTTTTGTTCAAAACAGATAATGTCTCTTGTAAATGCCCTGAAACGACGGGAGAAGCAAAGATTAAAACCAATAAAACTGCGCTAAAAATAGCCATAGAAAAGATAAATTTTGCTCTTTTATCGTTTTGGTCGACATCTTTACTTACATCAAAAAACATCATAGAAAATGCGTAAAGCACGAGCACTGCGCCAGTATAAACGATGATTTGCACCACTCCTAAAAATTCAGCCCCAAGCAAAAAAAACAGCGCACTTATAAAGATCATTCCGCCAGCTAACGCACTCATCGCATACAAGACATTTTTGCTACTAACACTAATAGCAAAACACGTTATAGACGCGATAGAAAAGATGTAAAAAGCTACTGCTTCAAGCATTTTTTTCCTCCTTTGGCTGCGTTTGCAAGAAAGAATTTTCATAAGCGTTTGGATTTTGTTTAATAAATTTATCAGCATCATCTCTTAAACTGCCATATCCGCTAAATTCTCGCTGATTTTTAAGCTCATTTTTTGGCGTTAGCAAGTCGTCTTTAAAGCCAAAATACGCCCTTTGTTCGCTTGCGTTTTCATATTCGCCACCGTGGACAATAGCAAGCTCAGGGCAAACATCGGCGCAAAGCCCGCAATAAACACATCTTCCGTAATTTATCGAATAATTTTTAACCTTTTTTCTACCATCTTCGCCAAGTTCGGTTTGCATTGCAATACAATTACTAACACAAATTTTCTCGCATAATCCACAACCAATGCATCTTTCGTTTTCGCTTTCGATAAATTTCATCAAACGATGTATTGCTCTGTATCTTGGGCTAAGTTCAAGCTTTTGAAGCGGATAAAGAAGTGTATGGCTGTTTTTTTTCATAAAAAGCATCTGTTTTAACACAAACCAAAGCCCCTTAAAAAGCTCTGGCTTTAAACTCGTAATCAAAAATTTTTTAAATTTATCAGCAACGCCAAGCGCTACTTCGTCCGTTTTTATTAATTTATATTCACCCACGCAATCTCCTTAAAGTAACGCTATGCCAGTTAATAAAATATTTAAAATTGCCAGTGGCATTAAAATTTTCCAGCACAGCCCCATAAGCTGATCAACTCTTACGTGAGGCCATGCCGCGCGCGTCCATAAAAACAAAAAGAATAAAAAACCAACTTTTAACAAAATCGCAATACCACCTGGAATAAACCAAAACGAGTTAAATCCACCTAAAAATACAAGTGAAACCAAAAATGACGCGGTAAACATATTTGCATACTCGCCGATAAAAAACATCGCCCATCTCATACCAGAATACTCTGTGCCGTATCCAGCAACCAGCTCGGTTTCATTCTCTGTCAAACAAAAAGGTGTGCGGTTTGTTTCGACAAAGGTTGCCATTAAAAAGAGCAAAAACGCCAAAGGTTGCTTAAATACGAGCCAAATTTCGCTTTGATAATTGTTAATATCTATCAAAGAAAGCGAACCAACCATCATAATGACGCTAAGTAGCGAAAGTCCAGTTATAAGCTCAAAACTAATTAGCTGCATACAAGCCCTAGCTGCGGCTAAAAGCGCGTATTTGTTACTACTAGCAAGTCCAGCAAAAAGTGGGGACATCACACATACCGAGCCAACGCCAAGCACGTATAATACGCCAACGCCAACATCTGCTAGTATAGGTCGCACCGTGCGTCCAAATAGCTCAAATTCTGGCAAAAATGGCACGGCGGCAAGTGCTGCAAATGCGCCAACAGCAGCGATTAAGGGTGCTATCATAAATATAAATTTATTTGCATTAGTAGGGATTATGTCTTCTTTTGTAAAAAGCTTTATCATATCGGCTACGAGTTGTAAAATTCCACCTGGCCCCACCATACTAGGCCCTATTCGTCGCTGCATATAAGCTAGAACTTTACGTTCTGCATACGTTCCAAGACCAGCTAAGGTTGCAAAAATGGTAATAATTAAAAGCGATTTTATCAGTGTTTCAACGATAAAAAACAGATCCATACTAGCCCTTTCTTATCTTTAAATTTGCATATCGTGAGCTAAAAAAAGCTTCTATATCAAGCTTTTCGTCAAATTCTCCGATATAAGCGACACTTCCGCTTAGATTATTATCAAGTTTAACACTAATCGATAATGATTTTTTATCATTTTCAATCCAAACAAGTTCGTTTTCTTGCAACGAATTTTCACTGAGAAATTCCTTAGACGCATATAATGCGCCAACTTCTGTCAATGCCGAAGCAAGGTTTGTAAATTTTGAAAATTGATGAATCGGATTTGCCCTATATATATTAAACGTTTTTTCTCTTAAATTGCTTAAATTTAGCGTTTCATCGCTGTTTGAGTTTAAAGAATGCAGCAAATATCCACGGTGAGAATTGCCAAAATTATCGTAAAAATTTTCCAAATCATCAAAATTTTTATTACTAAATTCAGAAATTTCTCCCAATCTGCTCGTGTAATCAACCGTCAAATTTGATCTTATATCAAGCGCATTAGCCAAATCATTTAGCTCATAGCCAAAATAAGGCAACGCCGCATTTGTAGGAACAACGCGCTTGTCGTAATTTACAAAAGTTCCTTCTTGCTGGGTTAGTGCAGGAGCGTCCAAATCGCATTCGCTAACCCCCATTGTAAAATCGCCGCTTTCATTATAACCAAAGGTTAATCCCTCCTTTGGCGTATAAAATTTGCAAATTTTTGCCACACCAAGTGAATTAGTTTTTGGTGGCAATAAAATAACCTTAAAATTCGTATATTTTGCTATCATTCCGCTCAAAGCGGCTAGTTCTAAAGCGTTTTCTTCATAATAAAAATCCTCGCCAATAACTAATGCAAAGGTTGTTTTTTTGTCTAAAATTTGCGCCACCTTATCTTCATCAAGCCCTAAATTTAAAGCAAATGTCGAATTCTTTATCTCGATTTCTTGCATTACTTTTTCATCGACGACTTTTTTTACGCTCTCTTTTATCTCTTTTGTTTCGCCGTTTTCATCGGTGATTTGTTTTACAACGTCTTCAAAAATTTCTTTTTTTACGATATTTTCAACCATTTTTTTACTATTTTGGTAGCCGTTTTGTAAAATTTGCGTCAAATTTTGATCTAAATTAGCACCAAATTTTTGCAATATCCAAAGTAAAATTTCTCTTTCAAATCCATTTTTATGCACCACGTAAAGTAAATTTTTAGAATATTTTTTCACACCATCATCGCCAATCGTATGAAAGTAAATTCCTGCTGATTTGTTTATCACAAGCGCGTTATTTAGGGCATAGCCAACATTTGGCGCGTCGTAACGCAAAAAGCTTCCGGCGGTTATGATAAAATCAGTTTTATTTAAATTAAAAACATCGCCATTATATAAGCTCTCGCCACTAAATTTCGAGTATTGATTTAAAAATTGCTGATAACGCATAGCTTCGTCGTTTATCAAGCTAATACCAAATTTATCAGCCAAAAGTTGCAAAATAAACGCCTCTTCGTTGGTTATAAAGCTATTAAATTTTATATTTTTAATCTCGTGATTTTTAAATTTTTGCACTATTTGATTAAATTTGTCTTCATCTTTGCTCGCTTTTTCATTTGCCCAATCAAAACCAAAACGAGCCGCAGTATTAAGCGGTGCGAAGTGAAACTCGCTGCTAGTTCGATAAATTTTAACCCTTCTATCTTCTATAGACCGCTCTTTTACATCGTAATACATAAGCTCACAATCGCTAGAATGTGGATTTGCCGCTGGTATTTTGCGTAGCTCCCAAGCGTTTGAGGTGTATTGAAAATCCGTTTCGATAAGCGCACCAACAGGGCATACGCTCGCACACTCCCCACACTGCGAGCATTGCAAAATATCGCCGTTAGAAGGTCCGATTAAGCTCTTTTGAAATTTACTCCAAACCGCGTAGGCATCTTTTGGCATAGTGTCTTTTAACTCTTTAGCCGGCATATCGCCACCGCGTGGAATCAACTTTAACTGCGCTTCTCCTATTTTATCTTTACAAACTGTTATACAGCGTTCACAAACTATGCAAAGCGAAGGATCATAGCCGATACGTCCCCATTTAATATTTGTTTTATTCGTATCTTTAATCGCGTATTTTTGGCTTGTTACCTGCATTAGCGTTGCGTAATTTTGCAATTCGCACTCGCCACTTTGATCGCAAACGCCACATTCAAGCGGGTGATTAATGCAATAAGTTTGCATTATCGCGTTGCGTTCGGCGGCGATTTCTGGCGTACTTGTTAAAATTTGCATACCATCTTTTACCTTTGCGTTACAACCATAAACACGCTTACCATCGGCTTCGACCATACAAAGCCTACAAGCAAGGGTTGGAGAACAACCGTGCAAATAACAAATAGCTGGAATAAACACGCCGTTTCCGCGAGCGACGTTTAGGATACTATCGCCTTCGGTGGCTTTAAATTCTTTACCATTTATAAAAACATTTATTTCACTCATTTTCAACCTATTTTTGTTATTTTTGCAAGTTTAAAATCATAACCGCTAAAATTACCTTCACACAACGCTATCGTTCCTTGCATATTAGTATTTAGGCTAAATTTTCTTTGCAAATTTAGTCCATTTGCCACGATCTCAACCAAATCGCCATCTTTTATCTTAGCAATCATCGCAAAGGAATTTGAACCAACCAAAACATCACTTTTGCCATCTCTTACAAACACAACAGAACCATCAAAATTATCTAGCTCGCTTAGTTGATTTAAATTTTCACCAATATTTATTTGACAAGTATCACCGCTGGCTAAAACGACATTTTTGCCAAGTAAATCTAAAAATTTAAATATCATTGCACTATCTTTGTGGCGGAAAAACGAACTATCGATTATGATATTGTCGCACTCTTTAAAAAACGGCGAAATTTCATTTTCAAACTCTTCTTCGCCGACGTTGCATTCTCCGCTTAAAAATCCCTCGTCAAGATTGCTAAAATATTCCTTTATCTCACCGTCAAAATTATCAAAATTCAGACAAAATTTGCAAAGCAAAGCCAAAACATAACTTATCGAGCCAATTTCACAGCGAATTAAATTTTCATTTCCTAAAATTTCATCTTCCAAACAAGATATGTAAAGATATTTGTTTTGTTTTAGTAAATTTGCTAAATTCGGATTTTGAACGCACAAAAGGCTTGCTAAACTCAATGTTTTCGCGTTATTAAATTTTTTAAATTTCACATCAGTTCCTTTTTACCGCAATCGTCCAATCAACTTGATTAAATTTCAAAGAATTCATTAACTCGCAATCGCTTTTTAAAACCAAATCTATACTTTTTTCGATATTGTCAAACTCGCCGATTTCAAATAAATAAATGCAAACTTCTCCTCTTGAAAGCCTTGATAAATCGTTTTGCAATTCATCTAAAAAATCGCTCTTTAAATGGCGCAAATCCACTCTTTTCATCTATCAACCTCGCCTAAAATAATATTTGAGCTACCTATAATCGCAACCACATCGGCTAGGTATTGCCCCACCAAAAGCTCTTCGTAAATCGCGCAGTGAAAAAAGCTCGGAGTGCGAATTTTAAGCCTATAAGGACTACTTTCGCCAGTTGAGTAGATATAAAATCCAAGCTCGCCTTTTGGCGATTCGCTAGCGTGATAAATTTCACCTTTTGGAGCTTTTAGCCCTTGAGTTATAAGCATAAAATGCTGCATAAGAGAGTAATTTTGCGTCATTATCTGCTCTTTTGGCGGACTTACAAATTCTGGCATATTAGCAACCAGTTCGAGCGAACTTTCATTGTAGTGTTTGACACATTGCTTTAAAATTCTAACACTTTGACGCATTTCTTCAACATAAAGTTTATATCTAGCGTAGCAATCGCCCTTTGTAGCGTAAGGCACATCAAAATCAAGCTCATCGTAAATCAAATATGGATCAGCTTTACGCAAATCAAAAGCAACCCCACTCGCCCTTAGCATTACGCCAGAACAGCCCCAATTTAATGCATTTTCACGGCTTAAAGTACCGACATTTTCAAGGCGCATTTTCCAAATTCTATTTTCCGTCAGAAGCGTTTCGTAATCATCAATATCGCTTGGAAATTTCTCGCAAAACGCAAGCATTTCCTCACACCAGCCATTTGGCAAATCAAGCGGCATACCACCAATGCGCATACTCGAATGCGTTAGCCTAGCACCACAATATTTCTCAATCAAATCAAGCACGTATTCTCGCTCTCTAAACGTGTATAAAAATACGCTCATAGCGCCAACATCAAGCGCGTGCGTAGCTAAAAAAAGCAAATGCGAACTTATGCGGTTTAGCTCCAAAATCATAGTGCGAATAACAGCCGCGCGCCTAGGAATTTCGATACCGCAAAGCTTTTCAACCGCGGCACAAAATCCGTAATTATTCGCACTTGAAGCGATATAATCGACACGGTCAGTTACGGGCAAAAATTCTTGAAGCGTCATGTTTTCAGCCATTTTTTCAACCCCGCGGTGCATAAACCCAACCTCAGGCATCGCGCGAACTACCTTTTCTCCGTCAAGCTCCAGGACAAGTTTTAGCTGTCCGTGAGCACTTGGGTGTTGCGGACCGAAATTTAGTATCATTTTGCCATCATTTTGCTCAAACTCGACATTTTCAAAAAACGGTTTTAATCTGCTGGAATTTTGCATTATGGTCTCTTTTCTAAAATTTCTGCCGTATCGCGTTTAACTTTTTTAACAAACGCTACGCCACCATCTTCTTGATATTCTTGTTTAAATTTATCACTTCTAGGCGGTGCGCCAAACGGCACTTCGTGAAAAATTCGACTAAATTCAAACGTATCTTTGCTGTCGATTTTTGCAGGATCGCGATTTTCTTTTCCGATCTCATCACGAAATTCCTTACCAAAAATTTTATCAACCTCATACCATTGCGCATTTTCATCACCTTGTAAGGGATACGATTTTAAAAGCGGGTGAGAAATCCAATCATCTGGCATTAAAATACGTTTTAAATTCGGATGATTTAATATCATTATCCCAAACATATCATACATTTCGCGCTCCGCCCAATTAGCATTTTTATAAAGCGAGCTTACGCTTAAAAGATGTTTTTTATCTTCAAGCTCGCATTTTACGCGTGCTCTGCGGTAATTGCCAACGCTTAATAATTGATAAAAAATTTCAAATTTATTGCTAACGGCTAAAAAATCAACTGCTGAAATTTCACAAAGTAACTCATACCCGCAATCTCTCATAGCCTTAATGGCTTTGAAATTTTCATCGCTTTTAACATAAATTACAAGCGTATCAAGCTCGATGTAGGAATTTAAAATTTCAACACCCACAAGCTTTAACGCATCTAAATCACGTATAAATTTTTCGTCATCAACAGGAGTTTTTTGAGTTTGTGGCGCTACGTAAAAACGATCCTTATAATAATGCTTTTTTTGCGCGTTTTTTTTATCACTATATTCTCTCATTATACAAGCCTTTTTGGTTTTTGAGCTCTAAACGCACTTTCGCGGCGGATCTTTTTTTGTAAAATCATAAGGGCGTATTGCAAAGTTTCAGGGCGTGGGGCGCAACCTGGTAGATAAATATCAACAGGAATTATCCTATCTACGCCTTGAACGGTTGAGTAAGTGTTAAACATTCCGCCCGTATTTGCGCAACTTCCCATTGAAATAACCCATTTAGGCTCAGCCATTTGGTCATAAAGACGGCGTGTAAATTCGGCGTGTTTTTTAGTAAGCGTTCCAGCTATAATCATAACTTCACTATGGCGCGGAGAAGCCCTAAAAATAGTGCCAAAACGGTCAAAATCATATCTACTAGCCCCGCTTGCCATCATCTCTATCGCACAGCAAGCAAGTCCATAACTAAGTGCCCAAAGCGAGTTGCTTCGTCCCCACTGCACGAGTTTATCTACCGTTGTTAAAACAACTGGCAAACCGCCATTTTGTGCGTAATTTATCTTATGTGCTGCCATTTAAATGCTCCTTTGCTCCAAGCATAAACAAAACCAATCACCAAAAGTGCGATAAAAAGCACCATTTCAACCAGTCCAAAAACACCCAAAATTTTAAAATCAACCGCCCACGGAAACATAAAAACAACCTCTACATCAAAAAGCACAAACAAAATCGCATAGATAAAATAGTGAATATTGATTTTATTTGGCTGTTTTACACTCTGCGGACCGCATTCGTATGTACTAAGTTTTAGATACTCGCTGTTTTTGTTAGCCATTTTTGCGCCGATTTTACTTGATAAAAATACGATCAAAGAAAAACTAGCCAAAGACATAAAAAGTATGACAAAAGCCCCAAAATATGAGCCATACAATGCACTATGAGTCATAATTTACCTTTTAAATTTTTTATATTTTGTGGAGATTTTATAAAATTTTATTTTAATGAAGGGTTAAATTGTAATTTTAACTAGCCAATAATAAATATTAATGGCCAAAACGAAACACTATTTTTCAAGACTAAATTTCACAGCCGCACCTGCAAGCTCTAATGTTGCGTCGATGAATTTATCCTTTTTCTTTGCGTAAGGCAAAAATAGCGGTATCTCCGTGCATGCGGCGATATAGGCGTCCGCATCAATCTGCTCCAAAGTATCATTAAAAAGCCCCACATAATCATAAAGCGCATTTGCTTTCGCGCCTTTGTAAATGCAATCCATGATTTTGTCTAAATTTGAGGGCTGAATTTGCACGCATTCAAGACCCGCGCGAACTAGCTCTTTCTCGTAAATTTGAGCCTTCGTCGTGCCTGTGGTGGCGATAACGGCGATTTTTTTGGCGTTCGGAAAGGTTTGAGTGAGTGAATTTACCGCAATTTTAGCGATGTGTAAAATCTTTACGCCACATTCTTGCTCCAAACGCTCGGCGAAAAAATGCGCAGTATTGCAAGCTATGCAAATCGCCTCACAGCCCGCGTTTTTGAGCCTCAAAGCGGATTCTTTTAGAAAAGGAAACGGATCAGAGCTACCACCTAAAATATACGCGGTACGATCTGGAATTTGCGGACAGTTATCGATTACTAGTGGGATATTGTCCTGATCTTTGCTAGCTTGCGTAAGCTCGACGATTTTAGCGTATAAATCAATAGTCGCGAGCGGTCCCATACCGCCTAAAATGCCGATTCGTTTCATTTTCTAAACCTCTAAAAGCCGAGATTTCTCTCGGCTAAATTTTATAAAAGTATCGGTGCTACGATAAATCCTAGCACAACTGAGATCGCAACCATAATCGTTCCCGGGATAAAAAACGAGTGGTTAAAGATAAATTTACCAACTTTTGTCGTTCCCGTATCATCTATGGCTATCGCACCCAAAGTCGTAGGATAAGTAGGTAGTACAAAAAGTCCTGAAACTGCGGCAAAAGATGCCACCAAGATCCAAATTTGACCTGAATTCTCAGGGCTGGTCATACCAAGTGCAGCCGCAACAGCTGGCATCATAACCTTGGTAGTAGCTGCTTGTGAATACAACAAACAACTTAGGAAATAAAGCGCAATAGCTAATATAATCGGATATTGTATAACCACATTTTTAGCTACCTCTTTTATGCCATCAATATGTCCATTTACAAATGTAGTTCCCAACCACGCAATACCAACAACGCAAATAACGGCATTCATGCCGCTTTGAAAAGTACTAGTTGAGAGCAATTTGCCAGTTTCGACCTTGCAAAATACAGTAATAAGAAAGCCAATTGTCAGCATAAAGCTTATGATTGCTGCATCGCGAGACAAAATTGGCTTTTCTATCATACCAACACTTTTTGAAATAGCAAGCGCATATATAACAACAGCCAAAACGCCAACTGCAAATATCGTAACTGATCTTTTTGCATAAGGTTTTAACTCTTCATAAGAAGCAGCCTTAACTTCTGCAACAAGACCTTTTGCTAATCTATCTTGATAAATCGGATCTTTTGAAAGGTCTAGATCGTAAAATGTATTAACAAAAATAGAAGTAACAACCATAGCAACAAACGTGGTAGAAATACAAATGAAAAGCAACATCGGATAACTAACTCCCAAAGGCTCGCAAACACCCGTCATTGCAACAAACGCCGCAGAAATAGGACTTGCAGTAATTGCTACTTGACTTGAAACCACAGATAGCGCAAGTGGTGCGCTAGGTTTTATATTCTGCCCCTTTGCAACCTCTGTTATAACTGGAAGCATTGAGAATGCTGTATGTCCAGTTCCAGCAAGAATTGTTAGCAAATATGTAACGATAGGGGCTAAAATGTTGATTTGTTTTGGATTTTTACGCAAAATTTTAGATGCGATTTGCACCAAATAATCAAGTCCGCCTGCAACTTGAAGTGCTGTTATAGCCGAAATAACTGAGGCTATAATCAAAATAACATCAACTGGAATGTCTTTAAATTGCACATTCATACCAAGCATAGCCAAAACTATGACACCAAGTCCGCCGGCATATCCAACACCCATACCGCCTAGCCTAACACCTAGGTAAATACCGCCAAACAACACAATTAGTTGTAAAATTATCATCATATCCATCTTAATTCCTTAAATTTCACAGAAGATACCAAAATCATATTACTTCGTCATACTTGGATTAAGCATATTTTTTGGCTCTAAAATCTTGTCTATTTCTTCTTTTTTCAAATATCCGCGTTCCAAGCAAATATCGCCGACGGCTTTGCCCG
Source organism: Campylobacter sp. (assembly GCA_052170535.1). Taxonomy (GTDB): domain Bacteria; phylum Campylobacterota; class Campylobacteria; order Campylobacterales; family Campylobacteraceae; genus Campylobacter_A. The sequence continues at coordinate 24,822 of JBQNAH010000004.1, read as the reverse complement.
TTTGCAACGCTTCTTTGGCGATGCTTGCAGATTTCTCGTAGCCGATGAAAGGATTAAACGCGGTTACGATACCGACTGAATTTAGCACGGCTTTTAGGCATGCCTCAGGATTTGCGGTTAGGTTTTTAACGGCTTTTCGCGCTAACGTTTTCATCGCGTTTTCTAAGATCACGATCGAGTTAAATAGCCCATACGCGATACCTGGCTCAAACGCATTTAGCTCAAATTCGCCCCTTTCAGAGCAAAGCATTATCGTTACGTCGTTTCCGATAACTTCGTAGCAAGCCTCGCCCACGACTTCGCAAATGACGGGATTTACTTTGCCCGGCATTATGGAGCTACCCGGTTGCATTTTAGGTAATTCTATTTCACCAAGACCGCATCTTGGACCTGAATTCATCAGCCTTAGATCGTTTGCGATCTTAGATAGACGCACGGCTGCGGTTTTTAGCGCGCCGCTAACATGCACAAAATCTGCCGTATCTTGCGTAGCGGCGATGAAATCGCTAGCTGGTTTGAAATTCACGCCCGTAATCTCACCTAGCTTTTTCTCGACGATGAATTTATAATCAGGATGGCAGTTAATGCCTGTGCCAATCGCAGTCGCGCCCATATTTAGGAAAGTCATCGTTTCTCTGGCGGCTTTGATGTATTCGATATCGGTTTTCAAATACGTAGCAAAGGCATTAAAAGTATTTCCAAGAGTTGTAGGAACGGCATCTTCAAGCTCGGTGCGACCCATTTTGATGATGTCTTTGTATTCTTTTGCCTTTATTTCAAGCTCATTTTTAAGCTCTTCCATCGCCTTTAACAAATCGCCTAATTTAGCGTGCGCGGCTACTTTAATTGAGCTTGGATAGGTATCGTTCGTGCTTTGACCTAAATTTGTGTGGTCGTTTGGGTGCAAGAATTGGTATTCGCCTTTTTTGTGTCCCATTAGCTCCAAAGCGACGTTTGTGATAACTTCGTTTGAGTTCATATTCGTGCTAGTTCCAGCGCCACCTTGTATCATATCTACGACGAATTGATCGGCAAATTCACCCGCTATGATCTTGTCGCAAGCTTTTACTATCGCGTCTGCTTTATCGCTGTCTAGCACGCCGACTTCTTTATTTGCTAAAGCCGCGGCTTTTTTGATTTGCGCGAAAGCCTTGACGAAAAACGGATAATCGCCAAAAGTCCTTCCTGTCATCTCAAAATTTTGCAGAGCCCGAAAGGTTTGCACGCCGTAATATTTTCTGTCGTCGAGCTCGAGCTCACCTATGAAATCGTGTTCTTTTCTAGTAGCCATAATAAGTTCTCCTTTCAAAATATACTTGATGAAATTATTACCCAATTTAACTTATAATTAGATTAAAATATTAATATTTTTTTTATTTTTACATTAATAATTATTTATAAATTTATAAATTTCGCTAAATTTGCTATTTTAAAAACTCTATTTTATCGTATTTGTATATATTTATTAAAATAATCTTAGATTATTATATTATATATTGATATTTTTATTTTATATACAAAAATCATAAAATATAAATCAATATTAAGATTTTTTATTAATTAAAATTTATAAAACGCAAGTAGTAAACGAAATTTTATGGACCAATAAAGGTATGTTTTAAATAAAAATTAAGATTTGTAATTTATCTAGATAATCTAGTTTAAGTCCATTTTAAGGACTTAAATCAATTTAATACTTTAAAAATACGGCTTACATCATCATTTTTGCTAAGACTAAGCCTAACAATGCTATCTTCAAGTGCAACAAGAGCGTGTGAAATGTTTGCTTCAAGAGATACCATATCTAACTCTTGTAAAATAATACTATCATCGCCAATACTAAAATCTATTTTACCACGCAAGACCTGCACCATTATAGCACCAGGGGCTCTGTGTTCCTTCATGGTGGAATTTTTTTGCAAATTTATACGTATTTCTTTACTGTGATTTGTTTCGTATAGTTTTACAACCGTAACACCATTAAATACCAAATTTTGCCAAACTATCTTTTCCATCTTAGCTCCTTTTGTTTTTTTATAATTGTAACAAACAAAGAGCTACTCCGTCTTGACTTAAAACAATGCAACCTGATAGCTTAAATTTTATAAAGATATGATTCGAAAGAAAACCAAAGCAAATTCAAGCGCTTTGGTTTTGAAAGATTGATTATTTTTTAAGCTCTTGAATACGAGCAGCCTTGCCACGTCTATCGCGCAAATAAAATAACTTAGCACGACGAACTCTACCGCGTCTAAGAACCGCTATACTTTCTAAGCTATCACTATAAATAGGGAAAATTCTCTCTACACCTACACTATTTGCACCAATTTTCCTAATAATAAATGTTTCGCCAGTTCCGCTTCCGCGTCTAGCTATACAAATGCCCTCGAAATTTTGAATTCTAGTCTTATCACCTTCTTGAATACGCACAGCTATGCGAAGAGTGTCACCAGCACGAAATTCAGGCACAGACTTTTGAGCTATTTGATCTCTCTCAAATGCGTCAATATACTTATTTCTCATCATTATTCCTTAGTCAGCGACTTAAATTTACGGTACAAATCCGGACGAAAAAACCTAGTTTTTAAGAACGCCATATGATTTTTTAAAGCTGTGATTTTAGCATGGTCTCCCTTTAAAAATGCTGAAACCGCCTTTAAACCACGATAATTATTTGGTTTTGTAAATGAAGGTGCTTCAAGCAAATTGCCCTCAAAGCTCTCTATTTCAAGGCTTTGTTCGTTACCCAAAACACCAAATACATTCCTAGAAATCGCATCAGCCATACAAAGTGCTGGCAATTCTCCACCGGTCAAAATAAAATCGCCAATACTAAAAACTTCATTTGCATATTTTTCGACAACTCGTTCGTCAATACCCTCATATCGCCCACAAACGAAACAAACACACTCTTTTTTTGCAAGTCGTTTTGCGTCATTTTGAGTAAATTTCTTTGCTGATGGTGTTAGAAAAACAACGTGTATATTTTTATTTCTTTGTAAAATTTCTGAAAACGCGCAATCTAGTGGTTCAATCCCCATAAGCAATCCTGCTCCACCACCAACCATATAATCATCAACTTTTTTGTGCTTATCTAAGCTAAAATCTCTGGGATTAAAAAAATCTATCTGAATCAATTTTTTATCTATTGCTCTTCGCAAAATACTATCGTCAAAGTAAGGTCTGACTAAATTTTCAAAAAGTGTAACAAATATAAATTTCATTAAGAATTTTCTAAAATAAGCAATGCGTTTTTGGTATAAATTTTTTTACTTTCTATGTCAATTTTATCAACGTATACATCAATATACGGGATATAAAAATTTTTTTCAAGTCCAGCAGATGTAAATTTCTCACTTGTAGAAATATAAAACAAATAATTAGTTCCATTTTCTTCTATATCAACAACAACACCCAAACAATCGTTATTTTCGTAAATTTCACAACCTATAACATCAAAATAAAAAAATTCACCTTTTTTAAGGTTACACGTCTGACGTGTCTTTTCTATCGTCGTATATATTGCTTTGTTTGTAAGTTTCTTGGCAATTTGCACGTCTTCAAAATCACTAAACAATATAGTGGAATTTGCAAAATTATAATCTTTTACAACGAGTTCATTTCCGAACTCGTCTATAAAAATAGCACCTTTTTTAAATTGGGCTGGAAAATCCCCCTTGTTATGTAGCTTGACAAAACCCTTTAAACCAACTGTTTTGCCAAGCAATGCAACTAAAATTTTCTCACTATTCAATAGGCTTTACCGTAACCCTATAAGAAATAGAGCTCTTTGCTTTATAGCCAATTATAACGGTTTTTATGGCATTTATCATTTTCCCATCTTTACCAATAAGCTTTCCAGTATCAACCTTATCCGCATAGACGATAAGTTCAATGAAATCATCGCCCAAATCTACCTTTTCTATACTAACCTTTTGTGGAAAATCAGCTATAAGTCTAGCGTATTCAAGCAAGAAATTCTCTACCATTTGGTTTATTTGCTAGTTATTTTTGCAACTCTATCACTAAGTTGCGCACCAACGCCTTTCCAATAAGCAAGACGCTCAGCATCAAATTTAATAACCTCTGGTTCAACCATCGGATTATAATAACCAATAGACTCTATCCAACCACCATCTCTTCTTTTTCTGCTATCAGTTACAACTATACGATAAAAAGGTCTTTTTTTGCGTCCCATTCTTGTTAATCTAACTACTGTTGCCATATATATCTCCTTGAATTATAAATAAAATTTAAATTAAGGCATTTTTATGCCCAAATTTAAATTTTATTTAGCAAGATTGCTCATCTTTGCCTGATTTAGCATATTTGCAAATCCTTTCATTCCATCTTTACTAGAAAACTTTTTAGCCAACTTAGAAGCTTGCTCAAACTGCTTAAAGAAACGATTGACTTCCATTTGACTAAGCCCTGCGCCACTGGCTAAACGACGCTTGCGTGAATTATTTAAAAGGTCAGGATTTTCGCGCTCTTTTTTTGTCATTGAATTTATCAACGCCTTAATGTGAATAATTTCTTTTGAATTGTCAAGATCAATATCCTTTATACTATTTGAAATGTTTGAAAGTCCAGGTATCATACCAATAAGTCCTTTTATGCTACCAAGCTTTTTAACACTCTCCATCTGTTCTAAAAAGTCATTAAAATTAAACTGACCTTTTTTGATCTTTTGATTGAGACGTTTAGCCTCTTTTTCATCTATAATAGAAGCTGTTTTTTCCGCCAAGGTCGCCAAATCGCCTTCGCCCATTATCCTTCCAACAACCCTATCAGGTATAAAACTCTCCAAATCAGCAACTTTTTCACCAACGCCAATAAATCTTAATGCGATATTAAGTTGTTTAGCAACTCCAATAGCAATACCGCCCTTGCTATCAGAATCAAATTTCGAAAGAATAACTCCAGTGATTTGTAAATTTTCATTAAAACTAGCTGCGGTTCTAACAGCATCTTGACCACTCATTGCGTCAGCTACATAAAAAATTTCGTGAGGATTAAGGGCATTTTTTATATCTTTAACCTGTATCATCAAGTCATTATCAATCGCCAAGCGACCAGCCGTATCAACAAGCAAAACATCATAAAGTCCAAATTGAGCCTTTTTATAAGCCTCTTGTGCGACTTTTAACGGATCTGTTTGATCTGCAATACTAAAAAGTTCAATTTCATTAGCTTCACAAAGCTGTCTTAGCTGTTCAACGGCCGCCAAACGTTGTAAATCACAAGCCGCAACTAAGACCTTTTTTTTTCTAAGTTTTAAATAATTTGCTAATTTAATCGTCGTTGTAGTTTTTCCTGATCCTTGAAGTCCAACCATTAAAACAACTGTCGGAGCAACTGGGGCATAAACGAAACCTTGATTTCCAGGGGCGGTTAAAATACTAGTTAAATTTGACTTAATAGCATCTAAAAGCTGTTTTTGACCGATGCCAGTTTTTTTTATGTCATTTTCTATTAAATTTAGCAAATCTTTAACAACCTTATGATGAACATCAGCTTTTAAAAGTGCTTTTTTCAATACTTCAAGAGCATTTTTGAGAGCTTTTTCATCATCAACAAAACGCACTTTGCTGATAGCTAAACGAAAAGATTCACTAATTTGTTCAAACACTATTTTACCTTTGAATTACTATAAAGGGCGTATTTTATAAAATTTTTGCTTTATCGCTCTTTAAATATCGAAATTTATTGAAATTTCAAATCCGAGCGAATTAAAATCATTTGATAATTCAGCCTTAAATTTATACTCTAAAAGATCGATTTTATAGGCGTGCAAAAACATTCTAGCCGCTGTATTTTTGCCGTATTTTTCATCGCCAATTATCGGATAGCCAATGCTATTTAAATGCACTCTTATTTGATGGGTTCTACCAGTTTTTATCTCAACCTTAACTAAACTTTTTTTACCAGATACCATCACTGGCGTAACATAAGATATTGCCTCCTTTCCGTTTTGAGAAATTTTTGATAAAGCTCCGCCTTTGTTTTTAAGGGTTATAATCGGCTGGTTTATTGTTATTTCTTCGCTTAAAATTCCCTTTACGACAGCTAAATATTCCTTTTTTACATTCATCTTTTTAAACTCGCCAATGGCTTTGTTTTTAAATTCATCATTTTTCACAAGTATCAAAACACCACTTGTTTCTCTATCTAACCGGTGCAAAAGTGGAAATTTGTAAATTTCGGCTATCTTTTCAGATGTTAAAAACGCTGGTTTGTTAATTGCGATTAAATTTTTATCTTGAAATATCACGCTTGGCTTTGGCATTTTAGCAACACTAAATTTCGTCGTAACACCCATCATTGATCTTGCAATGCTAACTTTTGCACCCCTTGCACTTACCAAGCCAGCATCTATAAGTTCTTTAGCTTCGCTGTTTGATATGTTTTCTTGCAACGCCAAAAGCTTATATGCTTTTTCTTCTTTCATAACTTTCCTTAATATCTTCTAAAATTTCATTGACATTACACATTTTAGATATTTTAGCTATCTGTAAATGTCCATTTAAAAGCGCGTTTATTTCATTTGGTTTGGCAAATTTTATACCTTCAACCAAATCATAAAGTGCATTTTGATTAAAAATAAATTCGCCACTTATTATCGAATTTTTAAACTGTGCTGCCTCAATTGGATTATGTCCGCCGACATTTGGCACAAAACTGCCACCAAGCAAGACCACATCGCTAAAGGCATAGATATTTACAAGCTCGCCCATAACGTCGCAAAGGGTGCATTTTGCGTCAAAATTCTGACTTTTGCTAAATCTGGCATAACTAAAATTATTCTCACTAGCAAATTTGCAAAATTTATCATCTACCTCATCAAATCTCTCCGGATGACGTGGCACGATCACAAATTTGTCATTTTCACGCAAGACTAAATTCTTTAAAATCAGATCTTCTTCGCCCCTGTGGCTACTTGCTAAAACTATAACCCGCTCGTTTGGCTTTTCATAAATTTTACTAGGCTTTTGCAAAAACGCTGATTTTATGTTGCCATTTACAACGATATTTTGCGCTCCAAGTGCACACAAACGATCTTTATCTATTTGACTTTGAGCATAAATTTTATCAACAAATGCAAACAAATATCCATAAAAAAAATTAAATTTCAGATACCTTTTAAAGCTTCTATCAGAAATCCTAGCATTTATCAAAATAACTCGCGACCCTTTTAGTTTAGCCCAAAAAACAAGCATAAGCCAAAGTTCAGCCTCAAAAATAACTAAAATTTTGCTTGATTTAAGCCAAAATGGCAAAAAAATTTCAAATGGCAAAAAACGAGTATTTGTCGTTATTCTTTTTGCTTCATCAAAACCTGTCTTTGTTATCACAGAGATGGCTATTTTTTCTTTTTCATTAAGCTTACTAATAAGCGGTGCAATCGAGCGCACCTCACCAAAACTACACACGTGAAAATGCAAAAGTGATGCGTCAAATTTTTGGTTGCGAAATAAAAAAAATCTAGCCGGTATAGAAACGCGATATTTTCTTAAAAAAGCTAAAAAACAAAGCGGGATAAGCCCGAGCAAATATATGACAAGGGCTAAAAAATAATAAATTATTACCAAATTTTACTCAACGTTTTCTTTGTATAAAATTCTTCCACAATGCGGACAAGTAACTATATCTTCGCCCTTTATAACAGCCGAGTATGTTTTGTCATTTATCTGCATAAAACAACCGTAACACGCCTGTTTTTTAACTGGCACAACGGCTGTATTGTGCGCCCATTTGCGTATTTTTTCGTAAAAAGTAAGAATTTTTTGATTCATCTCACCGATAAGCTTGCCTTTTTTGCTATAAATTTCATCTCTTTCTTTTTCTATCGCACTAACTTCGGCAGAAATTTCAGCTTCAATTTTTTCTAAATTTTTACCAAGTTCAATCTGTCTTTCTTCTAGTTGTGCCTTCAAATCACTCTTGCTGTCGATAATTTTTTCAAGCCTTTCTATCTCTTCGTTTGCCGCATCTAGTTGCTCGCGCGCAAGCTCTTCTTCTAATTGCAAAGCCTTAATCTCTTTTTCGGATTTTGCAGTGCCACTTTTTTTATTTGTATCTTTAATTTTTGCGTTAAACTCAGCTATATGCGCGTTTGTATGTGATTTTTGGTTTTTAAGTTCTGTTATGTTTTCAACAATGTCTGAAATTTGAGCTAAAATGTTATTTTGCTCATCTTTTGTCGCGCGAAGAGATTTTTCCACCTTTTCAAGACGAGGCGCAAATCCGTCAATATCCTTGTCAATGCCTGATAATTCAACTAATTGCTGCAAGTATTTATTCATATTCTTTCCTTAGTAGTGTGTGAATGGATTTTTAAAATCGCATATTATAACTTCAATTTTGAAATTTTGCAAATATTTTATCAAAGATAGCCCAAAATAACGCTCACTTTCATAATGCCCGATATCGATTAGACCAAGCCTGTTTTCTTTAGCTTGCAAGGCTTGATGATATTTTATATCACCAGTTAAAAATGTGTCAGCTTGTAAATTTTCAGCCAAATCCATACCGCTTCCAGTGCAAACGGCTATGGTTTTTATCTCATCTTTTGCTTTTACACAACGAATATATTTAAGTTCCATCTTCTCTTTTACTAATTTTACAAGTTCATCAAATTTCATATCAACGTCGCAATACGCTAAAAAATCATCTTTTCTATCTATCTCAAATCCTAAAATTTGAGTAACAAAATAATCATTTAATACAACCTTATCGTAATTAGTATGAAGTGAAATAAGAGAAATATGATTTCTCATCATCTTTGAAATCAACGAGCTTGGGTAGGTATTAAAATCTAAAGCTTTTAATCCCTTAAAAATTAACGGATGATGTGTAAGAATAAGCGAATTTGGCAAAATTTTGTCCAAAATTTCATCGCTTAGATCAAGGCTTAGATAAATTCGCTCAAAATTCGTATCCATACTACCTATTTGAATGCCAGAATTATCCCAAGCCTCCTGTAACGAGAATGGCGCAAGCTTATCTAAAATTGAGTAAATTTCAAAAATTTTCATCTATTCTTGGCTTTTTAAATACGTCATCGCACACGCCTTTGCAAGCTCGCGAATTCGTAAAATATAATCCTGTCGTTGCGTAACCGAAATCGCTCCCCTAGCGTCAAGAACGTTAAACGTATGCGCAGCCAACATACAATAATCATACGCTGGAAGCGCAAGATTATGCTCTAAGATATGCTTGCATTCGTTAAATGCGTTTTCAAATTGATTAAAAAGCATACTTACATCAGCAATTTCAAAATTATATTTACTCCACTCGTATTCGCCTTGTTTATGGACATCGCCATACGTAACAATGCCGTTTTTATCGTCCCAAACTATATCATAAACACTATCTTTGTCCTGCAAATACATCGCAAGGCGCTCCAAACCGTAAGTAATCTCTCCGCTTATCAAATCGCAAGTTATACCTCCAACTTGCTGAAAATATGTAAATTGCGTAACTTCCATACCATCAAGCCAAACTTCCCAGCCAAGCCCCCAAGCACCAAGTGTTGGGCTTTCCCAGTTATCCTCGACAAAACGAATATCGTGTTTTTTTAGATCAAGCCCAAGGCATTCAAGACTTTTTAAATAAAGTTCTTGGATATTTTCTGGACTTGGTTTTATTAGAACTTGAAATTGATAATAAGCTCCAAGTCGGTTTGGATTTTCACCATAACGTCCGTCGGTCGGGCGTCGACTTGGTGCAACATAAGCCGTTGCCCACGGCTTTTTACCAAGGCTTCGCAAAAACGTAGCTTGGTGATAAGTTCCCGCACCAGCTGGCATATCATAAGGCTGAACTATCACGCAACCTTGCTCTCTCCAATAGTTTTGAAGTGTTAAAATTATTTCCGAAAATGTCAATTTTTATCCTTTATTTGATTGATATATAAATTTGCATTTTATCTTTGCAATGCTTTTCAAAGTCCGTCTTGTAAGCTCTTTTTAGCTGCGAGTTTTCAAAATATTTCCAAATTTCGCACCAAAATTTTGCTACATTTTGCAGATCGTTTAAAAAGCGAAAAACAGCACAATCGCCGGCTTTTATCCGCACTTTTTCACAAATTTCGCCACCAATTTTATAAAAAGGCGAAGTAGTGCCGACTAGCACGGAATATTCGCCATCTGCGCCATTTTTATAGTCAAAATACGCATCATAAATTTGAGTTTTCGTGGCGTAGATCTTTGTGTCGTCAACGCCAAATTTTAAAAACTCGCCCCACAAATTTGCGATTTCTCCTCGCCCGTTTATCTCATCAAAGTTGCTTGTTTGAGCTTTCCGTCCGCAAATTTCAAAGTCCTTTTTTACTCGCAAAATTTGCATAAATTTACTTTTGATCCTTAAAATTTTCAACCGCTTTATTCCACATTAGTTTGTATTTTCGTTTTAAAAATTCAACCTCATCTTGTGAAATTTTAAGCTGATTTGTTAGTGTTTCGACTGTTTTTCGGTCTTCATCATAAAGCTCTTGCATCGAATAAAGTGCCTCTTTTAAAAATTTATTCTCGTTTCGCAAGGCTTCAAGTGTTTCGTCCTTTGCGTCAAGGACTTTTTCGTGCAAATTCAAAATCGTGCCTATTGTTTTTTCAACAAAGCTAAAACCATCAGTGGGCTGCGTATTTATCGTCAAATTAGAACTAGCTGTGCTAGGCACGACACTCATAGTTCCTTGGCTAGCTTCTATCAAAATTTCTCCATCCTCTTCTTTTGTGTTTAGCACGCCACGCGCTATCATGCCATCGATCACATCACGGTCTAAATGAACCAATTTGCAAAATTCTTCTATATTTAAATAAGTCTGCATTTTCGCCCCTTAGAGTAAAATTTCTATCTTCGCAGAATCTTCTTCCACGTCCTTTGCTTTGAGCTGTTTATCACTTTTTAGCTTCTCATCTAGCGCAATGTCGTTTAGTGCCAAAATTTGTAACGCCAAATACGCCGCATTTATCGCTCCAGCTTTACCAACTGCCATAGTTGCCACCGGCATACCTCCTGGCATTTGCACGGTCGAATACAGTGCGTCAATGCCGTTTAGCAAACCGCCACACATCGGAATTCCTATAACTGGTCTTGTCGTATGAGACGCAACAACACCCGCCAAATGAGCCGCCATACCGGCTGCAGCGATGAAAATTTGAGCCCCTTTTGCTTCGGCTTGCTCAACATATTCAATAGTTCGTTTTGGACTTCTGTGAGCCGAGCTAATGATTAACTCGTAAGAAATGCCAAAATTTTCTAAAATTTTAGCCGTTTGACTTACCACGTCATAATCGCTCTTGCTGCCCATTATTATGGATACAAATTTCATCTAATTTCCTCTCTTAGAAAGCTAAACTCGGGCAGTTTTGCACCTAAATTTATCTCGTTTTCGTTGCCGCTGTGTATCTCATTTATCTCTTTGCCCTTTTTAGTTACGAGCTTTTTAAATTTTATGAATTTTTTATCGCCGATACCAAAAATAGATGAAATTTCACTCTCACACTCATCGACCCTAACGCCAATGGGAGCAACTATTTCATAAGCATTTTGGGTAGTAATTTTGTATTTACATCTAAACCACTCGCCATCAAGCGTTATTGCATTTACCTGATGAGTACCCTCTTCTAAGCTACTAATATGATTTTGCGTATCATTTCTTTCAAATGGGCGATGAACCAAATAACCATCGGTAAAACCGCGATTTTTGAGTGTATTAAGCTCATCGTCGTATTTTTTTTCATCAAATTTTCCAAGCAGTGTGTCATCGATCGCCATTTTATAAGCCCTAGTCGCGCAAGCTACGTAATACTCACTTTTTGTTCGCCCTTCGATTTTTAAACTATCTACCGCGCCACTTTCGATGATATCTTTAATGTGCGAAGACAATTTTAAATCTTTGGAATTCATTATATGCGTTCCGTTTTCATCTTCTTCTAAGCGAAACAGCACCCCACTATCCTCGTTTTTAGCGTAAAGTTCATATTTAAATCGACAGTCGTTTGCGCAACTTCCACGATTTGACTGGCGTCCACTTTGGACAGAGCTAACCAAGCAACGACCAGAATAGGCAAAGCACATCGAACCGTGCACGAAAATTTCGATTTGCAAATCCGGAATTTCCTCTTTGATTCTTATGACGTCTTTTAAATTCATCTCTCTTGCGACAACTATGCGCTTTGCACCCATTTGATGATAAATTTTAGCATCAAGAACATTCATAACATTAGCCTGAGTGCTTAAATGTATCTCTATTTCAGGCGCAATTTGCTTCGCTAAACTCATCACACCAGGAGTGGCTACGATAAATCCGTCAGGTCTAAATTTGCTAATAGTTTGTAAATGTCGCTTTAATGGCTCGATTTGCGAATTAAAAGGAAAAGCATTGACGGTTGCGTAAAATTTTTTACCCATTTTATGAGTATAATCAATCGCCTCTTCAAATGTCGCTAGGTTAAATTCTTTCGCCGATCTGGTTCTTAAAGAAAAACTAGCAACCGAAGCATAAACAGCATCTGCACCATAAGCAAGAGCTATTTTTAGTTTGGTTAAATTCCCAGCCGGAGATAAAAGTTCGGGTCTTATCACTTTTTACCCAAGCTTTCTATCAACGCCTCAATATCATCATTGCTTACTAAATTTTCTGTGTGCGTGTCGCCAGCGATATGCACAGCCGAGGCAACACGTTTTTCATCATCGATTTTGCCCTCAAATAGGCTACTCATATATTTACTCAACGCTCGCATTACATTTATAACGCGCTCTATTTTTTGACGATGAATATCTTGATACTGCATCATATCCATAGCCATCATTATTTCATCTTCCGCCATTCTTATGTTATCAAGCGTGCTTTCTGCCTTTTCTTTTAAATCAGTATTTTTACTCAAAGCTTCTGCAAATGTCGCGATATTGGGGAATTTTTCGTTTAATTTTGTAAAAATTTCTATATTGTAATCAAGTCCTTCGACGATCTCGCTAAGTCCGCCGTCAGCGTCCATAGAGAAGTTGTTGATAGCATCAAGTTTGTCAAACATCTGAGTGGCTTTTTCTTCGCTGTCTTTGGTAACGTCATCTAGCTGATGAACCATCTTGTGATCGTCTGTTGGAGGTGGTGGTGGCCACGGCATATTTGGAGAAACTCTGTATTCAACGCCATCATAAGCCTCTGTTTTTTCAGCATCACTCACAGTCGTATCGGTCTGCTCGGACAAATCTTCAACACTCTCATCTTGTGCATCCTCCGTGGCAGCTCCGGTATCAACATCATCTAAATCGCCAGCCATTAACGCATCTAATTCTTCTTGGGTCATAAAAACTCCTAATCAAATTTCAACCGATTATAGTAAATTTTAGTAAAATATTAGTTTAAAAAATCAATATTTATCCTTAAATTTAATAAATTTTAGGTAGCATTGCTGAAAAATTAAGGATTTGCATGAAAGTTGATCTTCACAATCACACCCCGCTTTGCAAACACGCAGTAGATGAGCCAAAAGAATACATTCAAGCTGCGATCAAGGCAAAAACCGCGATTTTTGGTTTTTCAGATCACGCGCCAATGAAATACGACGAAGAATACAGAATGAATTTTTCTCAAATAGCTTACTACGAAAGTATGATTTTAGATTTAAAGGACGAATTTAAAAACGAAATCGAAATTTTGCTCGGATACGAGATAGATTTTTTACAAGGCTATATGGACGAGCGAGTTTTTGCGCGAGAAGTTGATTACAGGATAGGCTCAGTGCATTTTTTAAACGGCTGGGGCTTTGATAATCCTGAATTTATCGGCGAATATAAAAAACGCGATATAGATCAAATTTGGAAAGATTATTTTTGCTGTATTGAAAATTTAGCCAAATCTGGAAAATTTGATATTGTCGGACACCTTGACCTGCCTAAAATGTTTAATTTTTTACCAAAAACAGACATTAGAATTTACGCAAAAAACGCACTTAATGCGATAAAAAAAGCAAATTTGGTAGTTGAAATAAACTCAGCAGGCTTTAGAAAACCAGTTGGCGAACAATATCCAAGCGTAAATTTACTCGAAATGATTGCCGAAAGAGATATTCCAATCACCTTCGGATCTGATGCGCACGCAAAAGATCAGGTAAATAAAAATGGCGAAATTTGCGAGCAAATCGCTAGAAATTTGGGGTACAACAAATGTGTGGCGTTTAAAAATCGCGATAGGTATTTTGTAAATTTTTAAGTTGGGTAAAAAATTATATTTAAATTAATCTTAAAATATAGATTTTATGATACAATTACAAAAAATATAAAAACCAAAGGAGAAAAAATGGGTAAATTTGTAAAAAGCATCGATCACTTTTTCGAATTTTGTAAAGAACACGAAGTCAAATTTGTAGATTTTCGCTTTACAGATATGAACGGCTCGTGGCACAGTATAACATATAATGCAAAGGCTATCGAAAAGGATCATTTTATAAACGGAGTTCCGATGGACGCTAGTTCGATAGGTGGCTGGCAACCAATAGAAAAAAGCGATATGATAATGAAACCAGAAGCTACAAGTGCCTTTTTAGATCCATTTACCGCAGATGTAACAATCGTGGTTTTTTGCGATATTTTCGACATTTACAAAGGGCAAATTTATGAAAAATGCCCTCGCTCGATCGCAAAAAAAGCGATGCAATACGTCAAAGAAAGCGGAATAGGAGATGTGGCATATTTTGGACCGGAGAATGAATTTTTCGTATTTGACAATGTTAAAATTGTCGATAGTCCAAACTGCGCTATGTATGAAGTTGATACCGAAGAAGGCGAATGGAACGACGCAAAAGATTTTAAAGATGGCTACAATACAGGGCATAGACCGCGCAGAAAAGGCGGATATTTGATGACGCAACCAATCGACAGCATGACTGATTTAAGAGCCGAAATGATGCAAGTTTTAGAGCAAGTAGGGCTTGAAGTTTTTGTCGGACATCACGAAGTTGCACAAGGTCAAGGAGAAATCGGCGTGAAATTTGGAACACTTGTAGAAGCCGCTGATAACGTGCAAATTTACAAATACGTCGTAAAAATGGTCGCTCACCTAAATGGAAAAACTGCAACATTTATGCCAAAACCACTCTATGGCGACAATGGTAGCGGAATGCACGTGCACCAATCAGTCTGGAAAGATGGGAAAAATTTATTTTTTCAGGCTGGAAACTACTCAAATTTAAGCGATTTTGCAAGATGGTATATTGGCGGAATTTTAAAACACGCAAGAAGTGTAGCAGCATTTACCAATCCTAGCACAAACAGCTATAAACGCTTAATTCCTGGATTTGAAGCACCTTCGATTTTAACATATTCAAGCCAAAATCGCTCGGCTTCAATACGCATACCGTATGGTTCTGGTGAAAAATCAGTTCGCGCCGAAATGCGATTTCCAGACAGTACATCATGTCCATATTTAGCCTTTGCTGCAATGCTAATGGCTGGGCTTGATGGGGTGAAAAACAAATACGAACCAGTTGGTCCTATGGATGAAAATTTATTCAAACTTCACCTTGATGAAATAAGAGCAAAAGGAATAGAACAGCTTCCACACACATTGCGCGGTAGTCTTGAATCCTTGCTTCGCGATAATGAATATTTAAAACCAATTATGAGCGATGAATTTATCGAAGCTTATCAGCACTATAAATTCGAAAGCCAAGTGTGGCCATACGAAGCCAGACCAACTGCATACGAGTTTAAAACTTGCTATTCTTGCTAGATTTAAGGGTAAATTTACCCTTAAATTTGAAAAATTTTAATTTTTTTAATCTTTTTAAAACGCGATTTACTTGACAAAAAAACCTTTTTTTTGTATAATTACGTTTCATTTTTTAAAAATGTCTTGTTAGCTCAGTCGGTAGAGCATTTCACTTTTAATGAAGGGGTCGCTGGTTCGAATCCAGCACAGGACACCATATTATATATTATAGGGTTATAACCCTTTCGTCTAGTGGCCCAGGACGCTACTTTCTCAATGTAGAAACATAGGTTCAAATCCTTTAAGGGTCGCCATTATTTTAGGTCGCTTAGCTCAGTTGGTAGAGCGCCACCCTTACAAGGTGGATGTCATAAGTTCGAGTCTTATAGCGACCACCATTTTAGGTGCAGCGGTAGTTCAGATGGTTAGAATGCCGCCCTGTCACGGCGGAGGTCGCGGGTTCGAGCCCCGTCCGCTGCGCCATTTGCCTCGTTAGCTCAGTTGGTAGAGCATATCACTCTTAATGATGGGGTCGTAGGTTCGAGCCCTACACGGGGCACCATCATTTATCATTGTTGGCCCTTTCGTCTAGCGGTTAGGACACTAGCCTCTCACGTTGGTAACACGAGTTCGATTCTCGTAAGGGTCACCATTCATAAAATATCGGCTAAATTTTACTATCAAACCTGACATATCGTGTTTGTAAAAATTTGTAAATTAAAATTTATGCAAACCAAATATTTATTATTTTTATAAATGTTTCGATTGAATATTTTTACAAATTTATATACATAAAACTACAAATTTAGCTTTGCAAAGGCTAGTATCTTACAAAAATTATAAGTTTCACTTCAAATTTAAGCATATCTGCAAAATTTTAAAATCACCTTAAAATACTTCACAGGTGGCTTAATGGTTATAAAATTCCATACAACCAAAAAATAAAATTTAAAAATTCAACCAAAATATAGCATTAAAAAATTATAAATTTCAACTAATATCACTTAAACTAACCTTAATTTTTTGCATATTTTATTGCACATTTGCCAAATAGTCAATTACCAGCATTTAAAACAAAAAAGACTAAAAAATAATTGCAATTACATTAATATTTTATTTATTTTTAATATTTATTTTGCGATAATCGAAATCAAAATTATAATTACTGCAAATAAAAATTGTTATCAATCGTATTTTGCTATTTATAATAAGATTTAAAAAATTTTAAAAGGCGATAGTTATGCGTAAAAAACATATTATAGCTCTTAGTTTTGCGACCGTTTTTATGGCTAATTGCGGATTGTTAGCAACCGAAGTGGAGCTAAATGAAGTAAAGGTAACGGCTACCCCAGAAGACGATCCGAGCAATAAAAAAGTTGGCGAAACCAAAAAGAGTGCGGAGACTTTAAACAAACAGCAAGTTTCAGACAGCAGGGATTTGGTTAAATACGAAACTGGTATTACGGTGGTTGAAAGTGGGCGATTTGGCGCGAGTGGATACGCTATAAGGGGCGTGGATGAAAACCGCGTAGCCATCACGATAGACGGGCTTCGCCAAGCCGAAACGCTTAGTTCGCAAGGCTTTAAAGAGCTTTTTGAAGGATATGGAAATTTTAACAACACCCGCAACGGCGTTGAAATGGAAAATGTCAAACTAGCCACGCTGACAAAGGGCGCGGATTCTATTAAAACAGGCTCGGGCGCGCTTGGCGGCTCGGTTATGTTTGATACTAAAGACGCGAGAGATTATTTGATAGATAAAAATTATCATTTCGGATTTAAAAACGGCTATCAAAGTATGAATTCTCAAAATATGAGATCGCTTACGTTAGCTGGAAAAGTCAAATGGTTTGATTTGCTTATCATAGACACTAAGCGTGACGGACACGAAACTAAAAACTATTTTTATGACATAGAAGATAAAACAAAAGCCGGCAGGGAAAGAGAAGTAGCCGATCCTTACGAGATAACTCGCAAAAGCACGATGGTAAAAATTGGTTTTCAGCCAACTGATGAGCATAGATTTAGCGTTATGCACGATGATTCTACGCTTGCTTCAAAGGGTGAAGATTTATCATACGCACTTCGTCCGTATAGCTACGCAAAAGCCGATACAAAGGAAGGTGAGAGAAAAACAAACGATAAATCGACAAGAAAAAACGTCCAGTTTGCTTATGAAAATTTTACACAAACCCCATTTTGGGACAGTATGAAAATTTCATACTCAACGCAAAAAATCAAAAACAAAGCAAGGACTGACGAATATTGCGCTCATGACAAATGTAATGGCGTTAGAAATCCAAATGGATTAAATCTCGTATATGATAAAAACGATGGTGTGTATAAAGTAGTGGATAAAAACGGAAAAGAGCTTACGCCAGGTGTCCAAGAGATAGATTATACAACAAGTAGAAAATTTAAAGATAGTTCAGGCAATGACGTAGAATTTGCCGATGAAGATAGTGGCAATGTAAAACATTTGTTTTTAAACTGCTCCAAAATAGACTGCACTAAAAAATTTCGAGTTTCAAGATTATATGAAGATAATGGAGTATGGAGAAACAAATTTGTCGATAGAGAAATAGAGATAAAAACGGCTCCTGATGGGACAAAATACGGACAAATAAAAATAGAAAAACAAAAACCGCCGTTTGATTTCTTATCAGAAGACACACTTCTTCCTACACCAAAAACACCAAATGCTCTTGGGGCTTCAAGAGATGATTATCATGACAGGGATTTAAATACCGATACAAAGCAGTTTAATATAGACTTTGAGAAAGAATTTGATCTTTTCAAAACAGAGCACTTTTTAAAATACGGCGCAATGCTTGAAAAAACTCATAGAAAAATGGTAGATCAAGATGGTTATAAATACCTAAATGAAAAATGGTGGGCGAGTAACTTTTATGGCTTTCAATATAAACCAGGCGATTCCAAAGCCGATGCAAACGGATATATTTTCAAGCCAGATTGGTATCCTTTTTCAAATAGTCCAAAAAGCGTAACCAATAAAAAACAAACCTATCTCATTCCAGTAACAACTAAAACTTCGGCATTTCATATAGGAGATGATATAAAGCTAACTAGTTGGCTAGGATTTGATTTAAATTATAGGTATGATAAAGTAATACATACCCCGGGATACGATAAAGAAGTGCCAGTGCCAAAAGGGCTAATAGCTGGAATTTTCGTGCCACTTCCCGATAATCCTTATGGCCCAGGCGCGAAATGCGGATATAATACGGATTGTATGAACAAAAACGTCGCTCAAAATTTAGCCTTTCTGTTAAGAGGAAAGGAATTTAAAAAAGGCTCTTACAGCCTTGGGGTAAATTTAGATCCGTTTGAATTTATGAGATTTCAGGTTAAATATTCAACTGGATTTCGCGCACCGACATCTGATGAAATGTATATGACGTTTAAGCATCCAAGTTTTTCGATCGGTCCAAATACAGATTTAAAAGCTGAAACGGCCAGAACAAAAGAAGCGGCTTTGACATTTTATAAGGATAGGAGTTTTATAGCCTTTAACGCCTTTAAGACAAGTTATGAAAATTTCATAGATTTGGCGTTTTTAAGAATGAAAGCCGTTGAAGAAGGAAGTCCGCTGCAATATCCGTTTTGGCAAAACATAAATAGAAATAAAGCGGAAGTAAAGGGCTTTGAGATAAATTCTAAGATCGAACTGGGGGGGGTCTTGCCATCTCTTAAAGGTTTTAGAGTGGGCTATAAATTGACTCATCAAAAAGGTAGAATGGAAGGATATATACCAATGAATGCAATACAACCTAACACGTCTGTATATACAATAGGCTATTCCACACCAAGCGATAAATATGGCATAGATTTTTTAATCACAATGGCAGGCGAGAAAAAGGCCGAAGATACTTATAATATGTATTGGAAAGAGCAACAAGGCCATATCGATCCTGATACTGGAAAAAAAGTTGAAGGAAAAAGAGTAAAAGGCAAGCCCGTAACGGATAGCACGCTAGGTTGGAGAAGCGGTGCATACACCGTCATAGATATGATAGCCTACGCTAGACCGCAGAAAAATTTTAGCTTTGGCTTTGGGCTATATAACATAACTGATAAAAAATACATAACTTGGGATATGGCTAGATCGATAAGAGGCTTTGGAACGACAAATTTAATCAACCAAGACACTGGCGCGGGCATAAAGAGATTTTACGCACCTAGAAGAAATTTTAGATTTAACTGGGAGATTAAATTCTAGATTTATAGCTTAACTTAAACGGTGCGAATAAATTTGCACCGTTAATTTATGCATTAGGTATCAAAATTCAGACAAATGCGGTTTCGCTTATACAAACAACGATCTGAGATTTCTAACGCTTTTTTACAAAAACGCACAAAACGATGTAAATTTAAGCTTTTTCAAGCCTTTGTTTTGCCATTTGCGTTATACTTTCTTCAAAATTATAGTATTCAAATGTCGCGCCGTGCTGAAAAGTGCCGTTTAAAATATCGCCGCTTTGGCGATTTTTCAGATCTATCTCAGCAATCTTAAAGCCATCTAGCGTTTCGCAAAATTCCTTTAATCTCTCGGGTGGATTTTTAAGCTTGGTAAATAAAAAACAAAATCCGCTCCCGCCGTTTCGCCCCACGCGCCCGCGCAACTGGTGCAAGCTCGCTAACCCTAGCCTTTCGGCACCCACAATCACAATCGTGCTAAGTCGAGGCAACGAGATACCAACCTCCACCACAGTCGTAGAAAGCAAAATATCGCCGCGCTCGCGAAATTCTAACAATTTTTGCTCCTTATCCTTATCTTTTCCGTGAGTTACGAAAACGTTTTTAAAATTACTTTGCCAAAAGCCTTGTGCGTCGCTTAGGCTTTGATAGTTGGAATTTTCGCTAGTTTCAACAAGTGGATAGATAACCGCAACTTGCTTTCCAGCGGTCAATTGGGCTTTTATGTGCGCCAACAGCTCGCCAAAGTCCGCGCTTTGTAAAATTTGCGTGCGGATGTGCTTTTTAAAGGGCATCTGTTTTAGAAAACTAAATTCTACAAAACTACTTTGTATCATACTTAGCGTGCGCGGGATCGGAGTGGCCGAAAACTGCACTACGTGGGCTCTAATCTCGTCAGAAACGCGCAAATTTAAGCATTCGCTCTCATTTGTGGTTTTGACTAAGTCAAAATTTGACAGCTCGCAGTTTTTTTGCAATAAGCTTAAATTTTCCTGCACGCCATTTTCTTTTGATAAATTTACTCGCTCGTCGCTACCATTTTTTAGCGGCTTGTTTTCAAATTTGCCACTTGCTTTTTCATCAAATTTACCATCATTTTCACTAATTTGCTTTACGGTATCCGCACTAAAATTTTCTAAATTTTGCAAAATTTGACAGTCTGTGGTAGCGTCAAATTTACCATTTGTATCATTAAATCCCGCGCTAACTATGGCGTTGATTTTTTCACGCTGATTTGAGCCAAATCGGTGCTGCTCGTCAATCATAATAAGCGGAGAATTTGGCAAATTTTTATAAAGCAAAACGTGCGTGCCGATTATGAGATTTTCGCCATCAAATTCTACGTTTTTTTCGCCACTTTTTACTAATCTAATCCTCATAAATTCAGGCAAAAGTCGCTTGGCTTCGTTATAAATTTGCTCTACTAAAATCGAAGTTGGAGCCATCACAATCGCCGTTTTTGGATAAATCATCAAAGCAGCCGCAAGTATGACAAGCGTTTTGCCAGAGCCAACATCGCCCATAACAACACGACGCTTTGCTTCCTTTGAGGTAAAATCAGTTCGTAAATCATTTATAGCATTTAACTGGTCATTTGTAGGCGAAAAAGGTAGAGTTTCTATCCAATTTCTAATATCAAAAAGCTCTATTTTTTGAGATTTAAAATGGGTTTTTTTTAAATTAAGCTTTTTTAAATAGTTATAAATTTCAGCAAATTTTAAAATGCTCGTATTGATTTTACCCTTATGCAAATTATCTAAAATTTCCACGCTTTTTTCATCATTTTTGTGAATATCGACAAAAAATTTCGACTCTACTTCATTTAAACCAACACTTAACAAATTGGTAAAATTTATATACTTTTCAATAATACTTTTAAAACGGTCATTTCTTATTGACAACTTATATTTTGGGATAATTTCATTAATTTTTGTAATAATTTTAGGATTTACAACCTGCCACGAGCCGTAAGCATAGGTGCATTTTCCGCTGATAAAAATTTTCTTACCGCTTTTAAAAGACGCAAAATGCCATTGTTTGGCGTTAAAAATCACTATTTTAACGCTTTGTTTCCACTCCTCGCACCAACTTATAGCGTGCAAAATTCCAGACTTACTATGATAACTTTTTATCTCAATTTCAATGCTAACATTGCCTTCTTTGGGTGATTGGCTAAGAGTTGTATCGTCAAAACTAAAAGGAAGTTTTAAGGCTAAATCAAGCAAACTCGTAACGCCGATTTGCCTTAAAAGCTCTTTGTCTTTTGGCTCAAATTTCATTGTAAAGCACAGCAAAGCTTAACTTGGTTATTTCGCTATGTTTTTTGATAAATTCATTCAGTTCTTTAAGCTTTAAATTTGAAATTTTCTCTAACTGAGTTTTAAAATATCCAAGCTTAAATCCGTTATAAAACTCGCCCTGTGCAGTATTTAAGCGATTACTAAGTGTTTCTTGACGAAGTGGCGAAGAGCCTAATAAAAATTTTTTAGCTTGCTCTAATTCACTGGTCTTAACGCCATTTTTAACAAATTTGTCAAATTCATCTTTTACGACTGATATAGCCTCGTCTTTGCTTTCATTTTTGGTTTGCAAATATCCTGAAATTTGCGTATAGCTAAGAGAAAAATTAGAAAAACAATACGCCGAATAAGCAAGACCGCGTTTAACACGAATTTGCTCCATCAACCTTGATCCAAAGCCACCCTCACCCAAAATAAAACTTGCCACTTTGGCTTTAAATCTTTCGTCTGCTTTGACATTAAATGGCGCTCCAAAATAGATATAAGCCTGCTCGCTTGGCTTAACAATGCTACTTTTTTGCATTTTATCACTTGTTTGAAAAGAGTCAAGATCTCTTTTTTCTCCAACTTTTAAATTTTGCAGAATGTGCTCTAAATTTAGCTCCTTTATCTCGACATCTCCGCCCAAAACAACAAATAAATTAGCCAAATCTAGCTTATCTAAAATAAAATTTCTTAAATCGTCTAGGGTTATTTTTTCAACACTCTCTTTCGTACCGATGCTAGGAATGGATAAATTTGTATTTGGGTAAAGTAGCTCATTTAAAGCAAGTTTTGCCAGATAATCATAATCATTTGCATTACTTGAAATCTCGCCCAAGGTTAAAATTTTAACCTTTTTTAAGCTTTCTTGGCTCAAATTTGGCTCATCTAGAAGCTGTTTTAGGCAAGAAAGAGCAAAACCAAAATGCTCTTTTAGACAATTAATCTCAAAACTAAATGTTTCAAATCCAGCCAAAGCATAAAGGCTAATCGCCCTAGTTTCAAGCTTTTTAGCAAAAGCATTTACACCTTCGCTAAGCGTGCCTTCGTCAAAAATTTTAGCCACCATTTTTGCTGTTCCAGCTTTTTTGTCAGTACAACTTCCAGCTACCTTAAAAACGAGCTTTAAATTAACCACAGGCAAGGCTTTTGATTTTTCAAAAACAACCGGAATTTTAAAATTTTTTACGTCTAAATTTACAACTTTCATTAATAAAATCTCTCCAAAATATCATAATTTGTATTACGTTTGGCAGGTTTTTCGCCAATATCTTTGATAAGGCTTATCATCTCGTCTTGATTCATTCTATAACTTGCACCAGCAGCCTTAACGACATTTTCCTCCATCATCGTGCTTCCAAGATCATTTGCACCAAAAAGTAATGCAAGCTGTCCGATGTAGCTGCCCTGCGTAACCCAACTGCTCTGGATATTTGGCACATTGTCCAAAAAAAGTCGCGAAACAGCCAAAAGTCGCAAATAGCGATTTGAGCTTTGTTTTTTGATTTCGGGATGCTCGGCGGCTAAGCGAGTATTTAGCCCTTGAAAACTCCACAAAATAAACGCTCGAAAGCCACCTGTAATATCTTGCAAAGCCCTTATATGCTCCCAATGCTCCACAATCTCGCGCGCGGTTTCAACCGTTCCAAACATCATAGTGGCGGTGGTTTTAAGCCCCTCCTCGTGCGCCTCACGATGTATGCGAAGCCATGTGGTGACATCGCATTTTTTAGGCGCAATGATGTCACGGACACGATCGCTTAAAATTTCAGCTCCAGCTCCTGGCATCGAATAAAGCCCTTTTTCTCGCAAACGGCGCAAAACTTCACGTGAGCTAATGCGCGAAATTTTGGCGATATAATCAATCTCGACCGCCGAAAATCCGTGTATGGTAACAGTTGGATATTTTTTTGCAATAAATTCTACAAGCTCTTCATACCACTGAATTTTAAGCTTTGGATGAACGCCTCCTTGAAATAAAATTTGCGTTCCGCCGATACTAATTAGCTCTTCAATCTTGTGCCCAATCTCTTCAAAGCTTAAAATATAGGCCTCTTCATCTTTGTGATCGCGGTAAAACGCGCAAAATTTACAATCCACCCAACACGCATTTGTGTAATTAATATTTCTATCTACGATAAAAGTCGTAACGCCGTCTGGATGAAGCTCGCGCTTACGTGCCAAAGCCATCGCTCCAAGTTCGTTTAAATCAGCATTTTCTATCAAATTTACAGCCTCATCAACGCTTAGTCTAGTCAAAATTTTCCCTTCATTTTTTTGGCATAGTTTAGCAAAAAACCCTTTTATCTTTGATAAATTCATTAATTTTTGCCAGCTATTATTGACATAGCAATGATAGCTGCGGGGGGGGTGTTGTTATAAATTTTACGCTCAAGACAAATCAACCAGATTCTCTTCTGTCATCTTTACTAAAATATGATAGAAGGTTTTTGTATTTTTACCGTTATTAAATCTAAATTCGCATTTCTTTAGATGAAGCAAGAAATTCTCTTTTTTAATGCCTTTAAATTTAGATAATCTATCTTTAGCATAACCCCAAAAGTTTTCTATACCGTTTATATGGTTATTAGCGAATTCATTCTT
>JBQNAH010000003.1:0-130117 GCA_052170535.1 Campylobacter sp. | reverse complement strand
GGAAATTAAAAAATTTGGGGGAAATTTTTTAATTTGCTCTAAATGGAGATGGGTTTGGGGGAGACGAAAAAATAAAATTTTCTATTTTGTGATGAAAATTTAGCATAAAAACCTTACCTTGCGTCTTTTTATCTAACGTTTTTATAAATCAATTTCAATCCCAACTGGACAGTGATCACTTCCTTGGATTTCAGGCAATATAAAAGCGTCTTTTAACCTATCTTTTAAACTTTGCGAAATGAAAAAATAATCTATTCGCCAACCGATATTTTTAGCGCGAGAGTTAAATCGGTAACTCCACCACGAATACGCATCAGCTGTATCGCCGTGAATTTGCCTGTAAGTATCAATAAATCCACTTTTTAAAACCTCATCAATCCACTCGCGCTCAATCGGCAAAAAGCCCGAAATTTTCGAGTTTGCCTTAGGGTTTTTCAGATCTATTTCCTTATGAGCGGTATTGACATCGCCACAAAATATCACGTCTTTTCCTTGCGCAACCAAGTCGTTTATATAAATTAAAAAATTCTTATAAAATCGCATTTTGTAAGCCAATCGCTCATCATCTTTTTGCCCATTTGGAAAATAGATGTTAAAAAGCACGACATTGCCAAATCTATGCTCCAAAACGCGCCCTTCATCATCGTCAAAAAATATAGATTTTTGCGTAGAAAAATCAAATTTTGCCAAACTCATAACGCCTGAATATCCGGCTCGAAGTGCAGAATTTGCACTAATATTTTTAAAACCTAACTGATAAATTTCATTTGGAATACTGTCTTCTTTGACCTTTATCTCTTGCAAACCCAAAAAATCGGGCTTTTGCTCGCTAAGCCACGCAAAAGCATTTTTACTCACAACAGCCCTTAGTCCATTTACATTCCAGCTTATTAACTTCAAATTTATCCTTTATTTTTATTTTAGTCCGCTATAATAGCGAAAATTTTAGAATTTGGTGAAATATGGACGATTTTCAAAGAGAAATTTTTGGCTCAATTTTGGGCGAAAAAAAGGTAGAAATTATAGAATTCTTATGCAAAAATGCCGATAAAGACGGCTTTATTTGGGTTAAAATTTCAACTATATGCGAAAATATAAATGTCAGCAAACCAACCGTTATCGACACTTTTGCGATTCTTGAAAGCAAAAAAATATTTAAACGCATTAAAAATGGATTGTATAAATTTGAGCTGAAATTTTATACAAAAAGCGGTCAAAAACCAGCTTCTAAAACCATTTGTGACTGATAATTTATGATTAAAGGCTCAATAATCTCATCAAAAAGCCCACCTGCCATTATCGCATCAAGTCTGTAAAGGGTTAAATTTATACGGTGATCGCTTATGCGGTTTTGCGGAAAATTATAGGTCCTAATGCGCCCCGAACGATCTCCAGTGCCAACTTGGTTTTTGCGCTCACTCATCTCTTTTTCCAAGCGCTCGGTTTCTTGTATTTCGTAAAGCCTAGCCTTTAAAACCCTCATAGCTGCTTCTTTATTTTTGTGCTGATCCTTGCCGTCTTGATTTGTTACGACCAGACCAGTTGGTATATGAGTGATCCTAACCGCACTATCAGTAGTATTTACCGACTGACCACCGTGCCCAGAACTGCGCATAACATCTATCCTAAGATCGTTTGGATTGATTTGAATTTGACTGTCCTCAACCTCAGGCATAACAGCTACCGTAACAGCCGACGTATGCACCCTGCCCTGACTTTCAGTTTCTGGTACACGCTGAACGCGGTGCGTACCACCTTCAAATTTCAACCTTGAATAAGCGCCTTTTCCTTTAATCAGCAAAATAATCTCTTTAAAACCGCCCGTGTTGCCTTCGCTTTGACTAACTATCTCAAATTTATATCCACGTAAATCAGCATACTTAATATAAGCATTAAACAAATCTCCAACAAAAAGCGCAGCTTCATCGCCACCAGTGCCAGCGCGAATCTCTAAAAAAACGTTTTTTTCGTCATTTGGATCTTTTGGAAGAAGTAAAATTTTTATGTTCTCTTCAAGCAAAGCCTTGCGATTTTCAGCATCTTTAAGCTCATCTTTTGCAAGTTCTCCAAGCTCAGCATCGTCAAGCAGGGCTTTATTACTAGATATATCAGATATCGTTTGAAAATACTCTTTGGTAGTGCTGACTATATCTTCTAAACTGGCTTGCTCTTTTGAGAGCTTTGTCATATTAGAAATATCATTGGTGATAGAAGGATCGCTAAGCAAACGAGAAAGCTCATCGTAGCGATCCAAAAAAGGTTGAAGTTTTTCAGCTAACATTAAGTAAATTAAGCAGCTATAGTATTAACTAATTTTGCTAAACGTCCGACACGTCTTGAAGCTGTTTGTTTTTTCAAAAAGCCTTTGCTAACAAAACTGTGAATATCTTTGTTGGCTATTTTTAGCGCATCTAACGCACTTTGCTTATCTCCGGCTTCAACAGCTACACGCACGGCTTTTGTGATATTTTTAAGTCTAGTGCGGTAAAATCTGTTTCTTTCAGTCCTTTTAATGGTCTGTCTAGCTCTTTTTTCAGAAGATTTATGGTTTGCCATAATGTCCCTTTTTATTGTGATTTAAGTGCGTGATTATATATAAAATAGCTTTAAATAATACTTAATTTAAGTGAAATTTAAAGCTAATCGCACATTCATTTCATCTTTACCAACCACCAATCACGGTTAGTACTCATTCCAAAAAATATAAAAATCCCAACCAAACCAAAAACAATAGTATAGCCAATAGAGTGCGATTTATATGAGAAAAACGCCATCAAGACAAAAAATAACACGATAATTGTTTTTAAAATTTTACGAGTTAACGTTTTGTTTTTTAACCTCTTTTTTAAATCACTAGCCTTTTCATCAATATTTTGCAAAAATTTATCTTTTGGTTCGCCGTTTGGTGCTTTTTTGCCTAAATTTACTGCAACTCCTGAAAAATCATGAATAGAGTAGTAATAATTTCCTTCGTTCCCCGTGCCCTTACTATATCGCATTCCTATTAGCGAATTTGCGCCTATTGATTTTGCCCTTTCTATCATATCGGCTTTTGCCTCATCTAAATCGCGCGAACTGCCACAAACTATCCAATTAGATGGCTCAACGATTTCATATCCATTTACGTGGTCTGATTTTGTGGTGATAAATTCACTCGGTGCTTCGTAGCCGATTTGCTTGTCTAAAATTGTGATTTTAGTCGCACTGTATCCTTTGGGCGTGGCATTTGGCTCAAATTCGACGCTTGCGTAGTCGCAAATTTTATCTCTTTTAGCCGCTTCGACAGACGAATATAAAAAGAAATAATCCTTCTTATCATCACCTTTTATAAAGCCATATTTCTTTTCATCAAGGCAACTTTTTATAAAACCTTTCATAAAATATCCTTAAAATTTATGAAATTATACATTATTTTGCTAAAATTAGATAAAAATTTAAAGGACTTGTTTATGAAACTATTTGGAACAGATGGTGTTCGCGGTAAAGCTGGCGAAAAGCTTTCGGCACAAACTTCTATGCGCTTAGCAATGGCGGCTGGAATTTATTTTAGAAAATTTGCTTCAAATACAAATACGATTTTAGTTGGAAAAGATACGAGAAAAAGTGGCTATATGATAGAAACTGCCATAGTTGCTGGACTTACTGCTGTTGGCTATAACGTCAGACAAATTGGCCCTATGCCAACGCCTGCGATAGCCTTTCTTACAGAGGATATGCGTTGCGATGCTGGCATTATGATAAGTGCTTCGCATAACCCATATTACGACAATGGTATCAAATTTTTTGACGCTGGTGGCAACAAATTAAGCGAAGAAGCCGAGGCGGAGATAGAAAAAATTTATTTCGATGAAAACATCATAAACGAAAATCAAAAGCAAATGCTCGAAATCGGCGCTGCAAAGCGTATCGATGATGTCATTGGACGATATATAGTCGAGATAAAAAATTCATTTCCTAAAAATTTAACCCTAAAAGACTTACGCGTTGTTCTTGACGTTGCAAATGGTGCGGCTTATCGCGTTGCGCCGACTATTTTCAGCGAGCTTGGTGCAGAGGTTATAGTGCTAAATGATAATCCAAACGGAAGCAATATAAATTTAAACTGTGGCGCGCTTTATCCGCAAAATTTAGGCACAGAAGTGATAAAACTTCGCGCGGATATAGGCATAGCTCTTGATGGTGATGCAGATAGATTGGTTATAGTAAATGAAAAAGGCGAAGTTGCAAACGGAGATGCGCTGCTTGGCGTTTTAGCTACTTTTTTACAAGAAAACAAAACCCTAAAAGGTGGTGCGATCGTTGCAACGGTTATGAGCAACGCCGCGCTTGAAGATTATTTGTCAAAATACAAAATCAAACTTATTCGCTCGGCTGTTGGTGATAAATACGTGCTTGAAAAAATGCAAGAACACAGCTTAAATTTTGGTGGCGAGCAAAGCGGACACATTATTTTTAGCGATTATGCTAAAACTGGCGATGGCTTAGTTGCAGCACTACAATTTGTGGCAATAATGCTAAAAAGCGGCAAAAAAGCGAGCGAAATTCTCGGTCAAATCAAACCATATCCGCAAATTTTACTAAATTTAAAAGTCATAAACAAAAAACCACTTGAAGAGATAAAAGGCTTAAAAGAGCTTGAAGAAAATTTAAAAAAAGCTGGCATAAGATCGCTATTTCGCTATTCTGGCACAGAAAATCTCATTCGTCTTTTGCTTGAAGGCAAAAACGCCGAGGAGCTACAAAAGCGCATGAACGAGGTCGAAAAATTTTTCTTAAAAGCTTTAAATGACTAGAATTTTAAACATTTTTTTCATAGCTTTTTTTACGATTTTTATAGCCGATCAAGCGATAAAGCAGATTTTTCTAAACGGTTTTAGTTATGATAACGACTGCTTTTCGCTTATCTTAACTTACAACAAAGGCGTTGCGTTTTCGATGTTTGCGTTTCTTGGCGAGTGGCTAAAATTTATCCAAATCGCCCTGATTGTTGCCGTATTTATCTATTTAATCAAGCAAAGACAAATTTTATTTGATCACGCCGCGCCAATTGGCATTTTGCTTGGTGCAGGAAGCTCAAATTTACTCGATCGCTTCACTCACGGTGGCGTGGTTGATTACGTTTTTTGGCACAAATGGTTTGAATTTGCGATATTTAACTTCGCTGATGTTATGATCGATCTTGCCGTGATTTTGATAATCTGGCAAAATTTAAGGAAAAAAAATGAATAACATTTATATAGCCTACGCGCTTTGGTTTTTGGTTGGATACCTTGGCGGACACAGAATTTATCTTGGCAGATTTATCAGCGGATTTTTGCAAATGGGTCTGTTTTTCTTAGGAAGCGTTACGGTTTGGTTTTTTGGGATTGGCTTAATCCCGCTTGGAATTTGGGGCATTTGGTGGATAATGGATATATTTTGGACGAGTAAAATAATAGATGAAAATTTGCGTAAGGAAATTTTAAAAAACAACCTTTTAAATGATGAAAATTTAAACCAAAGGAGCTAAAATGGCGGATTATTATTTGTTGATTAAATTTTTTCACTTTATATTTTTCATATCTTGGATGGCGTTTTTGTTCTACCAGCCGCGCCTTTACGTTTATCACGCCGAAAATATAGACAAACCAGATTTTGTAAAAGTCGTTGAAGTGCAAGAATATAAAATGTATCAATACATCGGCTGGATCGCGTTAATTGGCTCATTTGCAACTGGGGCAATGATACTAATTGCGATGCCAAATTTGTTAAAAAGCGGCTTTATGCACGTTAAAATCACGGCTGTTATCATAATGGCGATTTATCATTTCAGTCTTGGCTACTTTATGAAGACGCTAAAAAACAAAACCTGTAAGAAAAACGGTATGTTTTTTCGCGCCTACAACGAAGTGCCAACAATCATCTTAATCATCATAATCGCAATGATGATATGGCGTCCGTTTTAGTAAATTTTTGAAGTTTAAATATCATTTTATCCTAAATTACGCGTTTAACACAGCAATTAAGTTTTAGGGCTTTTAAGATGTATTTCGTTTAAAATCTTAGCGTTTGAGATTAAATTAAGAAAGAAATATATCAAAAATAATATTCAAACAAAAAAGCAGATTATGCCTAATTTTTTTATTGGAGCAGATGTTTCAAAGGATAAAATCGATTTTAGTTTTTTAACCCAATAATAAAAAACTAAAATTTATCTCACTTCCAAATCAAACTTATTTAATTCAAGCGTATTTTAAGCCACTAGAAAAGAAAATTAAGTTTATATTTGAGCCCATCTCAAAGCACTTTAATAACGATCTTTAATCTTTCGCATTCGCTTTTTTCGTGCAAGCATTAACCACTTCTATAAGCGTTGCGCGAAATTTGCCGTTTTCAAGAATTTTTACCGCCTCTATCGTTGTTTCACCAGGCGAGCAAATTTCATCTTTTAATGCCGCTGGGTGTTTGTGCGTTTGAAGTGCCAAATTTGCCGATCCAGCAACACTTTGAGCTACGATTTCATACGCCAAATCGCGTTAAATTCCATTTAGCACACCGCCGTCTGCAACCGCTTCAATAAACATAAAAATATAAGCAGGCAAACTTCCAGCAATAGCCGTAAATATCGCAAATTTAGCCTAGTCAATCTCATAAACGCGTCCAAAATTTTCAAAAATTTTTCTCACACAGTTTTGCTCGTTTGGCTCTAAATTTTCATAGCAAAGCGCACTTGCGCCCCAACCAATAGCCACTGGTGTGTTTGACGTGGCGCGAAGTATTTTTGCGTTTTCGCCAAGTATTTTTTTAGCTTGCAAAATGCTAAAATTTGGCGCAAGAAGCACGACAATTTGATCTTTTAGGTCATTTTATCTCATTAAAATACTCTCATAAGTATTTGGCTTAGTTGCTAAAACAACCATTTGAACGCACTCTAAGAGCTTTTTTATGTCATCAAAACGTTGATTTCAAACTCGCTAGCCAAAGTCTCATTTTTGCTTCTAGCGCACTCAAAAATACTTTGCGAACCAAATTTTTGCACGGTCATTTTTATCATCGCCGAGCCCATATTTCCGCCACTAACAAAGCCTATTTTCATATTCTCTCCTTAAATTTAGCGAATTTGCCTATCGCCTGTTACGATATATTTTGTCGTCGTAAGCTCCCTAACGCCCATTGATCCGCGCGCGCGAAGCTTTTGCGTGATAATGCTAATCTCGCCACCAAACCCAAACTCTCCACCATCGCTAAATCTTGTCGAAGCATTTGCATAAACGACCGCACTATCGACAAAATTTAGAAATTTTTCAATATTGGCGTAATTTTTACTTAAAATCGCCTCAGAATGTTTTGTTGATTTTTTGTTAATAAATTCTATCACCTCATCAACATTTTTAACGACATTAACAGCTAAAATAAGATCTAAAAATTCCGCTCCAAAAATAGATCTATTTTTTGCTTTTACGATATTTTTGAGCCACAAAATTTTTCTTTAAATTTTCGATAAATCAAACAAAAATTTAACTCAAATTTTAACCATATTGTTACATTGCCTTTGCTTTTACCGTCTTTAAAAACAAATATCTTGTGTGTTAATTTTTGTAATATTTCTGACATTTAAGCTGTTTGCAATATATTTTTAGGTAAATTCTCATTCTCATTTGGTCGCGTAGCTCAGCTGGTAGAGCACTACCTTGACATGGTAGTGGTCGGAGGTTCAAGTCCTCTCGTGGCCACCACTTTTAAATTCAGCTTTCACTTTTGTTTTGATCTCTTTAGATTTTATATTTCATCGGTTAGTTTTGTTAAATTAGCTGGAATTTTTAACTTCAAAAACCCAAGATGATGTCTTTTAAAAATTTATCGTATTTTTATAGTGAGAAATTTATATAGCTAGGCGGTTAGCCTAGCTATTATGAAAGATTATTGACCAAAGTCAGTAGTTATTTTTTCATCTATTTGAAGATGAACTGTTCTGCCACCAGATGTTGATTCGTATGTTTGATAGCCATCACTATCGACACCACCTACTTTGGTCCAGTTATCGCTAGATTTTAAGCTGACTTTATCTTTACTATCGCCATTGATTTTTAGCGTTGGTATGTTATTTACTAAGCTATCTTGGCTACCATCAGTGATATCTAAGACGTCTTTTGCACTTAGAGTTACATTTGTGCCATCTGAGTCCTTAGATTCGCCAAGTTGAAGTTTCTCAACACTTGTTATCTTGTCGCCAAGTCCTGAGAAGTCGATGGTCTCGCCACCTTTTAGCACTAGCGTATCTTTGCCATCGCCACCGTCTATTTTACTATCTTCTTTATCAAAGACTATCTTATCGTTGCCTTCTCCGGCTGTTATACTATCGCTTCCATCGCCACCATCGATGTAGTCATCGCCTTTACCGCCATCGATAGTGTCGTTGCCAGCACCACCCATAATTGTGTCATTGCCATCGCCAGCGTTTATGACATCATCACCGTTTCCGCCATCGATATGCTCACCCTTATCAGAGCCAGTGATAGTATCATTACCATCCTTGCCTTCTATCATTTTGCCATCATGACCTTTGATAGTGTCAGCATTATCAGTGCCGATAGTATCGTGCTCTGCCACAGATGAACCGCCTTCTACAGTAGTATGAGAAACGGTTTTGGTTACAGTAGTGGTTGCCTCGTATTGACCGGTTTCTGGGTTAAACGTTGAGCCCTGCAAGTCAGCGTTTTCTTTTAGTAAATCTGTTTTTACGCCGTCGCTATCTTGACCTAGAAGAACTTCTTTACCATTTTTACTTAATACACCAACTTGTATTTTAGAATCTAAATCTCTGCCACCAGCCTTGATACCTATTATCTCTATTGTATGAGTGCCGTTTAGATTAGACAAAATTTTCTCTAATCTCTTATGATAGGCATAACGAGTAGCATTGTCGCCTTTGTGAGCTAGGACTATTTTACCATCTATCTTAACTATCACAGCTGCACCTGTGCCAGTTTTAGCAAATAGTGTATTGTTTGAACCACTGATAGTAACTTGACCTTTGTAGTGATAAACAAGACCTTGATGATTGGTATAACCCAGATTTACTGTTTTATCTGGATACATCTTTTTAAGCTCCTCTATTGGATTTTGAAAATCTATCGTATTTGGCTCTTTTAAGCCAGCTATTGGTCCTCTATCCTTTATGCTAGATTTGTTCCACCAACTATTGGTTGCTTTGTTTGGATCAATAGAATCGTGGAATTTTCCACTGCTGTCTTCGACTGCTCTTTGACCAGATAAAGAGCCACCTTTATTTAAAACATCAGTGATATCGCCCTGCGTTCTTGTGTGTATCCTAGGGTTATCGCCATTTGTTTGATAAATATCAAGTATATTAGCTCCCTTATATCTATAAACGTTTCCTTCCAAATGCATTTCAGACTCGTTTATTTCCACTATTTTTTTTACAGTATTTGTAACCTTCTCCTCTACAGTAATTTGTTTTATGCCAACTTCGCTTTTAGCTAAATTTCCAGCATTATCTGTCGTGCTGGCTGTAACTTTCATAGTAGAATTTGAAATATCTGGTCCGTAATTTACAGTTGTTTTAAATGTGCCATCACTCTGAACTGTCGTAGTTACAGTCTCGCCGTTAGGTAGCGTGATACTAACTGGTCTGCCAACTTCGACATCGTTAGCCTTGCCACTGACTGTTGCAGTCCAGTTGCCATCGCTACCCTTTGTCGCATCGCTAACTGTTAGATCTAGACTAGCTTTTGTATCAACATTAAAGTCAAAGTTGCCAGACATTCTGCTATATTCTGTTCTAGCCGTGATGTTATGCGCGCCGTCTTTTAAAGCAGGAGATGTGAATGTGAAATTTCCACTCGCATCGCTCATCGTCGTGCCGATAAACTTGCCGTTATCGTAGATACTAACTTCTGCATTTGGCTTAGCAGTGCCGTGAAGCTCTGGCGTAGCATCGTTTGTAACAGATTTTTGATGCAATTTAGACACTGGCACACCTTTTAAATTCACATCATCCATATAGTGAGTGATGGTAGGAGTAACATCATACATATCGCCAGCGTTTTCTTTATCTTCGCCTTTGTTACCAGCTTTATCTGTTATAGTAGCTTTTACCTCAGTACCAGGTTTAACATCGTTACCTTTAAGGTCAAGAGTTCCTTCAAATTTACCACCTTCACCTACTTCAACTTCTCCTATTACTTTTCCACCAACACTAATTTCTACCTTTGAGCCTTTTGGTTGATCTGTTGTTCCACTAACTTTTACTTTATCAGCTCTACCGTCAGCTTCTGTACTATCATCTATAGGTGTAACTGTTTTTAGATCAATTGTTGGTTTAGTCTTATCAGTGTAATCCATATCGCCAGCGTTTTCTTTATCTTCGCCTTTGTTACCAGCTTTATCTGTTATAGTAGCTTTTACCTCAGTACCAGGTTTAACATCGTTACCTTTAAGGTCAAGAGTTCCTTCAAATTTACCACCTTCACCTACTTCAACTTCTCCTATTACTTTTCCACCAACACTAATTTCTACCTTTGAGCCTTTTGGTTGATCTGTTGTTCCACTAACTTTTACTTTATCAGCTCTACCGTCAGCTTCTGTACTATCATCTATAGGTGTAACTGTTTTTAGATCAATTGTTGGTTTAGTCTTATCAGTGTAATCCATATCGCCAGCGTTTTCTTTATCTTCGCCTTTGTTACCAGCTTTATCTTCTACTTCAACTTTTACCTTATCGCCTGGATTTACTGGTTTATCAGTAGAAATTTTAAAGTTACCTTTATCATCTGTTGTTCCAGTGCCTATTACTTCGCCATTCTCATTAGTAACAGTTACACGAGCATTAGGCTCATCTGACTTACCTTTTACAATTGCTTTATCAGCTTTACCATCGGCCTTAGGGTTAGTATCAACAGGAGTTACTGACTCGATATTTACTGTTGGTGGAGTAGTATCGTCGTGAATTAAATTGCCAGCAGTCTTAGTATCTTCGCCTTTGTTACCAGCTTTATCTTCTACTTCAACTTTTACCTTATCGCCTGGATTTACTGGTTTATCAGTAGAAATTTTAAAGTTACCTTTATCATCTGTTGTTCCAGTGCCTATTACTTCGCCATTCTCATTAGTAACAGTTACACGAGCATTAGGCTCATCTGACTTACCTTTTACAATTGCTTTATCAGCTTTACCATCGGCCTTAGGGTTAGTATCAACAGGAGTTACTGACTCGATATTTACTGTTGGTGGAGTTTTATCGTCGCTTGCTGAATTATTTGAATTTCCAAGTCCTAGATTGTTGGTAGCGATAGCATCGGGTGGTAGCGCGCCCAAGCTATTATAACTGGCATTTACGTTTGTTTCGTGTCCACCACTTAAAAACGATACAGAACCTAAGCTTGTTCCGCCTATTCCGGCTGTGCCACCAGCTGTTGCACCACCAGCTGCTGTTTCTTCAAGATTTTCTAAATTTCCACCGTTTAACAACGCCTGTTGGAGAGCACTAACATCGGCAACTTGGTCGTTTTGAGCGATATTTTGCAAATTTTGGTTTTGATTCATAGAAACAGTGTCATTACCAAAGATCGTTATCTCTTTTAAATCATTCATTGTTATAACAACCTTGCTTGACATTGTGTTTGTCTTCACAACCTCGCCCTCATAAACCGCATCACCTACCCTGATAACGCGTCTTATTCCGCTAGCATCTATTGCTACTACGCTTCCCTTTGCTTCTTTTACAGTACCAATTTGTGTCGGCATTGTGTCTCCTTAAATAAATTTCTCAGAATTATATCTAAAAAACAATATATAGTCTATTGTACCAAAGTACAATGCCAACTAAAAATATTATTATTTTATATTAAAATATTTTTTAAGTTTTTATTGTGTAAAATCCTAGCCATGGTTAAAAAATGTATCGAAAATATCACTAATTTATACATAGATGGCTTTAAAAATATGCGACTTGGCAAAAGTTTATGGCTAATAATAGCGATAAAACTCGCCATTATGTTTGGAATTTTAAAAGTCTTTGTCTTTGATAAAAATTTAAATACAGAATTTAAGAATGATCAAGAAAAAAGCGATTTTGTCATCTTAAATTTAACAAAGGAGTAAAAATGGCTGAACTTGCTTCGGTCGATTGGGCAAGAGCACAGTTTGCTTTAACGGCGATTTATCACTTTTTGTTTGTTCCATTGACTCTTGGATTGAGTTTCATTGTGGCTATTATGGAGAGCATTTATGTCAAAACAGGCAGCCAAGAATGGCTAAGGATAACTAAATTTTGGCTCAAACTTTTTGGCATAAATTTCGCAATCGGTGTCGCAACGGGCATAATAATGGAGTTTGAATTTGGAACGAATTGGGCAAATTATAGTTGGTTTGTGGGCGATATTTTCGGCGCTCCGCTTGCGATTGAAGGATTGCTCGCATTTTTTATGGAAAGTGCATTTTTTGCGGTTATGTTTTTTGGCTGGGAAAAAGTCAGCAAGAAATTTCATCTCATCTCAACTTGGCTCGTTGCGATCGGCTCAAATTTGAGCGCACTTTGGATACTTGTCGCAAATGGTTGGATGCAATACCCAATAGGAATGAAATTTAACCCAAATACAGCCAGAATGGAAATGGAGAATTTCTTCGATGTTGCGCTAAGTCCTGTGGGAATTGTTAAATTTTTACACACGGTTACAAGTGGATATGTCATATCGGCTCTTTTTGTAATAGGAATTTCAGCGTGGCTCATCCTAAAAGGCAAAAATTCGATAATGGCGAAAAAAAGCATTATCGTAGCGGCTAGCTTTGGTCTTATAACATCTTTATTCTTATTAATAAGTGGCGATGAAAGCGCTTATCAGGCGACAAGAACACAACCCATGAAACTTGCGGCGATGGAGGGACTTTATAAGGGTGATCAAAGACAAGGCTTGGTTGCGCTTGGAATTTTAAATCCAAACAAAAAAACAGGTGATAACGAAGATGTTTTTTGGTTAGATGTTGAAATTCCATATATGCTTTCGTTACTTGGGAAACGAGATATTAACGGATTTATACCAGGGATCGAAGATCTTGTATTCGGAAATGAAAAATACGGCATAGAAAGCGTTTCTAGCAAAATGCAAAAAGGCAAAATCGCAAAAGAAGCCTTAAAAGAATATAAAGAAGCCAAAAACATAAATGATCAAAATGCAATGAATGAAGCAAAAACCAAACTAGAAAGTAACATAAATTTCTTAGGTTATGGCTATTTGCAAAAGCCAATGGACGCCGTGCCGCCAGTTGCTCTGACGTTTTATAGCTTCCACGTAATGGTAGCACTTGGTAGCTATTTTATAGCGCTATTTTTAATCGTGCTTTTTTTATCTATGGCAAACAGTATAGAAAATTTCAAAAAACTCCTTTGGGTTTGCGTATTTAG
The DNA here is from genome assembly GCA_052170535.1 of Campylobacter sp. GTDB lineage: Bacteria > Campylobacterota > Campylobacteria > Campylobacterales > Campylobacteraceae > Campylobacter_A. The sequence goes on along the minus strand of JBQNAH010000003.1, from coordinate 116,715 downwards.
CATACCGCTTGGCTACGTCGCAGCTGAGGCTGGCTGGATAGTAGCTGAAGTTGGTCGTCAGCCTTGGGTTATACAAGACCTTATGACAGTTGGCGTTGGCGCAACGGCTTTAGGAAGCGTGAATGTTAAAATTTCGTTCTTCTTGTTTGCGATTTTATTTACGGCACTTTTGATAGCCGAAATCAAAATTATGCTAAAACAAATTAAAATAGGATTTGACAATGTTTGACTTACAATATTTGCAAATTTATTGGTGGTGCGTGGTTAGTTTGCTTGGCGGTTTGCTTGTATTTATGATGTTTGTCCAAGGCGGACAAACGCTCATTTTTTCATTGCCGACAAGTCAAATTCAAAAAGATATGATTATAAATTCCATAGGTCGCAAATGGGAGCTTACTTTTACGACGCTCGTTATGTTCGGCGGTGCGTGCTTTGCGGCATTTCCGCTTTTTTACGCGACAAGTTTTGGTGGGGCTTATTGGGTGTGGCTTGCGATTTTGTTTTGCTTTATTCTCCAAGCCGTTAGTTATGAATACCGCAAAAAGCCGGATAATTTTTTGGGCGAAAAAACGTATGAAATTTTCCTTTTTATAAACGGTTCGCTTGGCGTTATCTTGATAGGAATGGCTGTTAGCACGTTTTTTAGCGGAAGTGATTTTTTACTAAACGAGCACAATTTTGTCGAGTGGCAAACATCTTGGCGCGGACTAGAAGCACTTGGAAATTTAATGCTTTATCCACTTGCAATAGCTATGTTTTTCTTAGCTCGCATTGGTGGAGCGCTTTATCTAATCAACAATATCGATGATGAAAATTTAAGAGCAAACGCTAGAAAAGCTGTGATTAAAAATACGATTTTATTTTTGCCGTTTTTCGTGATATTTTTAGCTTGGATTTTTACAAAAGATGGTTTTGGATACGATGAAAACGGCATTGTAAGCCTGATAGAGTATAAATATTTACAAAATTTAATCCACCTACCAATGGCGACTTTGATGATAATAATCGGACTTGTTTTAACACTCATTGGAATTTACAAAGGCGCACTTACAAAAAGCATTTACGGAATTTGCTCATACGGACTTGGCGTCGTATTAATCGTAACTGCGTTATTTTTCATCACGGGATTAAATAACACGGCTTTTTATCCGTCGTTTTCGAATTTGCAAAGCTCGCTGACAATAAAAAATGCAAGCTCTAGCCAATACACATTAACCGTAATGTCCTATGTTAGCCTGCTAGTCCCTATCGTGCTTGGCTATATTTTTGTCGTTTGGCGCGCAATGGATAGCCAAAAAATCACACAAGAAGAGATCGAAAACGATCATCACGCATACTAAGGAGATTTAATGACAGAGGCGATATTTTTTCTTATTCTTTGGGTTGTAGCTCTTTGGGGTGGTTATAAATTCGTTCATTTTAACATATCTCACATAGAGAAAAACAACGATAAATACTTCGATAACTTAAAATAATCAAAATTTAGCCATTTATTTGGCTAAATTTATTTGTTGATCTTATTTTCTCTTAAAAGCGTGTTAATTAGAGGATTTAACAAAGTTTCACCACGCGCAGCACAAAGTAAAATTTCGTCATAATAATAATCACTAATGCCATAAAGCCTATACTCATACGCGCCAAAGCCATATCCCATCGGCGTAGCCTCAACGCGCGAATACCAAGCTGTTTTAGCAGGAATGTATTTTTTGGTATCTTGCGAATAGACAAAAAGCAAAATTTCGTCTCTATTTTTTTGCCTCATCAGCCAAATAAACACATTTGCAATATCATTAAAAAAGTAAGTATCGCCATTTGGCATAATAGCCTGGGCGGTGTTGTATAAATCGCTAATCAAAGTTCGACTTTCAAAGCAAAGGTATTTATCTAGTTCTATATCAACTGGCTTTTTTTCGTAGTTTGAGTGCAAGACTAAACTTTTGCCACCGCTCATATCGGCCCAAAAGACGAGCAAAGACAAAACAGCTACAATTAAAGTTATGGCAAAAATTTGCTTTTTCAAAGCAAAACTCCGACCAAAAGATAGTATTTTACGACATAAAAGCTGCAAACAAGAGCGTTACTCGCTAGCCAAAAAGATGAAAATTTTAAAAGATGGGCGTAAGGCGTTTTGGTTACAAGTTCGATCAAAAACGGAACTATACCAAAAAAAATACCCAAAAACAATGATCCCCAAATAAAATAACCAACATAAAAATAATCTTTTAAAAGCATACAGTAAGGGCATTTGTGATTTGGCTGTTCATAAACATAAAGTCCGAAAAAATAGGTAATCGCGTAGTATGCGACAAATAAAAAGAGTAAATTTAGCGCAAAACTCGCCATACTTTGTTTGAGGAAATTTACAACCAAAATCAAAGCAAAAATCAGATAAAAAAATGCCATAAGCATTATTTGTGTGTAACCAAATGGCAGTTTTGGTGCTTGAAAAACAACCGAACAACAAAATACAGGCACTTTTAATGGGATATTTACAAAAAAGAGAATTTCTAGCCCAAACTCGACCAAAACGCCAATAAAAAGTATGGTGAAAATCGCGTATTTGCGCTTTAAGAATGGGAAATTTGTCGCTTTTAAATCCAAGTTATTTACGATAATCCAAAAGCCAAAGCCAAAAATAAGTAAAAGCTTCAACAAAAGTAAAATATTGCCGTATTCGTTTGAGCCGACTACGCCAGCTGAACACATTGCCCCTGGAACGATGTTTGAAAGCTCGTTTAAGGCCAAAGCAAAGAATACAAACAAAATTATCTTGCAAACTATGGTAAAAAATAAAATCGTATTGATTAGGTAGTTTTTCTTTTCTAGCGAGTATTGTAAATTTGTTGTTGATGAAAAGTCCCAATATCGCATAATAAAGCCGACATAAAACTGCGAAATTCCCATCAAAACGATAATAAGAAATTCCACAGCCAAAAAAGCTATAACTTCATCAGATAAAAAAACACTCATATTATCTTGCCGTTTTGCATATCGATTTTTTGGCTTACAAAGTCCAAATCATCAAAAAGTATGTCGTGTGTGGCGACTAAAAGCGTTTTGTTTAGGCTCTTAAATTTTCTCATCATATCGATAAAAAGCAAAGAGTTGTCCTTGTCTAAATTTGCTGTTGGCTCGTCAGCTAAAATGATATTTGGTTTCATCACAAGAGCCCTTGCGATAGCGCACCTTTGCTTTTCACCACCGCTTAAATTCGACACACTTTGAGTGCTTTTGTGAGAGATATTGGCTATCTGCATAGCTTGCATTGCCATATTTTCTATCTCATTTTGGCTAAAATTTGTTATGCTAAGCGGTGCTATCACATTTTCAAAAACACTCAAACCATCAAGTAGATTAAACGATTGAAATATAAAACCTATATCTTTGTGTCTGACATTTGAGCTCATAATGTCAGGAAGTTTTGATATGTTTTTGCCATTTATCAAAATTTCTCCACTACTTGGCTTACTAAGTCCGCCAATAAGCGATAAAAGCGTGCTCTTTCCGCTTCCGCTCACGCCTTTGATTACTACTATTTCGCCTTCATTAATGCTTAAATTTATGCCATTTAAGGCACAAAATTCGTTGATCTGCCCTTCATTATAAATTTTAAACAAATTTTTTATCTCAACCGCGCTCATTTAACAGCCTCGCTCATATCGCAAATCGCAACGCGCCACGATGGGATAATAACAAACGCTAAAAACGGTATCACGCTAAAACAAAATATCAAAAATAGCATTTTAAAATCCACAATCGGCGTAAAAACAATACTATTGCTAAGTTCACTGCCAAGAAAAATATCTCGCAAAAGCGGCGCATTTAAAACAAAAACATAAAAATAAGATAAAGCACAACCTAGCAAAAAAGCACAAACTGAAACGATTAAATTTTGTATAAGTTTTAAATTGATAATGTCCTTAATGCAAAATCCTATGCTACGAAGTATCGCAATTTGCTTTCTTTTTTCACCGTAAGAAAAGGCGATCTGATTTTTTAAAAGGATAAAAAACGACACCATCGCAACCACGTAAAGCACCATAAAAATGCCACCTTTATAATAATACAAATGTCTGACATTTGAAATAGCATCTTCTGCACTTAGCGCAAACGTGTTTGGATACAAATTTTGAATTTTAAGCGCAACTTCGCTAACTTCGTTTGAATTTGCAACGCTTACGTAAAGTTTAGTGTATTCGCCTTTATCTAAACTTAAAACCGCCCTGGCCGTATCTTCGCTCATATAAATAACATCGTTTGATATGATATTGCTTAAATTTGCCGTTTTGTCAATTTTAACGCGTATAAGCGCCTCTTCGGTTAGAAAGTTAAATTCGTCCTTATAATAAAGCTCCTCCATCGCCTCTTTCACTCCTGCACCAACAACCATTTCGTCATTAGCCAACGAGCTATCGCCGATTATATGAAACCAAACTCTTTTTTGCCCAAAATAATACCGCCCATCAACCGCGCCAATCACATCGCTAACGCCGGCTATTTGCGAAATATCATAAATATACCCATCGTGCATTGTGTCGTTTTTGCCAGCTCTTAATGCTTCAACAACTATGTCTGGTCTTGATTTTATACTAGAAATTAGGTCTGATTGAATGGAATTTGAGATAAAACTAACACAACTTAAAATAAAAACAATAAATAAAAAAATAATAAAACTAAATGCGTGATCTTTGCGGTCTTTAAAGAGCAAAATAACCGCGTAATTTATAAAATTTTTATTTATCATAGACAAATCTTTCGTATTCATCTTGTATAAAACTTGTCGATAATCTTACATCTTTAACCATAGCGGATAAATTTCGCAACTCATTTTGTCTAGCATTTTTGTCAAAACTAACATAATGAACCGCTACAAAAGCATAAATTACGCTAAAAAACAGAGATAAATTTAATATAAATTTCATAATTTCTCAATCATATTTAATTCTATCTCGTCAAATTTTAACACCTTTTTGCCGTAGTGATCCTTTGCAAAAGTGAGCGCGTCTTGTTCTTTTGCAAATGGCACGAGCTCATCTCCCATCGGACCATAAACATTTGAACCGATGACAAAAAACGCCTCTTTTGCGTTGATTTTATAAAGCTTGTAATAATCGCTCACGAAAATTTTCTCAAATTTCTTATCATTTTTGAAGTAAAATTTCATCAAGTCCTTAACGCCATCGAAATACAAATTTTTACCATCGTCTTCTATCATAGCAACCCAGTGCGGATTCTTAGAAACTAACATACCACAAACCGGACATCTAGCATCGCTTGAAGCAACGATTTTATCAACCTTACCAACCGTGCCAAAGCCTTGAAAATTCCCTTGCGAAAAAGCAAAGCAAAAGATAAACGATAAACCTAAAAACAGACGTAAAAGCATAAATTTCCCCTATTTTGTTATATTTTCTAGCATTTTTGCGTTCTCGCACGCTTCATTTAACCCGCCATCACAGCTCTTTTTGAAAAATTCCTTCGCTTTGACGTTATCAGATTTCACGCCTTTTCCTTCTGCGTAAAGTATGGCTAGGTTATTACAACCACTGTTAAAGCCGTAGTTGCAAGCTAATTCGTAGTTTTGCTTAGCTTTTGCGTAGTCTTGCGCCACATCAAGTCCAACCGCATAGATAAACGCTAGGCTATCACAACCCCTGCCTATGCCCTGAGAGCACGCCTTTTCAAAAAGTTCTCTGGCTTTTTTATTGTTTTTATCCATTCCAAGACCTTGAAGGTTTAAAACACCTAAATTATTACAACCAAGCCCATCGCCGTAATTACAAGCCTTGGCATAAAGCTCGGCGGCTTTTTTTAGATCTTTTTTCACGCCAGCTCCATTTTGATACAAAAGCCCCAAAGATGAGCAACCTTCATTGTCGGCGCAAGATTTTTGATAATACTGCGCCGCAACCGCAAAATCTTGCTCCACACCCTTGCCACTTTCATACATATAGCCCAAATTCTGGCAAGCTGAGGCAAATTTCGCATCACAAGCTTTTTTATAATATTTCATCGCCTTTTCATAATCTCTTTGCACGCCACCAGTGCCTTCATCATACGTTACTCCTAAGTTATAACAACCAGAAGCCTTGCTGTCTTTGTTGCAAGCCGTATCGTAAATTTCAATAAGTTTTTTGTGATCTCCACTCTTTTGCGCTTCAATGCCATCTTTTATAAAACCAGCACTTGCAAAACCGACCAAAACCAACGTAAAAATAGCCTTTTTCATAAATTCTCCTTATATCGTCTTTACGTTTTTACCCCTATAAGACAAGACAAAAAGCCCAAACACCAAAAATGCAACCAAATAGACAAAATTTGGTACCTGTGGCGTATCGCCAGAGGCGTAAGAGTGCATACCAGTTAGGTAAAAATTTACGCCAAAATAAGTCATAATGATAGACAAATATGCTAAAACAGAGCTTATACAAAACACATAAATCGAATTTAATCGCGGTATAAATCTTAAATGTAGCACGATAGCATAAACTATAATAGAAACAAACGACCAAGTTTCCTTGCTATCCCAGCCCCAATACCGACCCCAGCTCTCATTTGCCCAAATTCCGCCAAAGAAATTTCCAATCGTCAGCATACAAAGCCCAACAATTAGGCTAATTTCATTAATTGCACTTATATATCTTATCTGATTATTAATATTTTCAAAATTTTTGTCATTTTTTAACGACATTAAAACCAAGCAAACAAGCCCAAGCAAACACCCAAGCCCCAAAAATCCATAACTTGCAGTGATGACTGAAACGTGAATATTTAACCAATACGATTTTAAAACTGGGACTAAATTTGTAATCTGCGGATTAACAAAACTCATATGAGCAACTAGCATAACAATACTAGCTAAAATCGATGAAGCCCCAAGCGTAAAGAGAGAATTTCTAAAAAACAAAATACCAGCTAAAACAGCCGACCAGCCGATATAAATCATACTTTCATAACTATCGCTCCAAGGCGCGTGCGCAGATATATACCAGCGCATTATAAGCCCAATCGTATGCAAAACAAACGCAACAACAAAAAGCGCAAAAAACGCCCTTTGCAAGATCAAAAAACGCCTAGTTGTAAATACACAAACAAAAGCAAAAAATAGGCAAGCAAACCCTAAAAAAATATACAAATAGATTAAATTTTTAAAAATAGAAATTTTGTTGTAAAAATTTTCAACCATTACGCGGCTTTGCGTCGGGACTATTTTAGCTGAAACTAAATTTTGATACTCTTTTATCTTTTTTATCGCCTCATCTGCCCTGCCCCAATCATTTAGAGAAATGCCCTCTTGCAAGCCTACAAGATAATCATTTAGCAAGCTTTTGACCTGAGGGCTTATCAAGTCCGAAGCAAAGGCTTCATTTGGCGAAAGCCATCTGTTAGCCGTATCATTTGCGATCGGTATAAATTTAAAAAACACGCCCTTTAGCGTAAGATATGCGACATTGATACGCTCGTCAAATTTTATCAATTCGTTTTCAAACGTGCCACGCTTAGAAACAGGCTTTGCGTTTGCATCATCTACCTGCTTTGAAAGCTTATATTCGCCAAATTCGTCAAACATAAAGTTAAAGCTGACAAAGCGCGTATCATCGCTTAAATTTAACGCTTTTTTTATCTCTTTATTATTTATTTTTATTATTTTCATATCCTGCCAAAGTTCTGGATTTACACTCATCGCAAGAATTAGCTGTGTGCTATTTAGCCCAAATAACGAATTTACGCCAGATATTTTGTTGATAATATCTATCGCTTCCGTGCTAATTGGCTTTATGCGCCCCATATTATCTTGCACCAAAAGTGTTGAAAATTCGTTATCCACATGAGTTTTGGTATTTTGTTTGAAATTTTGTAAATCATTTGCGTAAAGACCAAAATCAAAACAAAAAAATATCGCAAAAATCAGCAAAATTTTAGCTTGTTTGATGAAATTTGTAAGCTTTAAAAATCTGCTATTTGGTGTGAAAAAATTTGCCAAAAAGCCAACACAAAGCAAAAAATAACCGACATAAGTTGGAATTTTACCCAAATCTCGATTAACCTCCAAAATCGTTCCAAGCTCGTCTTTATCGTAAGATGACTGAAAGAATTTGTATCCGTTAAATGTCAGCGGATTATTCATAAAAATTTTATAATCCACAACATTTTTGCCGTCAATAACTTCGACATAGCTCGCGTAAGATGACGGACTTTTCGAGCCTGCATAGTGTTTTAGCTCAAAATTTATGAGCTTTATGCCAAATGGTAATTTTACGATTTTTGAACCCCAAGAGAGCATTATCTCCTTGTCTTTTTGTTTAACCAAATTTGGCTCGCCAAGCCAACCAGCACCGCCCTTTAGCTCAACAAGTTGTAAATTTTCGCTTTCAAACCCAGCCCTTACGCTAAGTTTGTTGCGATCATTTTTTGAAGCGACATAAGAGTTAAATTTAATGACAAAATTTTCGCCATTTATATTTTGAGATATTGAAAAATCATTATTTCCAATCTGAGCCATATTTAAGTAATGCTCAAAAATTTCATCGCCTACGCGTATTTGCAAATACGGTTTAACGCTAATCATCTCATCTTGCGTTTGACCTTGCCTTACGTGTAAGACACCCTCATAGCCAAAATAACGCGTCAAAAACGCACCAGCTATAATTACGATAAAGGCCAAATGCAAAACAAACGCACCAAACCTGCGCCACATCTTTGTTTTTATAATTATAACGCTTAAAGAGATTGTAAGCAAAAGCATCACGATCTCATACCAACGCGCTTCATAAACCAAAATTTTAGCCGTTTGCGTATCGTAAATGCTTTCGATAAAAGTAGCCGTAGCCGCGCCAATTGCCAAAACAATCAACATAAAAGTAACAAAAACGTATGATGAAAATATTTTTAACGCTCTCACGCTACCCCTAAATTTACATAAATATACTGTAAGTTTGCCCCGCATAAAGTATAAACATTCTAAGCATCAAAACACCTAAAATGCTTGAAAAACCGCTGACATAAAATGCCAAAAGCGACGATGAAATCTTTTTACCTAGCAAAAAGTTAAAAATGATAGGCACACAAAAGCCGATTCCAACAACACCGAGCCAAAACATTATAGCATAACCGCCGTTATAAAAAGCCACACTGGCGAATTTTTGCGTATCACTTCCTAAGACAAGAGAAACAAAAATCATAGCAATTAGCAAAATTTCAGCTGCCATAACAGGCCATTCGATCACGTGAAGTGTGTGAAGATCGCCGTGTTCGTGATCGGCTTTAAATAAAATTTTAGCCACCAAGCCTGAGGCACCAATCCCAGCTGATAATCCAGAAGCTATAAAAAGAGCGGGCAAAACAGCTGTATTTAGTAACGGAAAACGCACCAAAACAGAGATCAAAAAGCCCGTGTAAGCGCATATCACAACAGCAAAAATAAGTGCTAAAAATATGACAAAAGTGCGAATTGGCGTTAAAATTTTCATCACAAATTCAAGCAAATTTCTAAACATACCAATGCGTGGCAAAAGCTCCTTTTCAAAAGCGTAAAGACAGATGAAAAAACTAAGCGGTATGTAAAAGCAAAGAGCCAAAACGCCTATGGACATAACTGATTTGAAGTTGTAGTTTATGAGAATTTTCCAAAAATACAAGGGCTTATCAAGATCACCGACAAGGCAAACCATACCAAGGAGTATCGTCGCAAAAGAAAGCAAGGCTGCACTCTTAAAAAGTGGCGAAAATTCGTTTTGTTTTTTGTAATATCTTATCAAAATAGCTACTATCAGCGCACCACCACTCATACCAGCTAACAACAAATAAACAGCAATTGGCCAATGCCAAACAACTCCGCTTGAAAAAGTTTGCGTAAAATTTATCGCACCATTCATATCACACCCCCATCTTTACAGCAGGAATATACCTAAGACTTGGTCTTGTGCCACACTCAGGACGCATACGAAGGCTATCTTTGACGCGAAGTAGCTTGCTAATATGCGCATTTTCATCGTTTAAATCGCCAAATACCAAGGCATCGTATCTACACGCCTCAACACAAGCTGGCTCACGCCCTTTGGCTAAATTTGTATCCAAACAGAAATTACAGCTCTCAGCCGAGTGATTTTCTTCGTTGATAAAGCGCACATCATAAGGACAAGCAACTATACAGTATTTACAGGCTATACAATCATTTGCGTTCGTGGTCGTGATACCAGTTAGCAGATCTTTATGACAAGCATTCGTTGGACACACATTTGCGCAAGGCGCATCAACGCATTGTTGGCAAGAAACTCTGACAAATCGCCTTTGCAAGCGATCATTTGGGTCGGTTTTATCTTCCACGTAAAGCCTTGCTTGATTTTTCGGGACTAAATTTACCTTTTTGCAAGCAATCTCACAATCAGTGCAACCAACGCATTTGTTTTGGTCAAAAATCATTCCAAAATTTGGCTTTTTGTCTTTGGTCTCTGACGTTTGGGCGGCAAAAACCGCACTACAACTCGCGCCAACCGAACCAAGAGCTATATATTTTAGAAACTCTCTTCTGTTATTTTTTGCGTCCATATTCCCCTCCAACTTTTTCAGAAGAAAAGATTTTATTTCAATCCGTGAAAATTCTTAATCTCATCTTCACTCATTTTTTTAGCCACCTCAGCTAACTCTCCTGGCTTAAACACCTTCAAAAGCTCAACTTCAAAGACAACAGTAGATCCAGCTGGAATTTTATCCATCGCCTCTTTACCGTATGCAAGCTCGCTTGGGATTACAAATTTATACTTTGAGCCAACATTCATCAAAAGCAAACCCTCGCTCAATCCATCGATAATGTTTATCAAAGAAAGATGGGCTGGTTTTTTGTTAGCGTATGTATCGTCAAAAACGCTACCATCTATCAAATTTGCCTTGTAATTTACCAAAACAATGCTTTCTTTCTTTGGTTTATCACCGTTGCCAAGTGCTAAAATTTCATATTGCATACCCGATTTTGTCGTTTTAACTTTGGAATTTTTGGCATTTTTCGCCATAAATTCCTTGCCAGCTTTTAAATTTTTATCAAGCTCTACTTTTGCTCGCTCTTCAACTATTTTATTTAAGCTATCTGCTCTTTGATTTAGTAGCGACACAATCTGATCTTCTGTTAGTTTTTGTTGCTGTTTAAGAGCGTCAATAAAGCCTTCTATAACCAAATTTACATCTGATTTTACACCCATTTGAGCGTGATTATGAAGCTGATTTGATATGTAGTTTCCAGTTGATGCGCCTATACTATAAGATTCTTTTTGCTCTTTTGTGTTAAGCTCCGCGCCAAACATACAGCTTGTTAAAAATATTGGTGTTAGGATTGTTAAAAATTCTTTTCTCATTAATTAGCCTTTAAATTTAAGGCTGCCTTAAGCAGCCTTAATGTTATTACATTTTGCTATTCAAAATTCTTTGAGCCTCTTGAATATACTCTTTGGCTGCATCAAGCCTTTGTTTAGTGTATTTAAAGCCGTGCATACCCCAAGATCCGTCTTTTTCGATCAAATCAACAGTATCCTGAGCCTTTTCGATGAGCTCATAAACTCTTGTTTTATCACTTGAATCAAGTTTTTTAGTTTCTAGGATTTTATAAATTCCCTCAATTCCGATTTTTACATTTGTAAATCCGGTCTTAATAGGATTTTGCCAACCCATTACCTCATCATAAACCTGTTTTTGGTCTTTGAAATGCAACGTCTCTTTAAGCTCAGAATTTACCGGACTATGGCAACCTTTGTTATCAACCATATCCTTATCGGCCCAAGAAGTTCTAGCGCATGCCCACATCAAATCGACAAAATTTCGTCCATCTTCGTTTCTTTGGAAGTGCCAATCTTTCGCATCTCTTGGACCTTTTGCATTTGAGCCAGCAGCAAGAGATTTTCTATCTGGACTAACATCTATCTTCCAGATGTGAGATCGGCGTTGCGTATCAAAACCAGCTTGATCTTGGAACTGAATAGCATAAAAATTCTCACAACTCATCATAAATGGCATATGGCAAGTCGCACACGAATTATTCTTATGAGTATCAGCTCTTTGCGCTATATAAGCTTGCTCTTTATGACAATCCACACACTCTTTTGTGATTTTTGGTTTTGAATAAAACGAGCTTAAATAACCTTGTTCTGAGTTGTAATTTAAACCCTTAACGTTTCTATCGCCCTTAACCATACCAGTGCTATCGTGCGGATCGTGGCAAGTAACACATCTCATGCCCTTTTCATAGTGAGCGGTAAAATATGTTTGAGAACCTTCTGATCCACATCCTGGTCCCATTGATTTAAATTTAGAACTTAACGCCCTATCAAGTCCAGCAAGACCTGGTGTTTTAGCTAAATCAGGGCTAAAATTAAACCTTTGGTGGCAGCGTTCGCAGTTTGATGTTCTAAAATTTGTCGCACCATCTAAATGTCCGCCAGCCCCGTGGCACTCTTCGCAACTTACGCCCTTTGAAATGGTATGCTTTTGAAGCTCTTTTGCATTACCCAAAGCCTTGTAAAATTCCTCTTTTGTTTTAAAATCAAATTTAAACGGATGGCAAACCTCGCAATATGAGCTATTTGCTTGAAAATTCATCTCTTTTTTGTATTTAGCCGCATAAGATGCAAGACCTCTTACATATCCGGTGTTATCGCCGTATTCTTCTAGTTTTTCAGGAAATTCTGGAACCCATTTTTTGATTTTCTTAACGGTTTCTGGATTTAAATTTAACGCCCAAGTCCTTTGCCATTGGTTTGATCCAGCTACTATTTGACCAGTTCCGTCCCTTAGCAAACCACCCTCAACGTGATATGTTCCGCGAAGTAACCAAGCATCAATGTATCCAAATTTTGTTCTTAAATGCCCAACGGTAGCATAAATTACGTCAGGCGTGATACCTTTTGGTAAAATAGAAGCGGTATCTTGGGTAAAAACTGGCTCTGTTAGATTGTTATTAACCTCTGGATGCTCGCCTGGAAATCTTATCGTAGTAGAGTGTCTTGATCTGCTCCAAGATTCGTATTGAGCAGGGTGGCATTCGCCGCATTTTTCTGGTCCTATGAATTTGTTCGGAAACATTAACGAAGATGAAGCTGGGATACGATACATCATTGAACTATATCCATCTCCGCCTTCTCTTTTACTAGCCTTTGACATATCCTTGCCGTGTCCTTCAGCAAGCCATTCGTGTCCCCTATCGCCGACTTTCATTTTACCAACAGTTTTTCCGCCGTATTTGGTAAAAATCGGGTGATTTTTAAACAACCAGTCATACATCTCTTTCTCTTCTAAAATATAATCTTGAAGAGATATGACGCCTCTTGTAGCCAAAGTTCCTTTCGGATTAGCTATTACCCCTAATGCCTCATTTGTCATTTGCATACCGTGGTCCATACCACCAGCTGGCGTATCGGCAGCACAGGCATTTGCAGCAAAGACGCTTATGCCGGCAAACAAACTGAGTAACACTTTATCCAACTTTTTCATGTGTCCTCCTTTGTGAAATTTATCAAACTAAAATCAAAATGACTTCATATTGAGAATATTAGCAACAAAAAAGGGGGAAATAGGGAGAAAAATTAATAAATTATGAATTTAAAAATTTAATTGTAAATAGCGCACCGTTTTCTAAGTTATAAACTTCTATCGTTCCATTGTTTTTTTGCATTATCATTTTACTCATATAAAGTCCGAGTCCGCTACCGGTTTTTTTAGTGGTAAAATTTGGCTCAAACATCTTTTTAATCACGTTTTTATCGATAATTCCGGCATTATTTTCAACGCTAATATATCGAGCATCGTTATCAATAAAAGAGCAAATTTTTATCACTCTTTTTTGAATTTTATTTTCAACAAAAGCATCTTTTGCATTGTTAATAATGTTGATTAAAATTTGTATCACTTCATTAATATTTCCAAAATGGTTAAAATTTTGTTCGATATTTATTTGAATTTCTATCGCAAACTTTTTAAGGATCGGATCAAGCAATTTACAGGTCCGCCCAATCGCTTCCTTACCCGAAAATTCAGTCTTTGGCGTATTTGGATTGAAGAAATTTTTAAAATCATCAATGGTCATTGCCATAAATTTTATCTGCTCGTCAATCTCTTTGATTTTTTCGTTTAAATTTTCACCCGTGAGCTTTCCGCGTTCGTTATAAAGCTCTAAATTTATCAAAGTTGAGCTTATGAGAGCAAGAGGCTGTTTCCACTGGTGCGAAATATTTGCGATCATTTCGCCCATTGACGCAAGACGGCTTTGGTTTATCATCAAAATTTCATTTTGTGCCTTTATTTTTATGGCTTTTTGATGAATTTTATAGATAAAAATTATCAAAACTATAAATACAAAAAGTAGCACAACACTGCTGAAAATAAACTCTTTTGCGTGATAAAGCAATATGCTTTTAAGCGGAATTTTAAACGATACCATTGCCATCACATCGCCGATTTCGCTCTTAAAATCGCTTAAATTTTCATTTTGTTTTTTGATATTTTCTGACAAAACCAAACTATGACAAGTCGCGCACAAGCTTTGAGAATTTCTTATCGGAAGCCCTACAAATACATACGATTGGTTTGCGTCATTTACGATTTGAGAATAAGTTTCATATCGGTTTTGCTTAAAGCCTTGTAAAATTTCATTCTCAAACTCATCGCCTTTGTGAAGAGGATTTAAAGGATTAATCGCGACTAATTTGTAATCATAATTAACATTTTTTTTAGCGATTTGTATATCATAAATTTTGCGCGTTATATGAGAAGCTGAAAGAAGTCTTGGATCAGAAAAATTTTGATCTAAAATTCCCTTTTCTTTAAGCTCATTAACGAGCGGATGCTGCACATTTGAAATATAGTCGCGAACTGCATTCATAGTGTCTAAAACGTAAAAAGCCTCTTGTTTGGCGTCTTTTATAACAAGTTCTCGATAAAAGTTAAAAAACAAAGCAAGTATAACAAAATACAAAGCGGTGAACACAAAAGCAATAAGAGCAAATCTATATTTGGCAAACATAGCCGATTCCGTATAAATTTTTGATTACATCTTTGCCGATTTTTCGGCGAATTTCCTTAACTATGGCTTTAATCGCCTCTTTGCTGGGCTGTTCAAATTCCCACATATAATCAAACAACTTCTCGTAAGTAATAGTCTGATTTACATGCTTTAAGAAGTATTCAAACAGCCTACTTTCGCTTTTTGACAAATGCGTGCTTTGATCCAAGTCATAAATTATTTTTTTCGCAAAATCGTATTTTATATCACCTTTTATATTTATGAGCTGGTGATAATCAGCTAACTCCAAAGCTGCATCTTCAAGCGCTTTTAAAAATTTTTCCTTATCATAAGGCTTTTGCAAATACCTAGTTATTTTTAGCTCGACAGCTCTCCACAAATACTCCTGCTCAACGTGGCTAGAAAGGATAATGATAGGAATTTTGTGATTGATTTCGCGAATTTTTTTGATGATTTCAAGCCCATCGATATGAGGCACTTCAATGTCAAAAATCAGTACGTCGTATAAATTCGTCATCGCTTCATCAAGCGCTTCAAGTCCATCTTTTACACCAACAACTTCGCCAAAAAACAGCTGCAAAGTCTGCGTTATGTTTTTTAAAATTCCAGGCTCATCTTCTAAGCAAAGCACCTTTTTGTTTGACAAAATTTCCAAAACAGCGTAATCTTGCATATCCTAACCTTATACGTGCGTTTAAAATATATTAACATACAAAAGCTTAAATTTAAAAATTAGATTAAATAATTTATAAATTTATTTTACGAAATTCTTAATATTATTCAAAACAAATAATATTTTCGTATTAAAAAGTATTTATTATATTAATAATTAATAATACTATTATTAAGTTTATTATAAGAATAAAATTATAAAATTAGGAAATTGAGATAAGTTACATATTTATTTCAATTTTATAATCTTAAACCAAAATAAGGGGGGGGGGGGAATGCTTAGTAAAATTTCCAACAAAATAGCACTAATGCTAATAGTGGCGTTGTGTATTTCATTTGGTGCAATTTCTATTGCTAGTTACTACACTTCATACAACAAAACGATTGAGTTAGTTGTAAAAGCACAAGATCAAATTCTTAAAGATACGAAGGTTTTTATAGATGAATTTTTCAAAAATAACTATGAAACCGCAACAAAAATAGCACAAAGCATAAGCAAACTAGATGATGAAAGAAACAATATAAACATAGCGCTAGAGCAAGGTAAAAATATGGCTAGCAGGGAAGTTTCTTTGGTATTTGCTGGGTACGAAGACGGAAATATATACCGCTCAAACGGTAATAATCAAAAGGCTTCTGATAAATACGATCCAAGAACGCGCGGTTGGTATAAAGCCGCTCGAGAGAAAAATACCGCCACATTTTCAGATCCATATGTGGCAGCATCAACTGGCACGATGGTAATAACCTTTTCAGCGCCGATTAAAAATATAGGTGTAGCGGCTATCGATGTTAGTATTGTCGAGCTAAGCAAAATAGTAGAAACGATAAGCCGAACGGATTATAGTTATGCTTATGTTGTCGATAAAGACGGCAAATTTATCATACATCCCAATGTCGAACTTGTAAATAAATCAACCGACGGTAGCAAGCAATTAGCCGCTCGCTTAGTCCAAAAAGATCACGACGAAAGAGGACTTTTCCAATACACATCACCTACTGGCGAAAAAGTTTATGCCAAAGCCTTGCAGATAAATGACAGAGGCTGGTATATGGCAAGTGCGATGAAAGAAGATATTTTTAGCTCTCATACGATGCCAATGCTTGAAATTCAAGCGGTTTTAGCTTTTATTTTCATACTGCTTCTTTCAGCTTTTGTTTATTTTGTTATTAAAAGATCACTGAGTCCGATCAAAGTGATACAAGATAAACTTAACGAAGTCTTTAAATTTGTTACATTTGAAGCCAAAAAGCCAAATCATATATCTATCAATTCAAATGACGAATTTGCACTGATGGCAAAAACCATAAATTTAAACATAGATAAAGTTGTAAATGGCGTAAGCAAAGATAACGATATGATAATTGAACTAAATAATATCGCAAATTTGATGGTGCGCGGGAATTTGGGCGCAAAACTGACAAAAGAACCAAACAATCCTGATCTTGCGAAGCTAAAAGAGCTTTTAAATTCGTTCTTTGTTTCGATTAGCGAAAATTTAGGCGACGTTGTGCGCGTGCTTGACTCTTACGCTAAAAACGACTTTACAGCAACGCTAAAAGAAAACAAATCCGCCGAAGCCGAGCTAAAATCGATGCTACAAAGTATGCAAAACATAGGCGTTGTGATAAGAGATATGTTATCAAGCAATCTTGAATCGGCTCAAAATTTAGGAGATAAGGCTAAACTTTTGGCTGACAATATGAAAGAGCTAACAGATGGAGCAAATTCTCAAGCAAGCTCACTTCAAGAAAGTGCAGCAGCAGTAGAGCAGATGTCTAGCTCAATGAGTGCAATCAATCAAAAAACACAAGATGTGATAAGACAAAGTGAAGAGATTAAAAACATAATTACCATAATAAGAGATATAGCTGATCAAACAAATCTACTAGCCCTAAATGCAGCTATTGAAGCAGCAAGAGCTGGAGAGCACGGAAGAGGATTTGCAGTAGTTGCTGATGAAGTTAGAAAGTTAGCTGAAAGAACTCAAAAGAGCTTAGGAGAGATAGAGGCAAATACAAATGTCCTAGCTCAATCAATAAATGAAATGAGTGAATCAATAAGAGAGCAAAGCGAAGCAATAAATATGATAAATCAAGGCGTAGCTCAGGTTGATAACTTAACAAAACAAAACGTTCAGATAGCAAACAACACAAACATAGTAACAACTGAAGTAGATGATATGGCTAAGGCTATTGTTGCTGATGTAAGGAAGAAGAAATTTTAATTTAAATAAATTTGACCCCTTAGGGGGTCAATATGCGTAAAGGCAAATTTGAACTTATAAAACCTGGTGAAGTTTTGATTGATTTGACAAAAGATAGAAAAATTACTATTAAGGATAATGAAATATATTCTGAGCCTACCATTTCATCAAAGACAAATTCAATAACGGCGTGCAAAAACTGCAAAAGGTAGTGAATTTAAAGTCAAAAATAGGGTTCAAATTTTAAGTGGCGACTTAGTTATTGCTAAAATGCATACACAAAATGGACTTTTTGCCGTTGCAGATGATGATTTTGTACCTACTTCAACATTTGTTCCGTTTAAAATCAAAAATCGATAAAATAAATCCAAATTTTTTACTTTACATACTTAAAAAAACGTTATCAAGACTTCAAAAATTTGATAGCGTCAATATAGAAACATATTCTACGGATAAAATTTAAATTTACAAATCCCGCTCTCATAGCTTGAAATTTAAGAAAAAATCGTTGCAGATATAGAAAGGTAAGGGCTAAAATCAAAGCACTTCAATAAGAAGAGCAAAGGCTGAAAAATGAAATTGATATATGGCTTGCACTTTTCAAAAGAAAAAGTGCAAAACAAAGGGTTTTTGTAACGCGGTTTAAGGATTTGCAGTGTTGGGATTTGATGTATAATCAAAGCATAAATTCAAGCGATACGAACAAATCTAGGTCAAGGTATCGGCTTGCAAATTTGGGCGACATTTGCGAGATAAATCCGAACGTAGATTTAAAAAATTTATACAAAAAGATGAAAAAGTTAGCTTTTTGTATATGTAATGCTAAATAACGATGAGAGTGTTTGCGCGCAAGAAAAATCAGCAAGCGATAGAAATGGTTTTGTAAAATTTCAAAATAATGCCTTGTATGCAAAATAAAAAATCAGTTATGTTTAGGAATTTGAAAAAAATATCGCCGACCATGCCTCTACTGAATTTTTCGTGTTGCGTTTAAGAAATTTGAAAAACTAATATAAATTTTGTATTATGTCTTTTAAGAACAGACCATTTAATTAGAGCAAGCAAAATTACATTTTAAGGTTCAGTAGGTCAGCAAAGAGTGCCAAAAGATTTTTTGATGGGCTATAAATCCCGCTCCCACCGCTTGAAATTCAAGAAAAATCGTCGCCGATGTTAAAAATCTAAAATACAAAATCACAAAAGCAAAGGCTGAAATTTTAGATTTTGAAGAAAAAGCAAACAGCCATTTAAAATGACTGTTTTTAAACTATTTTTTCGCCCATTTGTAAGCTAAATTTCCTAGAATTTGTATGATCTGTACCATTATTACTAAAATGACAACCGTGTAAAACATAATATCTGGGCGAAATCTTTGGTATCCGTAATTAATCGCAACAGCCCCAAGTCCGCCACCCCCGACGGCCCCAGCCATCGCCGAAAAGCCGATGTTTAAGATTAGCGTAAGAGTAAAAGCTGATATGATTGCCGGCAGA
The DNA here is from genome assembly GCA_052170535.1 of Campylobacter sp. Taxonomy (GTDB): domain Bacteria; phylum Campylobacterota; class Campylobacteria; order Campylobacterales; family Campylobacteraceae; genus Campylobacter_A. The sequence continues at coordinate 97,339 of JBQNAH010000003.1, read as the reverse complement.
GCTTCTACAAACATAACTCTAAAAATAATTTGAGAATTTGAGCTACCAAAGCTTTTAGCCGCTTCGATTATCCCCTTATCGACTTCTTTGAAGCTGCTTTCTATCAGCCTTGCTACAAATGGTGCCGCTCCTATTGTAAGTGGCACGATAGTTGCGGTTGTACCGATACTCGTTCCAACTATCAGCTTAGTAAATGGTATCAAAATTATAATCAAAATGATAAAAGGGAAGCTTCGCAAAATATTTACCGTAACGTCAAGAATAAAATAAATTTTCGGATTTGGCTTAAGTCCGTCTTTGTAAGTCATTATCATACAAACCGCGATAAAAAGACCTAAAATAAACGCCAAAAATGTAGAAAAAAAGCTCATATAAAGCGTTTCTTTTATGGCAGGATACAAAATTCTCCCAAACAAATCTGGAAATTTTGATAAATCAAACATCACGCCACCTCCCATAAAACGCCACTTCTGCTTAAATAAGAAGTTACTATCGTTTGAAATTGTGGTTGTATGTTTATAACAAGCGAGCCAAGCACGTTTTCGCCAAGCTTTTCTAACTTGCCCCAAACTATGTTAAAATCTATATCTAGCGATCTTGCCATATGCGTTATAACGCTTTCTTGGGCTACTTCTTTTGGGAAAAATAGCCTTATATTTACTCCGCTCGTTGGCAAAATTTCGTTTTCGCCTAAGAATTCTTTCATTTTTTCATTTGGCTTTAAAAACAGCTTTTCGATCGTTCCGCTTCCGATTATTTTGCCGTGTTCTAGCAAAATCGCTCTTTGGGCTATTGATTTTACCACTTCCATTTCGTGCGTAACGATGACAATGCTTATGTGAAGCTCTTTGTTAATTTGTCTTAAAAGCTCCAAGATAGAATTTGTCGTGTTTGGATCAAGTGCGGACGTGGCCTCATCGCTTAGTAAAATTTTCGGACTAAGCGCCAATGCACGCGCTATTGCAACGCGTTGCTTTTGTCCGCCGCTTAGCGAATTTGGATAGCTTTTTGCCTTATCATAAAGTCCGACCAAATTTAGCAAATCGCTAGTTTTTTTTTGTATAGCTATCTCTTCATATTTCCAAAATCTAAGTGGGGTTGCGACATTTTCAAAAACCGTTTTTCTTGACATAAGAGCGAAATTTTGAAAAATCATACCGACTTCTCGTCTTAAATTCCTTAGCTCGATTTCATTTAGGTTTGATATTTCCTTGTCAAAAACTCTTAAACTGCCACTTTGATATTTTTCAAGTCCGTTTATACAACGAAGCAGGGTTGATTTGCCAGCGCCGCTGTGTCCGACGATAGCAAATATTTCGCCAGCTTTGACGTGTAAATTTACATCTTTTATTACGTGCGTATCTCCATAAAATTTGTTTAAATTTTGTATCTGGATCACCTATCGCCCCCGATTATTTTTAACTCTTCGCAAATTTTATTAAATTTTTCAGTCGCATTTTGCAACGCTTCTTGGTTTGTTTGCAAAACATCTTTTGGCGCATTTGCTAGAAATTTCTCATTACTTAGCATAGATGATAATTTTGCAATCTCTTTTTCAAGCTTGCTTTTTTGTGCTTGAAGTCTGCTTATCATCGCGCTCATATCGACCCCGTCAAGTGGGATAAAAGCTTGTAAATTTTCGCTCACATCAGTAATTGCATTTTGGATTTTATGTTGAGTAAATTCTATATTTTCACACTTTGCGAGCAAGGAAATATAACCGATATATCCGTCTAAATTTATCTCATTATTAAGCTTAATATAAGCTTTTGATATTTTTGAATTTCCAAGTTCGATAGTCGCTTTTGCACGGCGAATAGTTACGATCGATTCGATTAATAACTCAAAAATTTTCTCAATGTCTAAATTTCTATCCTGCGGGCTTGGATATGGCGAAATCATTATAGATTCTGCGCCGTTTTCCAAACTCGTACCGCTAAGTTCTTGATAAAGACTCTCACTTATAAACGGCATAAATGGATTTAGCAACCTCATAGCTTCCTTAAAAATAGCTCCAAGTTCGCGAACACTTGTTTTATCTGCTTTGCTTAGCTCAATCCCCCAATCGCAAAATTCGTCCCATAAGAACTTATAAAGCGCCGTTGCCGCGTCGTTAAAACGATACACATCTATATTTTCGCGCACCTGATTTACGCAAGCGTAAAAGCGACTTTTCATATAAATTCCAAGCTTTGTAGTTGGATTAATTTTGCTCAAATCCTCAAATTTACTCTCATTTAGCATAAGGTATCTGCTTGCGTTGTAAAGTTTATTCGTGAAATTTCTAATGAGCTTCATTTTTTCATCGCTAAGCTTTATGTCGCGACCTTGAACGGCTAAGAGTGCCAGTGTAAAACGAAGTATGTCGGCGCTATATTCCTCTATGCTGTTTAAGGGATCGATGACATTTCCAAGGCTTTTACTCATTTTTCTACCAAATTCATCTTTAACAAGAGCGTGCAGATAAATATCCTTAAATGGCAATTTATTTGTCGCATTTTGCCCCTGAAACATCATTCTAGCAACCCAAAAAAACAAAATATCAAATCCAGTTATTAGCATTGTATTGGGATAGAAATTTTTAAGATCGTCTTCAAACCACTTTTTGTTTTTGAAATTTTCATCGTTTCCCCAGCCAAGTGTAGAAAATGGCCAAAGTCCGCTAGAAAACCAAGTATCTAGCACGTCTTCGTCTTGTTTGAAATTTTTACAACCGCATTTTGGGCAACTTAACGGATAGTTTTCGGCAGCCCATTCGTGTCCGCATTCGCAATAATAAACTGGAATTTGATGTCCCCACCAAAGCTGACGACTGATACACCAATCCCTTAACTCTCTCATCCAGGCGTTAAAGCTATTTATCCAATGAGAAGGGTAAAATTTAGCCAAACCTTGGCTAACTTCGTTGATAGCCTTGTCAGCAATCTCTTTTTTGACAAACCATTGCTTTGAAATATAAGGCTCTACGACATTTTTGCAGCGGTAACAATACCCAACCTGGTTTTCGTAATCTTGAATTTCTTCAACATAGCCCATTTCATCTAGTTGCGCTACTATTTTATCACGCGCATCAAGTCTTTCTAAGCCTTGAAATTGACCGCAAAGCTCGTTTAAAATACCATTTTCATCAAAAACGGTGATAAATTCTAAATTATGACGTTTGCCAACTTCATAATCGTTCATATCGTGAGCGGGCGTAACCTTAACAAGTCCTGTTCCAAATTCCATATCAACGTGTTCGTCGGCTATTATTGGAATTTCGCGATTGATTATCGGCAAAAGCACCTTTTTGCCGATTAGGTGTTTATAACGTTCGTCGTTTGGATTTACCATTACGGCAGTATCGCCAAAATATGTTTCTGGGCGAGTTGTTGCAACCACTACGCAAGAATTTTGCTCTTCACGTGAGTTTTCATTTGCAAAATAGTATCTTAAATGATAAAGTTTTCCTTTATTTTCTTTGTGTTCGACCTCTATATCAGATAATGCACCATCGTGAGTGCACCAATTTATCATATAATTTTGCTTAACTATCAAGCCTTTTTCATAAAGGCTAACGAAAGCTTTTTTGACCGCACTTTGCAAACCCTCATCCATCGTAAAACGCTCTCTGCTCCAAGCTGGCGTGACACCAAGACAACGCATTTGATGGAATATCATACCTCCGCTTTTTTCCTTCCACTGCCATACTTTTTTTACAAATTCTTCCCTTCCGATGCTTTCTTTTGTTATGCCTTGAGCAAGAAGCTGTTTTTCTACGACGTTTTGTGTGGCGATACCAGCGTGGTCAAGCCCTGGCTGCCAAAGCGTGCGAAAGCCGTCCATTCGTTTGTAACGCGTCATAATATCTTGCAGTGTAAAAGTTAGAGCGTGTCCGATATGAAGCGAACCAGTAACGTTTGGTGGTGGCATCATAATGCAGAAATTTTTTCCATCTTTTTGTATGGATTTGTTGCCATCTATCTCGAAATATCCGCGCTCTTCACAAATTTTATAAATTTTTTTTTCTATTGATTTTGGGTCGTAAAATTCAGCCACTTTAATATCCTTGTAAAATTTTGGATTTGATTTTATCTAAAAGTAGTTTAAATTTTTATATGCTTGAAATTTTGACGGTTTTACGTTAAAATACGCATCAAGTGTTAGGTCTAACAATCACATTTTGCAAGGAGAAGAGTAAAAAATATCTTAAATTTTTCAGTCTTACGGTGTAAGAATATCAATATAAAAAGAAAACAAATGTTTAATGAATTTAGAACAAAATATCTTACGAATTTTTGGAACGTCAGCCATTCAATGATTATTTTATCGATCGTTGCAACCGTGTATTTTGGTATATTTGGTGGCGGTTGGGCGGTAACGGGAGAGATGACGCGCTGGGGCGGTGAGTTTTTGGAGCTTTTTGGTATGGATTTAAGCTCGTATTCATACTACAACATAACGAATTTAAACGGCAATCCGCTCACTCGTTTTGAAGGGCTAATGTTAATTGGTATGTTTGTAGGTGCAACGATAGCGGCTTTTATTGCAAATAAGGTAAAATTTCGTCTTCCTGCAAGTAAAATTCGCGTTTTTCAGGCTATTGTCGGCGGTTTGCTTTCTGGTTTTGGAGCTCGTCTTGCATTTGGTTGCAATCTGCTTGATTTTTTTACTGGACTTCCTTATTTTTCGCTTCATACGTGGCTTTTTGCTGTTTTTATGGTGATTGGAATTTATGTTGCAGTAAAGGTTGGAAAATTGCCATTTTTTATGCCAAAGATTAATCTTGAAAAATGCGGTATAAACGGCAAAGGCATAAAACACGACAAGGGTAGGGCGGATAGAAATTTTATCGTAGGCTTGATTTTGGCTTTTTTAGCAATCGTTTGGTTTGTATATTTACTTTTTATTTCTCCAACGTTTAATATTAAAGATAAAGCGAGTATTCTACCGCTTGGTTTGCTATTTGGGCTTATTTTCGGATTTATCATCTCAAAAGGTCAAATTTGCTTTACTTCGTGCTTTCGCGATCTGTTTTTATTTGGGCGAGATGTTGCAACAAAAGGTGCATTTTACGGCATGATAATCGCGACATTATTTGTTTTTGTCCTAATGCTAAATGGATATGTTGGAAAAGTTGTTAGTTTCTCCCCAGCCGTTGCCATAGGCGCGTTTTTGTTTGGTTTTGGCATTGTCTTTGCTGGCGGTTGCGAGTGCGGCTGGACGTACCGAGCTACAGAAGGTCAGCTTCATTTTATGATCGTAGGAGTTGCAAACGTCGTTGGCACGATGATTCTTGCGCTTAGTTACGATAAGATACCAGATTTTATTAAAGATGGACCAAAAATTCAGCTCTTGCAAACTTTTGGTGCACTTGGTGGGTTGGCTGTAAATTTAAGCTTATTTGTTGTAGCTTTGCTACTTGTATTTTTCTATAAACGTAACTTTTTTGCTCGTGGAGGCTACTAATGAATAATGAAAATTTTGAAATCACTTATACGCTAAATATTTTGGGTGAGGCTTGCCCTATGCCAGCAGTGGCCACTTTGCAAATTTTACCGCAAATGAAAAGCGGAGAAATACTTGAAGTGCTTTGCGATTGTCCTCAGGCGATAAATTCTATACCTTACGACGCTAAAAATCGTGGATTTGAAGTCTTAAAAATCGAGCAGGACGGACCAACGCTTAGATTTATAATCAAGAAACCTTGATAAAGGCGGATTTACCGCCTTTATTTGATCTCAAAGCTGTGCTTTTGCAAATCATAATCACTAACGCTTTCATCATACATATTTTAACTTATTACCGCTGGTAATATACATTTTTCGCTTCTTCTCAACTCTAAGCGGAGTAAATAAATAAGCTGTTTGCTTGGCGTCAATCTCATAAAAACTTACACACTTGATGCGACTTGAAATGATTTAACTTACTCAAATATCAAAAACGGTGCTTGCAAAATATTTCTTATGATTTTTAACGGCGAAAGTAGGGTATCTGATAGAATTTGTGTCGAATACTCCGGCTCTTGAAGTGTCCCGCTGATTTTTATGATCGTTGAAAGAGTGCGATCTTTGCCAAGAATTATCTGATTTACGAGCGGAATTTTATCAATTATCGAGCTAGCGTCTTTTAAAAGTTTTAATTCAAGCTCGATATTTATCTCTTTTGTCTTTAAATTTATGTTTCCGTGTCCGGCAATATCAGCACTTGAACTTTCTAACTCGGCTGCTACGATATTTAGCTCATCGCCTTTTCTTTCAAATAAAATTTTGCCAAATTTCACCGGATAGCCGCTAGTGTCAAAATCAGGCGTTTTAAAAATTAGCAAAGATGGGACAGAGTTTAAAAACGTCAAAAGCTGATGATAAAAGGTAAAATCTTTAAGAGTGGCATCGATTAAGCGCATTTCGCCCTTAAAATTTTGCGTGCTTTCGCCTAAAATTTCCATCTTAAAACTTCCGCCACTAAAACTTTTGATATTAAAAATCGAGTTTATAAACTCTCCACTTATCTCGTTGGCTGAAATTTTAAATTTGCTATCAGACTTAAACAAATGCAAATTTTCAAGCCCTGCCTTAGCGTCAAAACTTAGTTCGTCATTTACGCTTTTTGCGTGATAATTTGTAAGCTTGATAGTCGAGTTTAAATCACTTAGCAAAAGGTTTGAATTTATAGCATCTATCTCGAAATTTACGGTATCAGTAACGTTATCATTGCTACTAATCTGCAAATCAAGCCCATTTATATCAAGATTGATTTTGCCATCTTTTGCGCTAAATTTAATCTTATCGCTAGAATTTTTACCCCTTACATGATCGCCGTTTATATTGATTTCAAAGCTGTCAAGTGCGTATTTTTCGCCATTTTTATTATAAAGGGGGGCATCAAATTTGACATCATTAGCTAAAATTAAAAAATCTTTAAAATTTCTAGTTTGCAATGTAAAATCAGCCCCGCTAATACCAAGTCCGCTAAGCAATACAGAATCCTTAACCAAAGGGCTTATGTCTTTGATTTTGATCTCATTTTTCTCGCCAAAACTAAGCCTAACATCTGGGTTAAAAATTTGCATTATCGTTGTTTTGTCGGCAAAATCTAGGGTTGCATTAAGTGGCATATTTTTAAAAGCCAAGATCTCTTTATCGCCAAATTTTAGATTAAAATCATTTGCAGTTCCGTTAATGTCGCCTTTTTGTTTGCTTAGATCAAGACTTGCGACAAAATCTCCGGTAAAAAAATCCATTCCGCTTTTTTTTGCTTTAATGGTTAGTTTAGTGTCATTTAAGCTAACTTGCGCTTCACCAACGCCAAAGTCGGCTCCGGCTATAAGCGTGTGTCCGCCACGCATTATAAATTCGCCTCTTGCAGTAATCACAAATGGATCAAATTTTAAATCAAGCCCTAAAATACCGTTAGTTTTACCGCTTAATTGCTCAACTGCAATATCTAAATCATAAGCTTTTAGTATCGAGCCTACAACCTTATCGTATGGCGAATTTATTTTTAAATTTAACGCCAGCCCAGCACCTTCTTCAAAAATTTTGTAAATTTTAAGGTTTGAGCCGTTTAAATCCCTGCCTTGCCATTTTGGTTGGATCAAATCAAATCTAAGCGTGCCGCCGATTAACTCTATGTTTGCTTGCTCAACGTCAGCTGGTGCGAGATTTTGATGGAATTTTACTTTTAAATTATTTGACGTAGCGTTTGCGTAAAGCTCGTTTAGGTAGAAATTTTGCTTTGCTATATCAGCCTTGCCTTGAAGTATTTTTAAGTAGTAATTATCAGCCTTGATGCCATAAATCCAATTTTTTACCTCTTCATTTAGTCCAAATTTGCGCCCAAGCTCATTAATGAAAAGCTCCAAACTCGTAGCATTTACATCGCTTAATTCATATTTAAGCTGATCTTTTTCCAGTCTTAATTTTGCATTACCATTTAGCTCAAAGCTACTTAAAGTCCCGTTAAAATCATAAATTCTCTTTTTAACATTTACATTTGCCACACCGCTCATCGTGATGTTAAAATCTTTAAATTCCAGTTTGTTTATGTTGGCTAAAACTCCGCTATTTGTTGATATTATATCAGTGTCAATGTTAAGATAAGGGCTGTTGATATGAAACAAATTCTTCGTAAAGTGCAGATCAAAGCCATCTTCACCAATTTTAATATTTTTAAGTGAAATTTCAGCAAACAACCTATCTATCCAAGCTAAATTTTTAGTCAATCTTAACAAATCTTCATCAGAGCCATTTATGTTTGAATTTTTCGCTGGTATTTGTATATTTTGCGCTTTTAAAATTAATTTTTTATCAAGTTTTATATATAATTGGTCTATTTTAAACTCGGCGATTTCGATATTTTTTATGCTGACGCCGTAGCTAAAAATCGCAACAAGGATTAATAAAATTATGATAATAAATACCAAAAAATGCCAAATTTTTCTCATTGCGACTGAGATGATATTCATATTTTTCCTAAGTTTTCTTGTATATTTTGCCAAACCTATTAACACAAGCGAAGTTGTTTTTATACCAAAAGGTGGCACAGGGGAGATTATAACATATCTAAACAAAAGAAATTTTGATATTTCGATGATTGATAGGATTGGTTTGCTGTTTTTTGGTTACGTTCAATCAGGTTGGATAAATATCGGCACGAAAAATTTAAGTAAAATTGATTTTTTAAACAAATTAACAACTGCAAAAGCCGCTATGATGGATATTACGCTCATACCAGGTGAAACAACCGCTGTATTTTTGAGAGAAATTTCAACTAAATTAAAATTAAACGAAGAAATTTTAAATTTGTATTACTCGAAAATGGCTCCTTTTGAAGATGGATTTTTGGTGCCAGAAACTTATAAAATCCCAATTGGCATCAGCGAAGATCATTTGATGTATTATTTAACAAATTTGTCAAATAAATTTCATAAAAATACATCGGTTAAAATTTTTGGCGAATACAATCAAAAGCTTTGGTTGCATTTTTTAACAATCGCCTCCGTCGTGCAAAAAGAAGCCGCTGATGAGAGCGAATTTGCTCTTATTAGCTCGGTTATACACAACCGCTTAAAAAACGGTATGCGCTTGCAAATGGACGGAACGCTTAATTATGGATTTTACTCGCACCAAACTGTTACAGCCGAGCGAATTAGAAACGATAGAAGCAAATTTAACACGTATTTAAACGATGGATTGCCACCAGCACCGATTTGCACTGTTTCGGTTTTAGCCATAAAGGCGGCCATAAACCCGGCAAAGAGTGAGTTTTTATATTTTGTAAGAGATAAAAACACCGGTAAGCACAAATTTAGCAAAACTTACGAACAGCACAATCAAAACATACAAAATCAAAAGTAGGGGAGAGAGACATTTTTGACTATACTTTTGTTGTGGTTTGACGCAAATTTTAGTTGTTTAGTATTCATTTTAATTTACCCCTTACGCAAATAAAATTTAGCTGATTTTTATTTTTAGATTTTTTATACCTTTGATTTTTAATTTTTTATATCAAAAAATATTACATAAAATATTTAATTAAATTATTGGCAAAAAAGTTCGTTAAATTTCGTGGATAATTTATTTTCAAACAAAAGGTAAAGCTTGCAAAATACGTTTTTGTCGTTATTTGTAAAACAAAAATAGGTTATATATTGAGTAATAAATATTAATTTGAAAATTATAGTTTTCAATACAAAATATTAAAAATAGTCTGTATTTTACTTTTTGTCTATATATTTTATATTGTGCAACTATTTAAAAAATAATATATTAGTGTAACAGCATTTAACGAGCTAGTTATCATAACGATATCAAAAAATTTATTAATAATCTTGCTTAATTTTTCATTTTCTTCATCTGTGCTTTCCATTATGCCAGGAGTTACGAGCACCTTTCGTCCATTATAACCAGACACAAGCTCATAGCTTGCGCTCATACCGTTAAAATTCCCGTTAAAGATAGTTTTGTTATTTTAAAGTATAGACATAAACGCCAAATTCTACATAAAATTTGGCGCATCGTTAGAAAATAATATAAGATCTCCTACTTTTGTGTGCTCGATCAAGCTTTGTTGTATTGTATTTTTGTCTTTTACGATAACTATTTTTGGCTTGTTTAAATGTTTTAAAAGTGCAACAGCATTTAACGAGCTAGTTATCATAACGATATCAAAAAATTTATTAATAATCTTGCTTAATTTTTCATTTTCTTCATCTGTGCTTTCCATTATGCCAGGAGTTACGAGCACCTTTCGTCCATTATAACCAGACACAAGCTCATAGCTTGCGCTCATACCGTTAAAATTCCCGTTAAATCCGTCATCTATTATTATTTTACCGCCAGCATCGATTCTTTGAAGCCTGTGCTCAACGTTTTTTATTCTTTGCAAGCCCCTATTTATATCGTTTTTGTTTAATCCAAAATAAAGTGCGGTTTTTATGCAAACGGCTAAATTTGTAGCATTAAATTTACCAAGCAGTGGCGAAGTAAAAGTTTCGCTTCCAAGATTAAATTTAACCCCTTCTAAATTTGCTACAACATTGCTTAAATCGCTGTCGTAAATTTCTATCAAGCTAGTTTGCGACATCTGTGTGGAGCTATGCAAGAACGCCTTTTGCAAACGCTTTGAACTAAGGGCTTCAAGTTTTGTTGCACGTATATTTTCGATAGTTTTAAAATACTCTATATGCTGTGCTCCTATTTCTCCAACTATTACGATTTGAGGCTGTAAAAAATTCGTGATTTCGGCAATATCTCCTTTTAGTCTAGCTCCGGCTTCGGCGATGTAAATTTGGTGAGAAAGTTCAAGATTATCATTTACATCTTGGATAAGTCCAGCCAATGTATTTACGCTTCTTGGTGTTTTGTGGCAGGAAAAATTGTTTTTAAAAAGCTCATAAAGAAAATTTTTAATGCTAGTTTTCCCAAAACTAGCCGTTATAAGCACTATTTTTAGATCTCTCATTGAAGCTAGTTTTTTGATAGCTGATCTTTTGTATGATAAAAATTTGAACTTTTCGATCAAAAAACTAGATACAAAAGATAGCGATAAAGCCATTAAAACGCTTAAATTTAAATATTCATCTGCATAAAAAAAACAAACCGTGCTTAAAGCAAATGAAAAACAAATAAGAAAAGTAAAAAACCGCTTCACCCTACTCGTAAAAACTAGCTTTTTATCAAGTTTTTTGTTCCACAAAAACAAGCTTGGCGCAAAGGCAAAATAAAAATAAATCCAAAAAAGATAACCGGTTGTAAAAAAGGCTACAATTGGAATTATTAAGAAAAATATGTGCCAAGTCGGCTTTGTAAAATGAAATAAAATTCGTGAGAATTTATATGAAAACCACTGCAAACAAGTGATGATATAAAATCCGACAGAAAGCGTAAAAATGATAGTTGAGGCATAAATTGCTGTTTTAATTAATAAGCTCATAGATCAAAAACCTGTTGTTTTGGAATTTTATGTATTTTTGGCTCTTTTTTATGTTTTATTACGTTTGCCTTTGGCTCATTTACGGGTTCGTCGTTTATTTGAGCGATTTTATCAAACAAACAAGGCTCTTTTTTTTTGATATTTTTATCACCTAAATTACTACAAATTTCGCTGGTTTGGATATTTTTTTTTATAACCTTAACCTCCCCTACTTCACGCTCAAAATTGCTGTTTAAGCCATTTTTTATACCAGAAATTAAAACGCCCTCAATATATTTTGAATGCAACAAAAAGAAAAAATGATCGCCCCTTAATGGGTGCAGTTCGCTGTTTGCAATAAGTGAGTTAATTTGCTCGCCAGATCTTAGCGGAGTGGTCTTGTCGTCTGCTCCCCAAAATATAAACGCCCTACCCTTAAAATTTGCAAATTTGTAGCTAAAATCTTCATCAACTACATTTTTAAGCGTCTCATACATCGTTTTACTCATGCCTTTTACGTCATTTGTAGCAAAAAATTTATACAAAAACCCAAACCCAAGAAATTTAAAAAATTTAAAAATAGCAATTTTTGCACGAATTAAAAACGGCTTTGGCACAACTATGCCAGCAGAGCTTAAAAGCACGAGAATTTCAGGCTTAATGAGCGTAGCAACCTTACCGCCAAAACTATGTCCGAAAATTATTTTTGGCTCTATTTTAAGCTCATGAAAGAAAATTTCTAAAATTTTCGCATAATCTTTTGTGTAAAGTGGCGTAAAAATATCGCTCGCACCAAAGCCAGGCATATCTATATAAACGTGCTTAAAATCGCTTAAAATACCACAAAAGGCCTTTTTCATTATCTCTTTGTTTGCGCCCCAGCCGTGCAAGAATACAACGGTTTGGCTACACTTTAAATTTGCTATTTCGTAGCTTATGCTGTAAATTTTTGAGCCATATTTTACTTCCTTACTCGCCATTATCAGCCTTCTTTCGCGCAGAATAAATGCTTTCTAAAACATCGACAGCTTCGCAAAGACGCTCGTATTCGCCCATATTTAACAGCACGGCTTCAAATTTGTTATTTTTTACAATCACCGCCCTTTTCATATCGTTTTTGCCAACTTTTGTAAGGATAGTGCTAAAATTTCTCACTATCTGAGTTGCTGTATAAATTTCATCTTTACTAAATGTTGCCATTTTCAACCTTTATGTATTATTTTATGTAAAATATAACGTATTAGACTTTAAAAATGGCTAAATTTTACCTTTTACGGAGGTTATAGAGTTAATAAATTTATAATCAATATTTATATTTCTCTCTTTTGGCAAATTTACACTAAGCTCGTCTAGTACGTTATTAAAATCTTCAAATAAATAGTTTGCCAAACTGCCAGGATTTGGATTAATCTCATTTAAAAAAACTTCATTATCGATAACAAAAAAATCACAACGAATAAGCGCGCCATCAAAGCCACAGTTGTAAATTTTTGTGAAATTCTCTTTCATTTTTGTTGCTATTTCATCACTTATTTGGGCTTGTTTGACTGTATTTTCGTTTGAAAAACTCATATATTTTTGCTCATAATCTAAAAATTCTGCCTTCTTTGGCTCTTCAATAATCGAAAATTTGATCTTGTTGTCAGTCTTGTAACCAGCCAAGTTATACTCTTTAACTCCATTTATGAACGGTTCAATAAGCAAATTTTTATCAAATTCATACGCAACATCAAGCGCATATTCAAGCTCTCTGTCATCATTTACGACACTAACTCCAATAGAGCTTCCAAGGCAAAGGGGCTTAATGATGATAGGAAATTTCATACTTGGCAACATATTTTTGCCGATCACTTCGTATTCTAACGTTTTAACACCGACTTTTTTGGCTAAAAATTTTGTTAATTCTTTATTGTAACTTAAAACGCTCGCTTCCAAACGAGGACCAATGTAGCTAATGCCAAAAAAATCAAGCAAAGCCGCCATTTTTCCGTCTTCTCCGTCCATGCCGTGTATCAAATTTATATATGTTTTAACTTCTATTTTTTTTTCGCCAAAAATTCCACCAACGTAAAATCCACCATGCTTTAAGGTCAGTTTTTTGCTTTTTTTATACTCGCCCGAGCTGAAAAAATTTGCTCTCATATCATTTTCATTGATAAGATAAAATTCGCGGAATTTATCACAAAAAATATACAAATTTTCGCTTTTAATTACCTTTTTTAAGGCTATTGCGCTTACTATGCTAATCTCGTGCTCATAACTTTTTGCACCAAAAATAATTCCAAATTTCATATTTTCTCCTTTTTATGCTAGTTTTTTTAAGGCTTCTTTTACAAGATCGCCAACATTTGTCGAAGTGCATTTACTAAGCGTTTGTAGTATTTTTTCACGTTTAAAACCAAGACTTTCAAGTGCCAAAATTGCTTCGTGATGATAAGCTGGCAGCGCTTCGTCCATTGCGATTTTCGCATCACTTAACTCAGCGATTATGCGCCTAGCTGTTTTTGCACCAATCCCTGCAACTGTTTGAAGCGCAGCCAAATCGCCGTTTGTTATCGCGCTTAAAAATGCTGCTGGCGTTAAGCTAGAACACGTAGCCATCGCAGTTGCCACACCAACTCCGTTTAGTTTTATTAACATTTCAAACATTTTTTGCTCATTTGCGTCCAAAAAACCGTAAAGCAAATCCGCATCTTCTCTGATTATCTGAGTAATCAACAGCTCTATTTTTTGATTTTTTTCTAGCTTTGCAGAGCAAAAAAGCGATATAGCTATGCCATAACTGACGCCACTGGCGGTTTTTAGTATCAAATTTGTTGGCTCTTTTTTGGTTATTATTCCCTCAATGGCTTTTATCATTTTAGTTCCTTTAAATCCATAAATTTATCTTAACAAATGCAAACAGATAGAATTTTACGCGCTTTAAATTTGCTTTAAAAAGCAATCAAACAAGCTTGACATCGTTGCTTTTTTTGATTACATAGTCAAAATCGCCGTTTTCGTCCTCGACTTTTTTTAGGCTAATTACCCTTGCGATTTCGTTTTGTCTTGTGTTGTATGTTATCTCTTTTGGCGGATCGATTAGTTTAAATTTTATCTCATTAAATTCGTTCCAACTGCTGTAATTTACAACCTTTGCTTCAAAAACATCGTTTTGCATTTCAACTATTCGCTCTTTTAATTCCGCTATTTGCGCCTTGTTGTCTTTGTACTCACTAAGTAACGAATTATATTCATTTACTAATTGTTGATACTCTTTAAGCTTTTTTATAAAAGTTACCGGCGGTGCAATTTTGGCCACTTTTAGCTCTTCTAATCTTTGTTTTATCAAATTTACAGCCATTTTATTCTCTTCGATAGCTATCTTTCTGACTTCAAGCTGGCGTGGCATTTTTGAAGTGCTTTCTTTCAAATCATCGATTTTAGCGGTATAAATCGCCAAATTTTCAGCTCTATCACTTCCCATACTAAAATCAACCATTATTTTATTATTTGTCCCTTTTAATTGCTTAATTTCAAGCATATTTGCAACTTTGATGTTAGAATTTGACCCAAGTGTATCAATTTTTAAATTTTGAGCCACTATTTCCCCGCCGACGACTGTTTTTATAACCGCATTTTTAGCCTTGACTTTGCCACCTTCAAGTCTATCTATCTCGACATAATCGCCATCAAAACTACCCAAATGAACAGCTATTTTTGCATCCCTAGCTTCTATTTTTGCTTTTGAATGCGTGTGTCCGCCAATGCGTAATTTATTAGCCTTTATACTAGTATTTTCAGCCACATTTCCTTCGATATTTAGCTCATTTACCTCCACGTTCATTCCAGCACCGATTGCGTCTTTGGTAATGTCTTTTTCGGTAATATTTACAGTTATGTTTGAATCTAAATCCGTATTTATGGAACCAGTTGTTTTAAACGAAATTTCTTTAATATCAAGCTCATCTTTAATATCAAGTTTTCCGCCCTCTTCTTTTACGTAACCAGCCCTTTTTGCAAAAAATTTGATGCTTTTTTCATCTTCTTTTTGCTCAATATTTTCGGTATATTCTGGTATTTTTGTTACAGCAGTTTTTGGTGGCTCGACTTTTATTGAATTTCCTCTTACATCGCGCCCGTTCTTGCCCTCAACTGGTTTGATGTATTCAGCTATCATTTCATCTTGGATAACACCGAGTAAATATCCACGCTTTGAGTAGTCGATTTTGCCGTATTCATCAACATTGTCTATTTTGTTTTTGTAATGAAAAATCAAATCATCATCGATTGGCATAACTGCTTCAACACCATTTACAACAACAAACATAAAATCTCTATCAAGCATCTCTTTAACGCGCAAAACAGAAGCTATTTTACTTAGCTCCTTTTTCATTATCTCGTTTCTAATTCCAACAATTATGCCGACTTTTAGCATTTTTTTGTTTATAAAATCGATTATTTCGGTTTCAAATTCACTAAAATACGAAATATCGCTTGTTTTTTTGATTGTTGCGATAATTTTTGTTAATTTTTTGTTTATGCTTATTGAAATTTCTGGAAGTTGGTTTGTTCTTTTTTTTCTGATGTCAAAAAACTCAACCCTAAAATTTTGATTTATACTATCAAGATTATTTACATAAACACTATCATCGTTAAAAATAGCAAGCTCTCTTTGTGTTAAAATTTTAGGCTCAGTTTCGCCGATAAATTTGCACTCGGTGATAATATCAAGTATTCTAAAATCAATAAATTTTGCATCAACCTTAAAACTTTTAACTAAATTTAAAATTTCATTATAGGGATTTGCTGTTTGTAATATAATTGGATCTAAATAATTTTTATCTGTTTTTTCTTCTTTCACTTAAATATTCTCTTTGCGAAATTTTTGAAAAATATTATCTCAAAAAAATGATTAAAACAAAGTTAAGTAATCAAACCAATATTAAAATCACAAAGTCGCCTAAATAGGCTAAAAATCGCATTGCGTTAGTATTGCAATTAAAAATTTAAATTTTAAAATAGCCATATAAAACCACTTAAAACCGATAATTTTGGCACACTTTTGGCACACTAAAAATACAGTTTTTTAAATTAAGCTTTTGTCAAAAACCTAGAAAAATTCTACCGTGCTAGTCCAACTCGAATTAATCTTATGTGTAATTTTAGAGATAATCGCTCGTATTTTCTTTGGCTCATCGTTTAAGCTTAGTGTAATGTATCCGCCGGCAAAAAATGGCACACCCATAGTAGTAACACTTCCGGCAAGCACGCTATTTTTCTGTCTTTTTAGTTTGGCTTGGGCTATACGTTCAGCATCATTTTCATCGATGGCGTATTGGCTAAATTTTAGCACTGGTCGCCCATTTCCGACTTGCGTTTCAGCCCATTCGTTAAATTCTCTATCAAACCAGCGAATGATGGCTGATTTATATTCTTTTGTGTGGTTTATTTGATAGTTTAGATCAATTATTTCATTTTCTTTTAATTCATATTCTGGTCTATTTCTACTCTTATCTTTATCGATAAAAATCAGTGTTTTGCTCTTTATACAAAACGTAAGTTCTAAATCATCAGCTATATTTTTACAAAACGCGCAATCGCTAGTATCGTATTGTTCCAAATCTGTAATTTCATCCATTCTTTGAAAATCAGCTTTTATTTCATAGCCATTTTCTTTTGCGATCGATGTCAAAATTTCTTTATAACTCATCTCTTCAAATGTGCGATTTTTCTTTTCGCGAAATTCTTTAAAATAATTAGCCGAAATAGCCTCTATTTCATAGCTTATTTTATAATTGTATTTTATGGTTGAGATAGTAAAATCACCCAAAAAATTATCATCTACGTAAATTTTTATATTATCTTCTTCGCGCGGTTTTGCGTTTTGCCAGTGCATTGTAATACGTAAAACGTCAGCTTCATCGCTCTCAAAATCTTCTATACTTATGTCTATCCAGCCGATTTGATCTGTTTTATCAATGCCGTTATATAGTATTTTTACGCGTGGTGAGTGAAAATTTTTCATTGCCATAAGTATTTAACCTCTTTTTTGATTTTTGGGCTAATGTCTGGTAAATTTACAATATCACCGCCATTTAGCTTTGTTTTTTGTAAAAGTGGCTCATTTTCTCTTAAAAATTGGCTATAAATTTCCGTTTGTATTGAGCCGTAAAATTTATAGCAAATCATATCTAGGCTTTCATTGTCTTTTGCTACGTATCTCTTCATCTGTTTAATTCCTCAGCAAATATTTTTTGAGCTTTTTTTAGTAGTTTTTTTGAATTTTTTAATGCAAATGCATCAAGTGATTTTGGTAAATATTTAGCTATATACGCACGCCTTTCCTTTGATTCTTTGACGCCGTTTTTTGTTTTGTATCTACTTGTTAATCCATGCTCTGAAATGTCAAATTTTCCAATATTTTTGGAGCTAATTAAAAATTTACCGCCCTTTTCTCTATTTCTTTGAAGTCCAAAGCCTTTAAAGAAAAATGGCTTACCATCATATAAGTTTACAACAGTTCCGCTCTTTTCTTTTTTTAAGATTTTTAATCGCTCTGGTCTTATTTTTTGATTTTTCACAGAAATTTCAATACTAAGATCGTTTAATGTTGCACTTTGGCTAGATGTTGCGTATTTTAAGTATTTACTGCTTACTGATACTTGTTTTTTAATATCAATATTTTGCTCTTGCTCGGTTCTTTTTAATGTCTTATTCATAGCATTTATGGTTATACGCGACACATCTTTTTCAAAATTTGATATATTACTTCTCATTTTTATCCGCCTCAATGATATATCCAGCTATGCTTAATCTTCTTGTAAAATACCAAATTCCGTTAAACTTCGTTTTGGTAAAATTCTCTGCGTTTTGTATGAAAGAGTGGATTAAAATGTATTTTGATTTAACCAAATCAAAGGCTGAAATTTTTAACGCTTCACCCTTTTTAACCAGTTCTTCAAAGCCCTCAAAGCGTGCCATATCGTCGAGTAAAATCGTAGCATCAAAGCTAATTTCTTCTTCAAATCCGCCCAAATGCGAGTAAATAGGTTTTGTGATCGTATTTTGCTTATCAAAATTTACACTCAGGCTTTTTTGAAGCGACTCGATGTTGTTTTCAACTCTAAAAATGTATTTATCGATTATTATTATATTCATTTTTCATCCTCAAATCCAAAGCTTGATTTTTTAACCGCATCAGCTACTGCTTGTGGTGTGGCTTTTGTGTTATTTAGTGTGATGTCTATTTTTTGGTTGTTGTTTATGGTTTGTGTTTTTTGGTTTTTGATATTAGCTTGTTTTTTCTCCATAGTTTCATTAATCGCCCCATTTGTGCTTTGCTCGATGTTAGGAATTTCAATATTTGGTATATTTTCTAACTTTTTTGATCCAAGTCCAGTTTTATCACCAATCCAAGATATAACGCTCATTACGGCTCTAAGTGGTAAAGTGATGGCTTTTATCGCTAAGGCTATACCCTCTCCTACTATTTTACCGGCATTTTTAAAGCCCTCTAAACTCTCTTTTGTAAGCTCAACCTGAGAAAATAGACCATCAAATGCACCGCTTACCCAGTCAAAAATCGGTTTTAAAGGTTCAAACGCGCTACTAATAGCGTCTGAAATAGGACCTAATCCGCTTTTAATCCCCTCCCAAATTCCACTAAAAAAGGCTTTTATTGGTTGCCACAATTTATAAATCAAAAGCGCACCTGCAAAAGTGGTGGTGATTAAACCTATTGGATTTGAAGCAATGGCTAGCGTTAAAGCTCTAAATGCTGTGGCTACGTTTTTAATGCTTTTTGCAAAGCCGACTGATTTAACACTTGAAACAGCCATATTTGCGCCGTAGCCTTTTAACGCCATATTAGCCAACCAAGTCGCACTGGCTTTTAGTCTTAATAAAATATTACAACTTGACAAAGTTGCATTAAGCTTTAAACAGTCAAATGGGAGTTTGGTTAAAATTTGCTTGTATCCATTTAATATAAAACTAGCACCAGCAGTTGCAACTTTTGTGGCTAAAAATGCCGTTTTTAGACCAACTAATGAAACTATGACAAAACCTATATTTTTAACTAAGCTTTCGTTTTTTTGCACCCACTCTTTGATCTGGCCGGCAAAATTTGCTATTTTTTGAATAACTATGTTGATGTAAGGTAAAAATATTTTACCTATGCTTATTCCAACTCCATTAAATGAGTTTTTCATTAATTGAAGAGAATTAGCTGTCGTTTCGCTTCTTGCTTTAAATTCCGCCTCGCTTGAACCTTTAAATTTATTACTATCGCTTACTTCATTAAGTGCCTTTTTATAAATATCTATACCGCTTATAAGCGTAGCTATGTCGCTGTCGTAGTTAGTTCCCATTATGGCTGAAAGCAATCCAGTGCGCTTTTGAGGATCAATTTTATTTAACGTTTCTAAAAATGTCATAATTGCGCCTTGGGCGTCTTTTTTCATCATTTTTTTAAATTTTCTTACGCTTAGTCCAGTTTTTTTAAAGGCTTCTTGCGTTTTTGGACTTAAATAATCTATATTATTGAGCTTTTTTAGCATAGCATCAGCCGCACTTGCAGCTGTTTCGGGTGCTTTTCCTAGTGAAATAAAACTAGCCGCAAGAGCGGCTGTTTGCTCTTTTGTGATGCCTACTTGTTTGCCAATACCGCCAATTCGCTTCATTACCTCGACAAGTTCATTAGCTTTTGATGCATTGTTATTTGATAAGTGATTTATCGCGTCCATCATTTGGCTTGTTTCATCTAGGCTAAGATTTAAGATATTTTTTATCTTGCCAATACTCTCTCCGGCTTGATCGGCTGTCATATCAAATGCGACAGCTGTTTTTGCCGCCATATCGGTAAATTTCATAAGATCATTTTTGGCTATACCCATTTGAGCCCCTGACGCGACTACTTGCGTTAATCCCTCAGCTGTCATCGGTATGGTTTGGCTCATTTTTAAAATTTCATTTGAAAACGATTTTAATTCACCAGCATCTTTAAAATCAACAACTTTTTTAACATCAGCCATCGCACTTTCAAAATCTATCGCGCTTTTTATCGGCACACTAATAGCGGCAACACTTGCAAAAGTAGCTATTATTTCACCTTTTAAATTTAAAATTTTTTGCTTGGCTTCTTCCATATTTAGGCGAATTTTGGCTTGTGTTGCTTGTGTAAGTTGGGTTTTTAGTTTTTGAAGATCAGAGTGAAATTTAGCCTTTTGAATAGGATTTATTTTAAGTTGTTTTAAGGCTTCGTTGTATTTTTTAACTCCGGCGGTTATGTTTTGCGTTAATTTATCATTTAGTGTAGTTGCGCTTTTATCGACAGCTTTTAAAATGCTGTGTAAGCCTTTGAGCTCCATTTTAAAGGTTAATACTGGCTCTGCCATTTACTACACTCCTTTTATTTAAAACATTTTTTAGATTGATTTTATTAAAATACCTCTTTAAAAAATACAAGGGGCAAAGATGTTTAAGCTGATTGATGACTTTTTAAACGTAACACTTTTAGGAGTGCTTGGCTTGGTTGTGTTTGGCTTTTTAATGCTTTTTGTCTTTGGTATTTTTTCTGTCATTTTTGGCTGATTTGACTAAATTTAGCTATTTAGCCGTTGTGAGATATTAAAAAACTCTACAAATTCATTAAATTCTAAATTCATAATGTCTTTTAATGTAAAATGTAGGGTATAGCCAATTAAAGCTATACCCTCGGTTAGTTTTTTACATCTATTCCCATAAAATCGCCGACAGCTTTTGCTAGCTCTCCCCATTCGCCAATTGGCAAAGAATTTAAAAAATCCTTGTTTAACTCGCCATCGCTCATTTCAACTAGCAAAATTTTCACCTGCTCTACCTCATCGCCTCTGCTTTGTTTTTGAGCGTTTTGGATTTGTAGTAAGGTGGGTGATTTTAAAAATACACTTTGTCCGTCAGAAAACGTAAATTCTCGCTGTGGTAAGGCTATTTTTGTTAATGGCATTGTTTATCCTTTTGATTTTAAAGTATGTTTTTGCGGATATTTTCAAATAAATCAACTCCGCCAGCTTCATAGACATTATTAATTGCGTCATATAAAATAACTGGCAAATTTCCAACTTCGAGCTTATAAAAACTTAAACTTGCTTCAAATGATAAATTAGCCTCTTTGTTAAACTCAAATTTTGCCCCGTCCATATTTTTAAGCTTTCCTCTAAATGACGCTACTATTTGCGTGTCTTTGCCGTCTGAATTACTAGCGTTTGCTTTTAAGTAAAAATAATGCGATCTTGAAGTATCGAGCATATTAAAATAATACCAATTAAGATTATTTACTGTTATTTTTACGCTAAGTGGTTTAATTGTTGGCAAGATAGCCTCCATTTTTCCAACTCCGCTACTTGTTTCGATGATCTCGTTTTCTATTTTTGGCAATTCAACATCTACGACTTCGCCAAAAAGTCCAAATCCCTCTATAAATAAATTTCCACCTGTAAAGGCTTGTGCTTTTAAACTCATTTTAAAGCTCCTCTATTAGTTTTTGAGAATAGTCTGTTACTCTATAAATTCTATTTACTATCCGTTTTATTAGTGGCATTTCTTGAACGCTATGTTTTATATAAACGGTTCCCTCGCTAATTGTTTCATTCGTGTTTATGTCTTTTGGAATTTCGATTTTAAAGCCAACAGCTACATTATTTGCCACAAGTCTTAAATAAAACGCTTCTAAGCTATCAACAACATTTTTAAGCACATCGCGCATTCTTTTATCTATCGCGGTTTTTTGAGCTTTAAAAATAGTGTCAATTGCTGTGTAAAAAATGACGTAAGTATGTATTGAGCTAAACATATCATCATTGCAAGTTTCACCGCCCCACGCTCTTAATCCATCATCTGCTATTATTAGCGTTACGCCTTTGCCTCGCAATCTGTCAGCTTCGCAGTCCTCGCCTTGAATTAACTCCACTGGCGTTTGAATGCCAATTATTCCGCTTATTACTCTGTTTGAGTATGTTTGAGAAAAGCCGTATTGTGTTTCATTCATCACATTTGCATAAAGTGCGATTAAAAATGCTGATACTGGACGTATGGTTTTGTCGGTGCGGATTACTTTTTGATAGGTAATTATTGCTGTTTTAGTTGAGTAGTTTTTTAGCTTTAAATTTATCGCACTTTCGTCATATTCATTTAATTCAATCGCATAAACTCCACGTAAATAAGCGGCAATTTGTTTTAATTTTTCATGCACTCCGTCATTATTATAACCAACTGCTAAGAAGAATTTAGGCTTAACGCCGATAACACTTTCACATTTTTTTAGCTCATCAATAGCATTTTGACAAGAGATATTATCGGCTTCTTCGTCGTTTGAGTTTTTCTTAAACACGCTTAAAACTATTTGCGAATGAAGTCCAGTGGCTTTTAAGTCGTTTAATGTTTCTTTTATGTTACCATTTCCAACTTCTTTTAACGCAACCTCAATATCACTAAACACATGCATTCCAACTTTGATCTTATCATCATCGCCAATAATTGCGATCGGTCGCTCGTTATTTATTTTATATGCGTTTAAACTACCGTTATAAAGTTCGATATTTACGCCGTATTTGCTAGCCATTTTTTCTCCTTTTTGGCTTATTTTAGTTTGTTTTTAATAGAATTTTTACAAGGGATTTTATTTAAAATCATTAATAATTTTTACTTTGAAATCTTTATTTATTGTCAGTTGCAAAAATTTACTCATAGTGGCATTTGAATTAAAAACCCCCTCATCTGTGGCTAAATTCCCAAGTAAAATACATCCTTGCGTATCTTTTTGGTAGTTTCCGTTATGAATTAAAATATACCTACTCTTTGATACGTTTTGATTATAAAGTAGTGGCAGAGTTCTGTTAAATTTTGGTGATTTGTGCCATAATATTTTATAATCTCCTTGTGGTATGCGCCTATTTTGGTTTGCTTGCGCGCAATCGTCTCCGGCTGGTTCAAGTGAGTAGCCATTAAGTAAAATTTCATCGTTATTTGTTAATTCAAATTTTCCAATTGTCGCATTTTTTACATTTTTAAATCTTTGTATTTTTAAAATCATTCTTGCTCCTCGCTTTCGTCTTTTTGATTTATGATTTTGTTTTTTATAAAATTATCCACAATTTGTCTTATCCACTCCGCGCCACGCCACGCGATAAATCCGCAACTAGCTAAGGCTATGCGCTCGTCCTTACTCCACGCATTTACTATCTCATAGCCGATCCAACCAAGAAACATTGATGTAAAAGTTCCTATGACCGCGTCTATTATTCTTTTTTTGGTTGAGCTATTTCCTATAAAACCAAGTGCGCCACCGATTAGACCGATCATAAAAACCCATAAATAAATCCCAGCTCTATCTAGTAAATCCATTACCAAATCTCCACAGTAAGCAATATGGCAATTAAAATAGATAGTGCGATTTCGATTAATGCCCTTTTATTTAGCCAAAATCTCCTAGTTTTTATTACTAATTCACTCATTTACGCACCCTTTTAGCAATGCTTCACACGTCAAAAGATAGCTCATTAGCTCTTTTGCGCTCTTTACATCGCCTTTTATGAAATTTGGTTTTTTTGGCATTTGCTTTATGCAACTAATCGGCACAAAAACATCTTTATAAACCGTTTTTGTGATTATTTGTGGCTCTCCCGCGCACCCTGAAAGAAACAATAAAGAAACTAAAATAAGAACCATTTGCCCTAAATGCAAACCTTGAACGTGCGGGGGTTGGATTGTTAAGGATAGGGGGTGGCTTTGCGTCGCAGGCTCGCAACTGCAAGCAGACCGTAACTCGAACCCCCTGTCCTTAACAAATAAATTACTTCCCAGCTTCATCTATCAGCTCCTTATAAAATTTTAGCTTTTTCTCGCATTCATCGTCTTTTTTTGGCGTTTTTATCTTTTCAAATTTACTAGCCATTTTTAAAGAAATTTCGCTTTCATTAGGGCTTTTTGCTTCTAACTCTTTGATCTTTGCATTGCTAAAACTTAGCTTTTGATGAGCTATTTCAATATCATTTTTAAGCAAATTTGCTTCAAAGTGTAAATTTGCGCTCTGTTTTTGGCAAGCGGTTAATTTTTCGTTTAAGCTTTTGTTGCTTTGATGCAAAAAATAGGTATTTACGCATAAAACAACGATTATGCCGATAAAAAACGGTGAGCCTTTAAAATTTAGCTTAGAGAGTAAATTTAATAACCCTAACCACATTTTAGCCACCATATCTTAGCTTATGCCATGCTCTGCACGCATAATAAAAGCACTGAAATTTCAATTTTTTTACGCCAAGCTCGCTCATCATTTGCTTTAATACCGTGTCTGCAACAAGAAATAGATCTCTGCCGTGCCTTTTATCGCTCTTAAATTTTAATTCCGCCTCATCGCATAAAAAGTCATGCACCAAAACAGCTGAGAGATATTCGGGTGAATTTGGCGCAAATATGCACCAAAAAAGGCGTGGCACGTTCGCACCATTTGTTTTATAGCCTTTTGGGATTTTTATTTTTTTAGCGTTTAATCCTAAGTTAGCAGGGTCGATTTCATAATCTTGCATGAGCTCAAATTTATCCTTATCAAAGGGCTTTAAAAGCGGTCTTTTAACTGTGTTTTGCATTTTGTGTTTTAAGAGTTTATTTGGTATTATTGCGCTAGAGGTTAAGCCAGAGGGTGCAACCTCTGGCTTAAATTTACACCTCGGAAAGTGAGGTGAGTAAATTGAAGCTAATCAAAATCTTGATGACAGTAATTATACTATTATGCATAATAGCTGTCAAGGCTTATTAGCCTAGTCCCCCTTTTTAGGGGGCTTCAAGATTTCCCCTCTGGCAATTTAAATATAAACCCTCTCTCCTTTCATTTAAATTTTGGCATATCGTTTTTTATCTCTTCAAAGCTTTGCGGTAGGCTTCTTTTGCCACTTTCTATTTCTTTAAGCAATGCATAGCCCCATTCATAAACCTGACTTCGCCATTTGCCAAATTTAATCCCCTCAGCCTGAAATGAGTTCTCATATCCAGCATAACTTACCGCTGTTACGATACTATCGTAGCCTTTTTTGCGCGCCTCTTGATTTAAAATTTCATCGACATTGCTTAAAAATTCTTCGCACCTAATTTTTAGTATCTCTTCTTGATTTATCTGTTTTTGCTCTCTGTATAGCTCTTTTGTTTTGATATTTACGTGTGTTGCGTTTTCGCTCATGGCTTTTTGCCAAATTTCATCTGTTATTTGAAAATTTGGTTTAGGTATGTTTTGATGAATTTCATCATCATAAAAGCCACTTATCTCATTTGTTTCTTGATTATAATAAACGTATTTCATCTTTTCTCCTTAGTATCCAATAGCTAGCCAATGCACGGAGCTAGTATCGATTACTGCACCCCCTCCCCATCTTTGCACGACGGCAGTTGCTGATGATGTAGTTTTGGTGTAAAGCTGAATAACACAATCATACGCATTAAATTGCGCCCCTGTTTCAAGCGTCATCAATACATTTAAGCAAGTGCTTGGAAAAGTGATAGGAAAATAAAAAGAAAAATTTTCTTCGTTTTTTGGTGCTATGGTTACTCCCCACTGAAAGATAAGGCCATTTTCAAGCTTTGCGTAGCCAGGGTTTGATTTGTTTATACTTCCTGTTTTGTCTGTTTTTAAGGCTTTTATTGCCTCAGCGACTGCTTTTTCATTTGAAAATTTGCTATCTATCTCAGTCTTGTTGTAAAAATCAGTTTTTAACGCATATTTGTTAGCCTCAATGCCGTTTAGTTTTAAAGAATTTACCGCTGTGCCTGCAAGTGGTAAGAACTTAGTTTCAAGAGTTTTATTTAGTTTTTCTAGTTCGCTTTGCACGTGAGAGCGTGTTGCTAGTGTTATATTATTATCGACTTTTAGCGTTATATTTGCGCTGTTATCTATTTGCAAATAAAATTTAATCGTTATATCTTTTGCACTTCCCTCGCTTAAAAGTGGTTTGTAGCTCTCTGGCACATTTCCAACAGCAAACAGCACCCCATCATCGCTGTAAATTCCAACCTTTCTAATGTAAAAACCGCCAACATCACTACTAACTACACCTTCAATTATTAGCACATTTTTATCTTGGCTACTTGGAGTGATTGAATTAATGCTAAATTTATGCTTTTCGTTTGGTAAAATTTGCATATTTTGATTAATCTCACCCTTATCATCGCTCACGCTCATTTTATTTAAAACTATATTTGCGCTATTTGCACCGGCTTTTATCAGCTTTGCAAGTCCGGCGGACGTTAAAATGCTAAAATAACTCACGCTATTACTCCTTTTAAATTTAATTTTAAACTTATAATTTCATCTTGTTTATATGTATTTGCGTAACTAATTACGGCTTTATTTTTTATTTCGCGTAAAACAAAAGGCATAACGCTTATATTCTCTCCTTGTAATGCGTAAATTCCAGCGTGTGTTTTTGCTTTTGACGAAATTTGTATATTTGCCCCATCATAAACACTACGCGCATTTTTAAAAGTTGTTATTATCTCGTCCGTTTTTGCTAGGCTCTCTTTGCCTATACCGGTTTTAGAAGCTTCAAGATCAAGTTTAAAATGATAGGGCTTGCCACCATAATTAAACCACTCTTTTATTTCACATTCAGAGTAAAAGGATTTTAGGGCTTTATTGAGGCTGTAAAAAGTGCCCTCGTTAAAATATGTTTTAATTGGCTCTTTTAAAAGCTCTTTTGTTTCGTTTAAATTTATGCTTTTTGGCTCAATGTCAAACATGTGCGCTAAAAAAGCGCGATTAAAATCATTTTGAGAATAAAAATATTTTTCGTCAAATTTTAACAACTCGTCGTATTTTTTAGTCATTACCTCATCAATTCTAAATAAAACATCGCCATAAGCTCTTAAATCAATCATCTATTAGCCTTGATTATTTTAAGAGATTTTAGGATTAAAATACTGTCTTTATCTATTTTAGGGAGTTGCGTTTTTATCTCTACGGCTTTTACATTTTCATTAAATGCAACTTCGATTATTTGCGAAAAATGAGGATTAATGCCAATTTGAATTTTTGAGAAAAAATCCTTTATTTGTAGATCAACATTTGTCAAAATTTCACTAAACATAAAGTCTTGGCTGGGCGTAATTTGTATTTCAAGATCTAAATTTACGCGATTTGCCGGTTTTATTCTAACCTCATCAGTTAGCGGAATTTTATCTTTTAAAGCGTCTTTTATTTTACTTTGTGCGAGAGAATTTTCAAATTCAGAATAATACACTATCTGCACCACTCCCGCACTTAGCTGATATACGTTAGCCTTTGTTATACCCTCAACACTTAACACATAAAAAAGATAACTTTTTTCGCTTCCAGCTGTGCTAAAACGGTGCAGGGCTAGTAAAAATCTATTTTTTAGCTCATCATCGCTTTCTTTGGCTTTAAATCCACTAAACGGGCTTTTTTGGGAAATTTTTTTAACGTAAATATTTGGAATTTCAAGCGTAGTAGTTTCGTAATTTTCCTTAAAATATTTGCCAGCTTCAACTTTAACAACAGCCTTATTAGTGATATTTGCTTCATCTAGTAAAAAAGCAAAATGCCCTTTACCGTCTGTAAATTTTGTCCCTTTGCTTAAAAAGGTAGCCGAGCTTACTTCTATTTCAAGTTCAGCAATTGGTCTAATTTCTTCATTTCGTTTAATGCCTATTAATTTTACGAGCTCATCAAGGTATTCACCCTGACTAAACAGCAGATAGTTTTTAGAAATGGCAACGTTTGTAAGCTCTATAAAATGCTTTAATCTAAATAAAAAAATATCAATAAGCGTCATATAATCATCACCGATAAGCGGTGTGTAATTTAACTTACCGCTTTTTTGTTTAAATTCCTTAATTATGTTTTCACGCTCTTTTTCAATGTCAAAAGGCTTTATAAAATCGGGAGTTTTCATACGTTTAGCCTTAAAAATTTAGTTTCATTTTCTTGCGTGTAAGTTATCTCGCACGTTATTAATCCGTTTTCTTGTGTAAAATTTATTAAAACAGGGTTAATGCGTGGTTCGTATAAGGAAATTTGAGTTAAAATATCATTTTTAAGTTCTAAAAGGCTAAAAAGGTCTGCTCGCTTGTCAATATGACGATTTAGCCCAAAAAGCGGTCGTAGTGTTTTAGAGTATTTATTTGTGATAAAAATTCTTCGCAAGTTTTCTAAAACGTCTATTTGATACATCTTACGCCTTTTTATTTGTATTTTATAAAAACGGCGTTATAAAATTTTACAAGGGATTTTTTTATGAAAAAAGTATTTGTATTGTTGTTTTTAGTATCGTCTTTGTTGGCTGATTTTGTTGATATTGTAAATATCCACGATGGCGATTCAGTTACGGCTATAACAAATGAAAAAGATAGGGTTAAAATTCGTCTTTACGGCATTGACGCACCAGAATTAAAGCAACCCTACGGAAGAGAAGCTAAAAGACATCTATCAAAGCTTACCGCCAAAAAGGATATAAAAATCGTCAAAAAAGGTAAGGACAGATACGGTCGCACACTAGCTGTTTTGTATTCTGGCAACAAAGACATAAATGCCAAAATGGTATCTGATGGCTATGCTTGGGCTTATACAGATTTTTCAAAGGATTATAAAAATTTACAAACAAAGGCTAAAAATCTTAAAAAAGGGCTTTGGCGAGATCAAAACGCAGTTAAGCCATCGGATTTTAGAAAATCAAAAAGATTATCTAAAAAACATCAGCGCGAAATTTGAGTATTTTCATATTTTAAAGTAAGTTTTCCACGCCCCAAAAATAGCCTTTTTAGTCCGTTTTGTGTCGCTTTTTTGGCAAAATGTTGCTCTTGTGTTCCAGCTGGTATTTTTCCGCCAAATGCAACCGCTCCATATACTTTTAAAAAGCCTTTACAAAATTTATTTTTAGATGCTATAATTTGGTCAAATGCGTGGTTTATATCGCTTCCCTTTAATTCGGCTAAAATCGCAACTTCTTTGATGTCCTCTGAAACTATGGCATAATCGCACCTTATTTCGTTTTGTGTTAAATATGTGTTATATTTATCGTCTATTTTTGCTTTGTAAAATCCACTACCGTTGCATTCAAGACGCACTGTTTTATTGTTTTCATCACAAACCACTACGGTTTTGAAAATTTTCTTATTTTGGCTTAGTGCCGGCAAGTTTATTAATCTATTCATTGATACTACTTGGATCAAATTCGCACAATTTATAAAAAGTATCCATAATATCGCCTGAAACTTTATCTAGCTTATCAGCACTTATTAGCCCTGTGTCTTGGTCTATAATATCTATGGCTTTGCCGTTTTCTAACAAAAGTGCACTAAAATCTTTTAAATTTAAGATATATTTACTGTCTATCAACTCGTATAATTGGCTTTGATACCTAAAATTTGGATCGCTTATTAACTTACCTGCGTAAATTAAATTATTTAATGCCATTAATATATACGGACTATGAGTGGATATTATGATCTCTGGTGCGTTTTGTAATTTTTGTATAGATGATAAAAAATTAGTTACGGCTTGTTGTTTTTGAGGAAATAAATTAACCTCTGGTTCTTCTATTAAAAATGTCATAAAATTACGAAAATTCTTATTATTTATGTATTCTTGTAGTTTTACGATATTTTCTATCTGTATTTTTTGTGAAATCAAATCAACCACGCTTCGAGAAAAACCAGTGTCAAAATCATAACTATTGGCAAAATAGCTACATATTAACTCTAAAATTGATAAATTCTTTTCTCCCGAGCTGGCGTGTTCAAATTTTGTATCTTTACCGTTTTTGGTTAAATATACCTGCTCATAGCCTACTTTCTTTTTGGTGGTTAGTGATAGGTCCATTGTAGATAATTTAAATTCTTTAAAATGTTTTAAGCTTTCATGAAAATTTTCTATCATATCATTTGTGTAAT
Source organism: Campylobacter sp. (assembly GCA_052170535.1). Classification (GTDB taxonomy): domain Bacteria; phylum Campylobacterota; class Campylobacteria; order Campylobacterales; family Campylobacteraceae; genus Campylobacter_A. The sequence goes on along the minus strand of JBQNAH010000003.1, from coordinate 67,033 downwards.
ATGAAAATTTGGCTCTTTTCCCGCTAGGACTTGATAAAATTTCAGCCAAAGACGATCTAATATCGTTTAAAAAGAGAATTTTGCCAACTAAAAAATTATCCTTTTTGATGTTGTCGTAGTGTGGTTTTAATTTTCCATTTTCTATTACGATTATGCTCTTTTGGTTTTCTATAAGCTCGATGTAGCTTTCCTTTGAAAAAAAATCATCTAACATTGAGCTTTTTAATAGTCCGTCAAGTCTAAACCTTAACGCGTCAGCTCTTGTTTTAGAGTGTTTTAGTAGTGCTTTATATTGCATTTTTTTGTAGATCCATTTTAATAAACTAATGGTCCTTAATGCTATACTTTTGCCCTCTGCGCTATCGCCGATAAATACCATAAATTTTTTTAATTCTATCTCACAATCTCTTAATGGTCCGAGATTTTTTATAATGACTTTTTGCATTTTTAACCCCAAAAAGCTAAATTTCACCCGATTATGCCATTTTTTTTATAACAATAGCATAAAATTATCTTGGTAGAGAAGTTCCGCCGTCTGTATCTTTGTGGGAATGAGAAGTTAAATCGCCTTTTGTGTCGGTTATATTGCCAGTTGTGGTTAAGTTTCCTTTTATTTTTACATTGCCTAAAATTTCAAAGCTTCCAGATCCTCCACCCTCGCCTGTGGTGCTAATTGAACCTTGTATAACAGTATTTCCTTTGATTAAAACTTGCGGACTCTTTATTGTTGTGTTTTTAGCTATTAAATTTGCATTTTTGCAGGTAATATTAACTTCGTTTTCTATGAGTAAATTTAATGTTTTTGCATTTAAAATTTCAAGTGTAGATGAGGCGGTGTCGTAACTTATGATAGTGCCGTCTTCGTATTTAGTTATCTCTTTACTTGCGTTTGCGTCCTGAGGTTTGGCAAAGTTTTGATTAAAAAAGCTACCAATAGCTACTTTCATACCACCTAAATCAAATAAAATAACTTGTTCGCCAACTCGTGGCGGTATAAAATGGCGTTTAAATGAATTTGCGGTTTGCAAATACGGCACAAATTTGGTTTTAACGCCCAAATAATCAACCTTAACTAGGCTTTCATCTTGTTTTACTTCACAAATAACGCCTAAAAATAGCTCTCTCACGCTTCAAAAACCTCACTTTTATAGCTAAAATTTAGTCCTATCACGCTTAAAATATACTCATTATCATATATTTGGAACTCTTCGCGGTTTAGGCTCGTTTGCTTTATGGTTAAAAATTTACTCTTGAAACCTTTTAAAATTTGCAAAACAGCTTTTATGATTTCACTTGATTTTTTATAAGTTGTTGTTATTATGTGAATTTCTACATTTAAAGAGTGTGAAACGATATTAAACGCGTCAGAGTTTATGTTATCGTCTAGGTCTTTAATGATAATTAGCGGCAAATCGCTATTTTCAAAAGTTGGAGTTGTAAAAATTTCTACGTTTTTACTAGCTTCTTTTAAGCTTTGGGCTAAATTGTTAATAATCTGATCTCTTTGCACTAGATTCCTTTCAAATATAGTCTTTTTAGATATTGATTTTCTAACTCGATTTTAGTAATCTGATAAAATTCGTCATTAATGTTTATTTCATCTTTCACGCGCAAATTTTTACATTCGCTAGCCAAAGCAAGAGCTGTGGTTTGAATAGCTGTTATGCCATCGTCAAAGATGATTTTTGTGTATTTGTTTAAATGGACGTTAAATTTTTCGCGTTTAGCTAATGCTACTGCATTCGTTTTGGCTAGAATTTTACCCAAATCACGTAAAATCATCTCTTGACTTAACATTTAATTACTCTTCAATTTCGCTAGTATCAATATCTAAATCGTTATCATCTTGTTTTTGTGTAGTCGGATTTTTTGGCTTTTTGCTTTTTAGCTCTTTTATGTTAGTGCCACGCAACTCTTCTTTTTTAGCTTTTTTAGTATCGTCTTCAATTGGTTTTAAACAACCAATTTCAATAAGCCTTTTTATGAAAAATTGATCCGTTGAGTTAGGTAGCTCGACCTCATCACCAGCTTCGTAATGTTGCGTGGCTATCCTAGTCGGGTATAAAACCGTAAATTTACTCATTTTTTTACTCCTTATAGCGATGTTTTTGAAATCACAAATGATTTTTCACGTGCTAATTTAGCGTCTGTGTCTAAGAATAATTCTAAAACCACATCCCCGCCCCTTTCGTTGTGTGGCAAAAGCTCTATGTTGCCAAATGAGCCGATAAAAATATCTCTAAAATCACCAAATACCAAATCACCGTTTTTTAGACGTTGAGTTGTAAGATACACATAACCTTGCAAATTGTTTAAATCCTCAATAAGCATTTTTTCACTGACTGCGCTTCTTGGTGTTGAGCGTAATTTACTAACATCACTATTTCTTAGGGCAAATTTTGCGTTTTCAATGTCACCGCCGTTGTCGTCTAGTACATCTGCAAAAGATAGTGTTTTTTCAAGTGTTGGGGCTTTTAGATAATCAACCATGTTAGGCACTCCGCTAATCTCAAATATTCCTTTTATAACGCCCTTGCCATATAAGATTGATTCTTCTAACTTTTTGCGTATCGCAAATTTCATAGCGTCATACGCCATTTTTTCAAGGCTAAATGCGCTCATATTCATCATAGTTCTTGTAATTCTTACGGTTGCTATTATGGTGTGTGGTTCTAGTATGATCTTATCAAATGTTAAATTTTCACTCTGTCTTGATTGTCCTTCTTCGACAAAATCAGCCGTGATATTTGAGTTGTTGCGCGGTATCTCCACTCTTCCTGTTAGTCCTGATAGCCAACTGCACTGAGTTAAAAGCGGACTTTCTTTTTTTATAGCTTCTATTAGTAAATCTTCTCTAAATTCAGTCGCTATCGCACCTGCTCCGGTTGTGGTAGTCGTGATTGAATCGCTAAAATTTGCTCCGAAATTTTGAGGCAAAACAAATCTTCCATTTTTAGAGTTGTAGTGGTTTTCAAGCTCATAGCCTAAATCAACTCCGGCATTTCCTGCACCTAGGATAATTTTAGCTAGGTTAAATCTTTGTTCGCTCGCGCTTTGTTGCTTCGTCATTTTAATCTCCTTAATTTGTTGTTTTGATTGATTTTTTTGGGCTAAGATTTTACTAAATTCAACGTAACTAAGTCCGTTTTGTATAGCGTTTAATGCCTCTGTTTCTTCTCCGGCAATTTTTGCTAGTGCGATTATCTCTTTTATATCTTCATCATTATTTTTAGCCGTTTGGGCTGAATTTGAAAATTCTTTTATATCTTCATTGTCTTTTGCCTCTATTGGCTTTGAAAACTTAGCCACTTTTGCATTCGGATCAGCTCCTTGCCAAACTGCACTTAACTCAGATATGCTACCCTCGCAAATTTGATAATGTGGCACTCCCTCAATATCTTGCATCTCTTTTATTTTATAATCGCCAAATCCAACGCTTACGCTATCGCTAAAACCGGCTTTATATCTAGCAAATGCTTCACGGCTTTCTTCTACATTTTCATCAAATTTAACAACTACTTTAATATCACCATCTTCATTTTTTACCGCCTCGATTTTGCCAATGGCATTTTTAAAGCTAACACTATGATCTAAATAAAGCGTTTTAGCCGCAAAATTTACATTTTTCGTATCAACACTTAGATAATAATCATCACCAAAAAATGACGATCGCTTATGTAAATTATCCTTACTAAGAGCAATAAAGCTAATAGTCTTATCCTCGTCGTTAATGGCATTTTTTTGGCTCATTTTTGCGCTAAAATTAGTAAAATTCTCTTTTGAAATGTTAATTTTCATCGATTTCTCCTTTTAAAATTTTTATTTCTCTGATTTTTTGGGCTATTTGTTTTTCTTTTTCTAACTCGTCCATAAACGTATCAATTTCCACTCCTTTTTCTCTTAAAACCTCAGTTATTGTTTTAAAACCATTTTCAACGGCTATTTTATTTGCATTTACTTCTTTTACAGGATCGATATACTCCCAGCCTTGCGATTTAAAGATAAAATTATTTATAATTTGCTCGTATTGGTGAGTGCTTATTTTTAGATTTAGTAGCTCACAAAAAAGCCAATGTTTAAAAATTTTGTTATGAAATTTGCGCTTAATGAAATTTTGGACTCTTGTAAAATGGCGTCTTTCACCTATTGTGCCGTGTCTAATGGAACTATAATTAACGTCTTTTAAATCGCCCGTATAGGTTGCGTAGCTAATTCCTAAACTTCGCGCTACGTCCCTATCTGTGCTTTTTAAGAAATACTCCATATTTATTGGATTATGCGGATCAACAAAATGTGGCGTAATATTGTCATCTAAAAGCTCAAATGTTCCAGTTTGCAGTGTTTGTGGTATATTTATATCTTTTTGCACGATTTCGCCGTTTTCGTCCCAGTCCATATCTTCAACAGTTACGCCCTCATTTTTTCTCGTTAAAAATCCGGTTAGCTCACTAGCTAATCTTGCGCGATCGAGCTCTGATTTTTTTAATTTGTCTTTGCTGTGTGTGTCAAAAATCGCACTAGCTAACATTGTAATCCCGCGTTTTTGCTTAAATAATTTTGGTTTTTTAATGTGTAAAATTTCATCAGCTGAAATAACTAAGTATTTACCGTTATCTAGCTTTATGTGATAATTTTTAGGTGTGATTTTATCTTCGTAAAATTCTATACCGTGAAAAATGAGCTTATTTTCGTCATTTAAGTTATTGTCAATATCCTCTGCGTCTATAAGCTCAATTTTAAGGCACTCTTGCCTATAAATTCTAATAAAGACTTCACCATCGCGATAAAGAGCGGTTAAAACCATCTCTTCGTAATCTTCAAAATCATAAATTCCATACTTACAGCAGTTCTCTTCCCAGTTAAAAAAAGCGTTTTGTATTAGTTGATTTAGTCTTTTATCTTGCGTCATTACGTCTAAAATGAACCCTTTTTCGCCAAAAATTTCACTACTTAGCGTTTCAAAAAAGCCAGCTGATAAAGAAACAGATGCGCTTACACTTCTTGCTTGCGCTCTTAATTTTGCGCTTGCTTTGTCTAAATTTGTGTTTCGTAAGAGTTGGTTTATCTCGTATGAGTTGATTTTATTTGGCTCTAAACTTGGATATTTAAAAAAATTAATATTAGTTTTTGGCGCGACTTTTTTATATTGAGCCGTTTTAATTGCAGATGTTTTTAAATTTTTATTTTTTCTTGACATTAATACCTGTCTCCGAAAATGTATGCTTTTTGCTTTTGGGCGTTTTTCTTGCGTGCGTCATCGATTATCACCGCGCGTATGCGTCTAAGCTCGGTTATCAGCTCTAATGGACCACGCTTTTGGACTTTTAAATTATCGATCTGATATTCTTTTATCTCAATGCCATTTTTTAACCCGTCTAAAACATCATCGATCGCGTCATCTATGCGCTTAATTTTCTCTTTTGTCGTCATGTGCGTATTTTAGTTTAAATGATAGATTTATTTTTACAAGGGATTTTTTAAGAATAATTTAGCTAAGTTAGAAATTTAAAATTTTACTTAAATGCTCTTAAATTTTTAAATGTGGTAACAAAATACAATTTATTAATCAGAAGTAGAGTTTAAGGCAAAATCCTTATAAATCTTAGCGTCTTTTAGCTCTAAAAGCACGCTTTCGACCTCGTTTTTTATCGCACTTTCGACCTCATCGCTTAAATTTATAACTCTTTTTATTTTTTGTGGCAAAGTATAAAGCTTGTTTGAGAGTGTTGCGGCTATATCGCTTAAATCCTTTTCTAGTCGCTCGATTGCTATTACTTCGCCCTTTTTCTCGGCTAATGCTAGCTCTTTTAATTCCGCTTCGGCTAGTTCTTTTTTGGCTCTGGCTTGTGATAACTCGAAATTTTGAGTGGCTGATCTTACTTTGTATTCAACATAGTCATCGATACATTTTGTTAAATCCCACTGATTGCGCGCTAGTTTGGTAAAAATTCCTTGATTTTCCAAATCTTGCACGCGTCTTTGAGTTATACCAAGTGCGGCTGATAATTCGTTAGTATCTACTGTCATTATAGTTTCTCAAACAGGCTTAAATCGTGCTTAACTTTGGCTTTAAAGCATTTTTTCATTGAGCGCAAATTTTGTAAATAAGCCTTATATACTAGATTTCCTTTGCAAAAACTCTCTATTATCAAATCAGCCATTGCTGATTTTGACATATTATAAGCTTCGCACAGTTGCTCGAATTTTGACGCGTTTTCTATACTCATATTTAAATCGTATCTGGTTTTTTTAATCATTACATTGTCATGGATTTTTTTCATTTTCTAGCCCCATTTTCATTTATTACTACTCTTTTACGCTTAATTTGATTTTTGATAATTTTTGCGGCTCCAAGAGCTAAAACGGTAATATCTAGTGCCTCGTTTCGATCTCTGATTTTTACCCAAGAGAGCCTATCATAACCATTTTTATTTTTCGTTTTTTGTAGTTTTTCGGCAGTTAATTGTAAAAAGAATTCATTTGTAAAATTTTTGTTATAGTGAAAATATCCCTCTCCGGCTGTTTTTATGTGAAGAAGTCTAAAAAATTCGCTCTTTCCTTTAAAAGTGCCGATATTAACCAGCCTTACACCGTTTCTTATCTTTTTGACATTGTTTATAAAATCAAATTTTTTACTTGTTTCGCTCATTCCCTTACTTGCTATAAAGCGGGGAGATAGAGAAACAAAATTATAAACGCGCAAAGCATTATAGCCACTATCGATTAAGGCTAATGTAGTGCTTAAAATTTTGCCATCTTCTCGCCTGAATTTTCGCATTAGCTCTTTGTATGATTTTTGCCAAACTTCGTCTTGATCAGTGTTGCCATAAATTTGCTTATAGTCTATATTATAAGCCTCATATCCTTTGCACCAACCTATAAAAATAATTTCTATTCTGTTGCTTTGAATATCAACGCCAGCTGTAATAAATGAAATTTTAGCTGGCAAATTTTCGTCTGAATACTCTTCAATTCTCTCCAAAAGCTCGTTTTCGCTAAATGCTACGTTAGGTGGCTCGTAGGTAGTAGCTTCAAGTGTATTTTTAAATGTTTGTAGTTTTAGCTGACTATCTTTGCTGTTTAAAAAAGCTCTTGCCATTTCGTGCATTTTAAAAAATGGGCTATAAATAGCATTTAAGAAAAATCCGGCCACGTTTGATTTTGGATTAGCAGGTATCCACTCGCCATTTGCTACAGCTTCGTTTTTTTCTTGTTCGTTTAAAAGCGTGCCACACTCGCTACATTGATATTTTACGCTTTCTTCTATCAGTTCGTTATATTCGTCAAGTTCAAAGATAATGCGCTCAAAAATCATTTTTTGAGAGTGGTTACAAAACGGGCATTTGATGTAAAAATATCGCTGATCTGAGGCTTGAAATTCGCTTTGTATAGTCGAACTTCCTGCAATTGTTGGCGTAGAACAAATTATTATCTTTCTGTCGTAAAAAGTGCTGGTTCGCTTTTGGGCTAACTCTATGCTATCACCCTCTTTTGTTGCCTCGCAACGATCGGCTTCATCGACTAATAAAATTTTAATTGGCTTACTGGCTAATTTGCTAGGACTATTTGAACCAACTAGCGCAAGGTTGCCACCTCTGAAATTTTTAATTAATATCGTGTTGCTTGCGTCATTTGCATTAATAAGCGCATTAAGCTCGGCACAATCACGAAACATCGGAGCTAAACGGCGTTTTGAGTAATCTTCCGCATCGTCTTTGTTTGGTAGCATAAATAAAATAGTGCTCGGCTCTTGGTGGATATAGTAGCCCAAAACGTTATTAAGCAGTTCGCTTTTGCCTAGTTGAGAAGCCCAAAGTAGCACTATTTTTTCACGCTTTGGGTTTGAAATTTCGATCATTGGTTCTTTTTGATAGCTAATTGCTTTAAATTTTCCAAAATTTGACGAGCTTTCTTTGCTTAAAATACGATATTTTTCAGCCCATTGTAGTAAATTTAAATGCGGTTTGATAAAAATCGATCTTGTGAAAATGTCAATTATTTTACTCATCTTTTAGAATTAAAATTTTAAAAAGGCTTCGTAGTATAACCATAAAAACGGTAAATTGTATCATTTTTTTAATTTTTTTTCAATGTTAAACTAAGTTTTTTATAAGTTATGAAAAAAATATTTTTTAAATCTACCTCAACAGATATATTTTAAGTTATATTTTATTTTAGGATTATTTTTTAAATTTTTAAAAAGAATTTGTTTTTTTAAAATTTAAACGAAAACGAAGTGGCTAAAATTTGTTATCAAATCCACTCTTTAAGCGCACGCCAACCGCAGGAGCTTAAAATAGTCTAAAAGGACCCAAGAATATTTTTTATGGCGTATTTTGCCACTATTAAGATTTGATAGACTTCAAATAACCTTAATCAACTATACGCGACTATTTCATTAATGCGGTGTGTTAGTTATTTGTGCGATATTTCTTTGACTACGGCTAACTATCATTTTAAGCGGAATAAAAGCTAAAAAACACCCCGTTTTTGTCGGAGGTTTATCCAGTGCTGGTGGTTTATTTGGATTTTAAACTAAACTCTTTATAACCTTACCAACAAGCACACAAGACTCTTGACTATCATTTAGATTAACTTCATAGCTTTGAAAATCTTTATTAGCCGATATTATTTTAAGCATACCTTGCGGGATCAAACTAAACAAGATAATAAGCTCTTTTATGGGTATTAATGTAAAAAACTAAAAGAGGGTATAACCTTAATCGGTTATGGCCCACATTTTACTCTAGATAATATTTTAATTTAGGATTTGATAAGTTTGTAGAGTATTATGATATGGCTATGAAGTTATCAAAGGCTAAGTTACTGTAAAGAGGTGTTTTAGTAAAAACTAACCTCTTTGTGTTTTTTCGCCTAGCCTAGTAAAATGATAAGATAGTTTAAACAAAAAAGTATAAAATCCATAGTTACTTAAAGAAGCTATTTTATTTATCATTGTTTTTTTAAAATCATCATAATGTAAGTGCATAGTTCTATCTAGTAAAGCTACTGTTCCATTTGGTAAATAAAACATATTTGTTACTAGTTGCTTTTTTATGGCATCTAGTTGATTGTTTATAGACTGCTCATCTTTTCCGCTTTTTTCAAATATATTTTTTATTTTTTCAAGGCTAAGAATTATTACAAATGATACGCAAATAGGAAAAATACGCTCATTCTCGCTACTGTTATCACAAGAGTTAGATATTATCATTACTTTGGCATTACGCCCATTATATATATTCTCACACTCCACTATATCGGACTGCAAAAGTTTAGACTTATGCTCATTAAATATATTTTCAGACATTACCATTTTTTCCATATTATTTGGAAAATTATCAAGCGAGTTTTTTAAAGCTTTTTTGGCATCATCACTTAGGTATTGCGGTAGATACTTTTGTATATCGCTTTGCGAAATTCCCATATTAAGCCAATAAATCGATTATGTTATCATTAATTATCTTTGCAAAATCAGCATCCAAATCATGTGAATTTTTTACGATATTTTCGGCAAAATTTAACATACTTCTAAATAATAAGCTATCAATATTATTTACTTGATTTAAAGAACTCATATCTAAAAACTTACTCGTATTATTTTGTATAACTTCCATTTTTGACATATTAGCTTCACTTGTAGCTACTAATGAAGCTATAAGCATTGTTGCAGGGAATATCATTTTTATATTAGTATTCTGGGCTAAATTTTGCATTTATATAATCCTCTTTAATGATTGAAAAAAACAGCTTTTTATTGCTTTCATGCATTTTTCCTAGCATTTCTTTTATATTATTTATACTTATATCAGAATCCGCATAAACTGTCTTTATATCTATTGTTGAGCCACTAGTGTTTTTATTGCCCACTATGGCTTGCGCCAAGCCGTTTATATTTATGTTGTTAGTTACACCTTCAAATGTTTCCGAAAAGCTTAACTGCCTACTGATGCATTTTACAGGATAGTCTATTTTTATATTGACGTTTTCAAATATATTCTCATGCTCGAAAAAATCTATATTTTGATACTCTAAGCTTATAATATTTTTTATAATTTTTGACTTATCTATACACTCTATAAATTTTTCTACTTCAAGTTTAAAGTAGTTTTTCCAGCCACGATACTCTACTCCATAAGCTTTATCATATACTATTGACGCTACTTTACCGCCTATTTGTATTGAGTATAGCTTACTCTCATCTAGTAGCGTATATATTGGCGCAAATTTTAGATTATCTTCATTTTCTCTTATCTCTAATGGGATATTTATTATCGGCATAGAAAAACTCTTAAAAGTTCCTAATTCGTTTTGAAAATTTTGGTATAAAATCCCAAAAACTGCATCGGTTGGAATGTCTGAATCAAATTTTATATTTATAGCCGATAGTAACAATGGAGCTGGATTGAGTTTTTTTGGAATTTTCATAATGCACTTCTTTATCTGTAATAAACTACGCAATTATAATATTTTTTATTGAATAATACCTTTAAAAATACACTAAAAATACATCTTTTTATACTATTTTAAACTAAACTTTTTATAACCTTACCAACAAGCACACAAGACTCTTGACTATCATTTAGATTAACTTCATAGCTTTGAAAATCTTTATTAGCCGATATTATTTTAAGCATACCTTGCGGGGTAAGCTGTAAAATCTTAACCATAAGCTGACCGCTAAAATTTAAAACATAAAGTCCATCACCCTTAAAATTTCCATCCTCATAAAATATAACCCAATCTCCGGGCTTTAAAATAGGCATCATACTTTCGCCATCTACTTGGATACTGCAAACGTTTTTATTTGGCGGAACTTTAAAAAATGCCTTTGATATAGGCATAATCTCCCCAGTGTCATATACTTTTATCCCATCTAGCTCATTTCCGCCCCCTGCACTTGCTTTGATCGATGTTATTTTTCGGATAAAGTAAAGATCGGTATCGCTTGAATTTGTTTTATTATCGGTCATTTGACCTATTTTTAAAAGCCATTCATTTGAAATTTTATCCCTTTTTACCCAATTATCTAGTGCAAATTTAGTAACTCCTAAAAATTCGGCTAGCTCATTATCAGTCTTGAATCCCCATAAATTCTTTAATTCGTTAAGCTTTTCTCGTGCGCTCATGGCTACCGCCCCAGTTAGTTGTTCCATACTTACTCCTAGTTTTAAAGCTAAGGTTGCTAATGTTTTTATAGGAATTTCGCCTCTTGTCTTCCAAGTGTTGAAATTTCTTTGATTTATTTCTAATTTTTGACTAAGTTCTTTGATGGTTTTAGTCCCTGTTAGCTCTTTCAACATAGCCACTACATCATCATAATACATCATCTTGCTACCTTTTTAAAAAATACGTCAATTTCTCTTGACAATTACATCATTTTGATGTATAATTACACAATCAATAAAACAATTATACCAAAATACAACAGTATTAAGGTATGCGTTCTTTTAAATTTCATTGTTAAAACAAAAGGATAGCAAAATGAAATGATGAGCGTTACTCATCTAGTGCTTTTTTTAGGGCTTTGAGTTTTGCGATAAAACTATCTAATGCGGCATCGTTGCCGTAAAGTTTAAAGAGTTCGATAAATTCGCGAAATTTCGGGGTGTTTAGTATGTCGTGCTTTTGTGTGGTTATTTGATTACCATTGCCACTTATGGCGATGTTGTTTTGTCCTATGACTACAGCTCCAGTTAGTTGTTCTATACTTACTCCTAGTTTTTTTGAGATTTCTAGTAATTCATCTGCTGGTATTTTGTCTCTAAATTTCCACATACTCAAAGTTTTATACTTAATTCCTAGTTTTTCGCTCAAATCTTTGTCAGTTTTTGAGCTTGTTATATCTTTTAAAGCCCTTATTGTGTCGTCTATTTCTTTCATTTAGTTACCTCTTCTACAAAAAATAGTAAATTTATCTTGACAATAACTACATATTGTAGTATAATTCTACTATCAATAAAACAATTATACCAAAATACAAGTATTAAGGTATGCGTTCTTTTAAATTTCATTGTTAAAATAAAAAGGAGACGGTATGAATGATCTTATGCTGTTTATAGCTTTTATGCTGTTTTGTTGGGCGTTTTTGTTTGACGAATAGCCCCTTTTTGCTTTGCAGGGCAAGGAGCTATGATAAGGGATTTATTTTTTATCTCTTTTTTCAGTATCACTATTAACAACAGGCTTTTTATCTCTGATTTTTAGACTTTCGTTATTTAGAATTGGTCTGTCATTGGTGGATATGCCTTTTTCAGATGGCGTTGTAGTAGTGGGCTTGGTTGGTTTTACTTTATCTGCCATTATATTTTACCTCCTTTCGTAAGATTAAATGATTACGATAATTTTAGATAAGATGCAAGAATAACAGATGAAGCAAAAAATAAAACAGCAACTATTAATATACGCGTAGCCCATCTTATATATTTGGCTCTATATTCTATGATAGATATGTTTTTGTCGTATGATGTTTGGGTTTTGTGTATTAAATTTATCAAGCCTTGGGCGTGAGAATACTCATTATCTTGTATGTCAGCTATCTCTTGTATATCAATATTTACAATTGATTTCTTTTGATGATAGTAAAGTGCGCTTATAAATATAACTATTGAGATAACGCACAAAATGGACGTAATGGATATTAAAACAGATAGACATACATTAGTGGAGTCTCTGGCTATGGTAAAACAAAATCCTAACAACAACAAATCTAGCCATAAATATGTCCTTATTAAATTTTTTTGAGTAGGGATTAAAGATGTTATTGCTATATCGTAGTCTTTTCTTATGGCTTCATAGCTGACTTTTAGATTGTTTTCATAGTTTTTTACTGTAAAGCTATCGTCCTTTTTCTTTCTTATATTGTCTTTATACACACTATCGCCTTTTATTTTAACAATGAAATTTCATTAATTATACCAAAAAGGAGAAAAGATGAAAAAAATTGTAAAAAAATATATGAAGTTTATCGCTTATGCGACTTGGCTAAATGAAGAGGGGCATATTTATTTTAGCAAGAGTGAGGACTACGCTCGAAAAGCAAAAAAGATAGGCAGTGCCTTTGCGTGTAAGTTAAGCAAAAAAGAGCGCAAGAAGCTAAACAAAGCCACCAAAAAAGCGGTAGTGCAAGATATGAAAGGCAGAGTAAAGTTTAATTATTAGAATAGATGCCTTTATAGCTAGGGGCCTTAGTTAATTCACGTAGATTTTCTTGCGTGGCGTTTAGCTCTTTGATGAGTATTTTAACGATGTTTTTTAACTCGTCAAGGTCGGCGATTTCTAGTTGCATTAAAAGCTTGTTGGTATTCATAAATGTCCTTTGTGTTGATTTTGCGCCTATTTTGGCGCGTGTTCTTTAAAAATTTTTAGCATTGTTTCAAGTAAAAAGGTTTGATGCTTTAACTCGGCTAGTATTAGCTCTGATAGGTCGCTGGTTTGCGCTGGTGATGTTTCGATTTGACTATCGGATTTTTGCATACTTATTTTTAATAAGTATTTGGCAGGGATTTTTTTATCTCTACGCCAAGCCGCTATCGCTGAATTACTACTTAAACTTAGTTTTTTAGATAGCTGGTTATCGTTTAAAACGCCGTAATAGTCATATAAAGCTTGTATTTGCTCGTTAAAAGTATCCATTTTTTACCTCTTTTTAGTGTTTTGCTAAAATAATATTAGTAAAATACTAAAATTATCTTGACAATACTAATTAAAATTTAGTATAATTTCACTATTAATAAAACAATTATACCAAAAAAGGAAAAAAATGAAACGAGATAAATTTATAAATGAAATTTTAGGGCTAGAAATAGCTCAAAAAGTAAATAAGAGTGGATACATAATCATCACAAAACAAAGATATAAAAGACTTACTGCAATATATGCTAGTTTTAAAAAACTACTTCCCACTCGCTTAAGTCGCAAGGCTCGTCGCGATCCTCGTCATCCCAAAGGTCAAAGCCCGTGTAGCCGTGATAAACGTCGTCTGCGGCTAATGATGCGTTGGCATACGTTCCGTAAAGCTCGTCATTTACAAAGAGCCCAAAATGTCCATAACTAAGTGGCACGATAAAAAAGCTTAGTTCATCGTTGATTTTGTAGTGATATTTCATTGTTTTAGCTCCTTTTTTGGGTTGTTGATTTTGCACTCAAATTTTACCAAAAAAGGGGCTTAAAGAGTGAAAACTTAACAAAAAGAAAAGGAGTGTAACTATGCCAAAAGTATCACAAGGATATACAAAAAGAGTTCCAGGACTTGGAATGAGCCAAAGAGTAAAAGAAAAGACACATTTAAGCCTTAAAATGTTTTGTGAATTAAACGGCTTGAAGTATAGAGATATTTTAAGTGGATTTTTCTCAAGAAAAGCAAGAGAAATTTTTAAAAACATAGGAATAGACATACCTAAAAAATTTTAAATAAAAAGGAAAAAAGATGTTTGATTTATACCTTTTACAAAAAATAAAAGAGTGCGAATGTCAGCTAAACGCAACGCTAGCCATTATGCACCAATACAGCAGGGGCAAAGATGAGTCGCTTGAGCCTTTTAGAGCTGAATTGGTGGAAATCGCTCAAAATTTGGAAGCTTTTACAGATAGGCTAGAAGTTAGCTTATCTCTTAAATCGATTAAAGATAGCCAATTGGCTACTTATGTATTCGCGCACAAAATCTATAAACATATCCATTAAAGCTCCTTTTTTGAGGAGATTATAACAAATTTGAAAGGATAGCACAATGAAAAAAGAGACTGTTTTGCAAGAGGCTTATTTAAATATCTTAGTAATTGAGGAGCTTATAAATGAATACGTAAGAAAGCAAAAAATATGTCAAAAGCTTGCAAATCTAGCTAGTAGCGATTTAGATGACGAGTTTTTTCAAGGTTGTAGTGGTTTTGATGATGCGATGAATAAATTTGAGCTTAGATACGGCTTTTTATTAAAAAAATAAAGGAGGTGAATTATGAAAACTTTGGCGCAATTGGTATATGAAAAAACTAAATGGAATTTAAAAGATTACTCACAAATTCGAGGATTGCGAGGCTTTTACGGACTTCGTAGTGGTTATGTTAGTAAGGCAAATGCGAGGATTTTAGAGCAAGACGGTATCGACTGGCGAAGTGCCAAAAACGCAAAAATTGCGGGCGGATCGTGCGCGGTGGCAACAAACCTCAACAAAGAAGCTTAAAATGAAAAGCTTAAAAATTGGTGAAATTTTGGCTTTTTTTGAGGTAATGAAAGCCAAAGGATATGAAATAAGCATAAATGCTAAGGGCGAAATTTGCGGAGCAAGAATAAAAAATGCAAAAATAAAAAGGTTAGTGAAGCGTGAAATTTAGTTGCGGGATAGATAGCTATCGTTTTTTATTGCCAAAATCAACATTTTTAAAATTTATGCGAAAAATAGAGCTAACCTCAAAATTAAGGCTAGTTACTAGAAATCAGCAAATAAAGGAGTATGTTGATTACAAATTTAAAAATGATAAGACGATTTTTACAAAAATCCGCTATGTAAATTTTAAAAAAGGCAACCGCTCGCTGACAAATTCAATGATAGTAATTGAAAATTCAGAGTCATTAAATAATCTTTGCAAAAAGCGCAAAAAGCCCTACGGCTACTATGTAAATGTAGTTTTTGCAGGGCTTTATCAACCAAGTCGCGAGGTATTTAAAGAAACTTACCGCGTTCTTTCTAAATTTGTGAGAAGGTTTAAGACTTATGAATTTGACGTGGCAAAAGATTTTAAAAGTGATGTTAAAGCTGGATTTAAAAATAAGGAGTGGTTTCAAAGGCGAGTTAGGCGATTTGGCACTGATTGCATAAGTTGTAACACTACCCTTTATGCCAACAAATGCCAAGAACGGTTTTTTGGACTGCAAAAGATATGTTTTTACGACAAATTTGGCAAGCAGACAAAATACCACAAGCAACATTTAGACGAGGAATTTAAGGATTGGCACAGAGTGGAGCTAACGTTTAGACTAAAAAAGAAATTTTTAGATCGAATTGAAAACGACCGGATAATGGACTATGTAGCAATTATGGACGAGATAACTAATAACCTAACCGATGGGGCATTTCCTTTTGGTGTGGATATTGAGGTTTTACAAGCTCAAACAGCTTTTTTAAAAGACAATAGGCGCGCATTGTTTTTTACAAAATCTGCTTAAAGGAGCAATGATGACAATACATTTAAAGGCTTTAAAAGCAAATTTTCACTTTAACGAAAAAGAGCTTTTATTATTGGTTGAAAAGTATCCTTATTTAAGGCATTTAAGAGAGGCGGTGGCGATGAAATTTAACAATGTCAGGGTTTATGTGGCTAGTCCTTACGATACGCTTTTATCGGTGGGATTTAGCCTTGATGAAGTTAGAGAAATTGCCACTAATGGCGTGCTTAGGGCAAGTCAGGTTTTTGGTGGTAGATTTGAAATTTATAGTCCTGTTTTGGATTTTGGCTTAGAAAATATCAGTCGACAAGAGGCTATGAAAAGGTGCTTTGATGAGCTAAAAAGAAGTAATTTTTTATTCATTAGTGACAATGTTTCGACTTTGAAAAGCAAGGGAATTTATGAGGAGTTTAAATTTGCAAAACAAAACAAAATAGCTGTAATTTTTGATAATCCAAATATCGAGGCTATGTTTAAAAAGAGATTAAGAGATGAAAACAAGGCAACGAAAGAAAACTTTTTTAGGAGCCAAAATGTTTAAGTTTTGTTTTAAAAAGACAAAAAATAGTGGCAAAAACGCGCAAAAAGCAAGTTATATACAAGGTGAAAATGCTAGATTTTGGAGTAAATTTTTCTACAAAAACCGCGATGGCTTTGTAGTTTGCAAAGTTAATGGCGCAGTGGCTGATAAGGTGGCTAATTATGACAAGGAATGAATACATTCTAAATTACTATTATGACAAAGCAAAAAAGCTCTGTGCCCCAGAAATAAAACATTATGGGGCTTTACAGCTAGCCGTTTTTAAGGCTAGGCGCAATGGAGGCGATTTAAATAAACTTACAAACGAGCTAAAAATTGCCTACAATGTAGCATTTGACGCGGTTAGAAGATGTTTAAGCGTAGAAGAGCATTTAAAGATCGCAGATGCCTTAGATGATAAGGGTAAGATCAAAACACTGCCTGATTTTTTTAAAAATTGCATTATTTGATATAGGATAATTGGATTTATTTATGAAAGGATTAAAAAATGAGAACGATTAAATTTAGGGTGTGGCACAAGAGGAATAAAAAATTTATCATTTTAGAAAAAATTCACTTTACTAAAAATGAGGTTTCTAGCGTATATGAAAGAGACGAAAACAACCCTACAACTCCATTTATTCATCATATAAATAATGTAGAATTTATGCAATTTAGCGGACTTAAAGATAAAAATGGTCGTGAAATTTACGAGGGCGACATAGTTAAAGATGAAGTCGGCGATGTCGGGAAAATATACTACGACGATAACGAAGCGCAGTTTAAAATCGAATTTTTTGATGACGCTTTTGCTCTTTGGGAGCTAGATGTCGAAGTTATCGGGAACATTTACAAAAATAAAGAGTTGATAAAAGGCAGGCAGTATGATAGAGCTTTTATTTAAACCAAAAGGCGCAAAAATGAATTATAAAGTAACTGCGGTAAATTTTGAAAGTGGCTATGTTTATTTTGAGCAAGGCACAATGACGGTAAAAGCACTCTTAATAAACGGGAAATTAAGCGTAAAAGGTCAAACTAAAGGATTATTTGATGAAGATAAATGAAATTTACAACACTGAGTGTTTAAATTTTATGCAAAACATGCCCGAAAATAGCGTGGATTTAATCCTTACCGATCCGCCTTATGAAATTTATACCAAAGGTGGTGGGGCAAGCAAACGCCCACTTTTTACAAATAACAAGGTGGATAAATTTTCAAACGGCTTTGATATAAATGCCGTATTTAGCCAGTGTGAGCGTATCTGTAAAAAGCTAAATCTCTTTTGTTTTTGCTCTAATAAACAAATTTCAAAAATAATGAGCTGGGGCGAGGAGCGTGGATATAACGCAACTTTGTTAGCGTGGCATAAACCAAACGCACTGCCTTTTACAAATAATACCTTTAAAAGCGAT
Organism: Campylobacter sp.; assembly: GCA_052170535.1. Taxonomy (GTDB): domain Bacteria; phylum Campylobacterota; class Campylobacteria; order Campylobacterales; family Campylobacteraceae; genus Campylobacter_A. The sequence goes on along the minus strand of JBQNAH010000003.1, from coordinate 48,938 downwards.
TTGGAATTTTGCGTGTATATGCGCGAAATTGGGGTAAAAATCAAAGGCAGGTCAAAGCTTTTTACGCATAATTGTGGCAAAAGTAAATTTAACCACCCGACCGAAAAGCCACTAAAAATTATTAAAGAGCTGATTTTAGTCGCTTCAAAAAACGGTGATTTGGTGTTTGACCCATTTATAGGCAGTGGCACAACAGCGGTGGCGTGCAAGGAGTTAAATAGAAACTTTTTAGGCTGTGAGATAGAGGCTAAATACTGCGAAATAGCCGAAAAAAGATTAAAAGATACGGTTAAGGGGTTAATATGAATAAATTTAACCGCGCGCCTTTACCGTTTCAAGGACAAAAAAGAAATTTTATCAGGCTTTTTAACGAGCTGATTGCGGATGAATTTTGCGCGCACAGAAACGGGATTTTTATCGATGTTTTTGGCGGGTCAGGGCTACTTAGCCACAATATTAAACAAATTTACTCTAACGCTTGCGTGATATACAACGACTATGACGGATATTGCGAAAGGTTAGAGCACATAGACGAAACTAACGAAATTTTGCGCGCGATTAATCCGCATTATGAAGAATACTTCAAAAACGAACCGATAAGCCCCAAAGATAAAGTTGCGATAATTCAAATTTTAGACGATTTTAAACGTAAGGGCTATTTTATCGATTGGCTTACGTTTAGCTCGGTCTTGTTTTACGGTGGCAAATACGCGCATAATGAAGCTGGGTTTAAAAAAGAAAAAACGTTTTTTGCTGGGGCTAACGGTGAGACGCCCACATATAATGCAAAGGGTTATTTAAAGGGCGTAGAGATAGTCCGCAAAGACGGCATGGAGCTAATTAAAGAGTTTAAAAATGATGGCGCGGTGCTGATACTAGACCCACCTTATTTGCAAACGGACAAGGCAGGATATAAATGCTTTTGGGGGCTAAGGGATTTTTTAAAGCTTATTAGGCTAGTTAAAAAGCCTTTTATATTTTTTGGCTCAAAAAAAAGCAATATTTTAGATTTTATCGATGATATGGTGGAGTATGGCGATAAAGTTTTTAAAAACTACAAAACAAAAACAGCAAAACTAAGTTTTAGTTCAAAATCTGACGCAGATTATATGATTTACAAAAGTGGAGTTAAGGAGCTGTTTGATGAATAGATTGGTTAAAAACTAAAATTTAAAAATTAAAGGAGCAAATATGCAAATAAATTCAAATGATGAAATTATAGTTTTACGCAAAAATGAGCTAAGGTCTGTGATTTGTGAAGCTTTGCAAGCGGAGCTAAAACCAAAATTTGATGAGATAAAAGGCTTTATGGAAAATTTAGCCCTTAAAAAAGATCTGCCAGAATGGATAAGAGGCGATAAACAAGCTGGCGCGCTTTTATGTATAAGTGGAAAGGCGATGCAAGCAAGGCGAAATAATGGGTTTTATAAAGAGGGGGTTGATTTTATTAAAAAATCTGATAGAATTGTGCTTTACAATACTAACGCCTTGCTTAATCTTAAAGGTAAAAACAGTGGAGATTAAGATAATTAACAGAGGCAAGTTCCTTTACTTACAATACTCACAATTTGGCAAAAGGGTGCGAAAAAGCACGGGACTAGCTGATACTAAGAGCAATGTTGCATATATATACCGCAACATAATCCCAGAAATACAGCGTAAGCTAAAAGCGGGGCTAAACCCTGAGAAAAGCTATTTGTTAAGCGAATTTACGCAAAAGGTGCTAGAAAAAACAAAAGCCGAAAAGAAAAGAAATACTATTTTGGTTTATGAGATAGCAATTAAGCGTTTTTTAGAATTTGTCGGCGATAAAGATGTTGGCGATTACTGTGTAGGTGATATTGAAGATTTTGTAAGCACTTTAAACGCTAGGACGGCAAGAGCCTATCTCGCGCCGATCTCCCTAGCATTTAAAATAGCTATAAAACGAGATATTATACTAAAAAATCCCTGCATTTATGCTGATTTACCAAAAATAAAGCAAAAACAGCGTCAGCCATTTGATAAAGATAGCGTAAAATCCTTGATTGATTACGCAAAGGGCGAGCTTAAAACGTTTCTTTATTTTGCTTTTTATACTGGTGCGAGAGCTAATGAAATTTTAGCTCTAACTTGGCAAGATATAAACGAGTGCGATATAAACATAAACAAAACATACGCAAGAGGCGCATTAAATAGCCCTAAAAATGGTAAGACTAGACGCGTGATACTTTTAGAGCCATTAAGAAATCATTTAAATACATTAAAGCGTAAAAATGACGAAATTTTTAAAAGTGGATATTCGACAATTTCGAGAAAATTTAAGCTACTTCAAAAAGATTTAGGTTTAAAACCACAAGGGCTTCACATCACGCGTCATACTTTTACAAGTTTGCTTATAAATGGTGGCATTAAACCAACGCTAGCACAACAAATTTTAGGGCACAGCTCGCTAGTAATGACAAATTTATACACTCATTATCTCAAAGACGATAACGACAAAAACGAGCTAATGAGGGCACTTTTATAGCTTTTGGCACACTTTTTGGCACACTTGGCTTTTTAAAGTCTAGAAAATCCCTTAAAATCGGGATAAATTAGGATTTGATTGTTAAAACAAAGTTATATGACCTATTTTTAATATAAATTTGTCTATCATTACACAAAAAATATGGAATTTTATGCTTATAAAAGGTTTTTTTTCAAACAGTATTGGTATTTTGACTTCTCGTATTTTAGGGCTTATTCGCGATTTATTGACAGCTTTAACGCTAGGAGCTGGGCTTTATAGCGATATATTTTTCGTAGCTTTTAAGATACCAAATTTGCTTAGGCGAATTTTTGCAGAAGGTGCTTTTGCGCAGGCTTTTTTGCCAAATTTTACAAAATCACCTAAAAAATCGCTTTTTTCAGCTGAAATTTTTTTAAAATTTCTCTTTTTTATAGGAATTTTGACACTTTTAGTCAATCTTTTTGCGCCTTTTTTTACGTCGATAATCGCAACTGGGCTTTCGCCTGAAGCTATAAATTTAGCCCAACCACTCGTAAAAATAAATTTTTATTATCTCATTTTAATTTACATCGTTACTTTTTTTGCCTCGTTGCTTCAATACCGCGGACATTTCGCAACGACGGCATTTTCGACCGCGCTTTTAAATATTTCTATGATAGCTTCTTTGCTTTTAGCTAGCTCAAAAGAACCGCTTGTCGCGGCTTATTATCTTAGTTTTGGAGTGATTTTTGGTGGAATTTTACAAATTTTAGTCCATATCTGGGCGCTAAAATTTCACGGTTTATTCGGCATTTTTTTTGGCGGAATAATAAAATTTATAAAAGGCAAAAGAGCAAACACGAAAGGCTTTTTTGGTAATTTTTATCACGGTTTAATCGGCTCGTCAGCAATGCAAATCAGCTCATTTATGGATACTTGGCTCGCCTCGTTTTTGGTAACTGGATCGATTAGCTATCTTTTTTACGCAAACCGTATTTTTCAACTTCCATTAGCCATATTTGCCATCGCTCTTTCAACGGCTTTATTCCCAAAAATAACCCGTCAAATCAAAGCCGAAAACGAAAAAGAAGCGCTTAATTTGATGAATAAAAGTTTTGAAATTTTGTTTTTTTTACTGCTTGCTTCAAGCATTGGCGGAATTATTTTATCCGAGCCGATTATCAAGCTTCTTTTTGAGCGTGGAAGTTTTACAAATAGCGATACAATCGCGACTGCAAATATTTTGAGCGGATATTTAATAGGTCTTGTCCCATTTGGACTGGCGAAACTTTTTTCGCTTTGGCTTTATGCTAAATTTAAACAAAAAACAGCTTCTAAAATTTCCATAATCTGCCTAATTTTTAACCTGATTTTAGCCATTTTTCTAATGCGACCGCTTGGGGCTTACGGACTAGCTATCGCAAGTTCTATGGGCGGATTTTTGCTGCTTGGTTTAAATTTAAAAGAATTTGGTGTTAAACAATTTTTAGCTATAATAAGACCCAAAATTTTAGCCCTGATGGTATTTGGGCTTATCATTTTTGCTATTATTTTGACATTTTTAAGGGATTATTTTTATGCAAATTTTTGATAGTGTAAAAAAACAAAAGGTAGAATTTACGCCTATAAAAGATGATTATGTGCGTATTTACGTGTGCGGACCAACAGTTTATGATGATGCACATTTAGGACACGCAAAGAGCGCGATTAGTTTTGATTTGCTTAGAAGAACCTTAAATGAGCTCGGATACAAAGTAAAATTTGTGAAAAATTTTACAGATATAGATGATAAAATTTTAAATAAAATGAGCCAAAGTGGCGAAAGTTTGGAGCAAATAACAGCAAAATACATAAAAAGTTACGAAGACGATATGGTGTCGTTAAACGTTTTAGAACCAGATATTGCTCCAAAAGCAACACAAACGCTAGATGAGATTGATAAATACATACAAAATTTAGTCCAAAACGGCTTTGCGTATGAGATAAAAAACGATGGAATTTATTTTAGAACAAGCAAAGATAGGGGCTATTTTAGTCTAAGTGGAAAGCAAAATTTGCACGAAAATATCGCAAGAGTAAGCTCGAATGACAAAAAAGAGGACGAAAAAGATTTTGTGCTTTGGAAATTCGATGAAAAGTGGTATGAAAGCTCATTTGGTAAAGGCAGACCTGGTTGGCACACCGAGTGCGTTGCGATGATTAAAAAACACCTAAGTAGTGGCGAAGATTACGAGATAGACATTCACGCAGGAGGTATGGATTTGCTTTTCCCGCACCACGAAAACGAAGCGGCGCAATGCAGATGTGGCGAGAAAAAAAGCCTAGCTAAATACTGGATGCACAATGGCTTTATCCAAGTAAATAACGAAAAAATGAGCAAAAGCCTTGGAAATAGCTTTTTTATCAAAGATGCATTAAAGCAAAATTTAGGCGAAGTTTTGCGATTTTATCTACTTTCTAGCCATTACAGAGCGAATTTTAATTTCAGTGATGATGATTTGGTAGCTGCAAAAAAGCGCTTGGATAAAATTTATCGGCTAAAAAAGCGCGTTTTTGATTCTCAAATGGGCGTTTTAAATCAAAATTTTAAAACTCAATTGCTAGAGGCGATGAGCGATGATTTAAACACTTCAAAAGCACTTGCCATCATAGACGAATTCGTTAAACAAGCAAATGATGAGCTTGATAAAAACAGCAAAGATAAAGCCAAAAAAGGTGAAATTTTAGCAAATCTTGGGTTTATTTCTGGACTGCTTGGAATTTTGCAAATCGATGTTTTTGAATACTTTCAGTTTGGTGTAAGTATGGAAAAAAGAGCCTATATAATCGACTTGATAGAACAAAGAAACGAAGCTAAAAAGATTAAAAACTACGAGCTTTCGGATAAAATTCGCGATCAATTAACAAATAGCGGAATATCCATTATGGATACTCCAAACGGCACCGTGTGGGAAAAAATATGAAACTTGGCGAAATTTTAAGTAGATTTGCGCCCTATTTTAAGGATTACATACCACAGTTTTGCCTTGCTGTTGCTGGAATGTTACTCGCAAGTGGTGGCACGGCAGCAACCGCTTGGATAGTCGAGCCAGTTTTGAATAAAATTTTTCAAGAAAAAAATGAAGATTTACTATATTTACTACCTTACGCCATCGTTTTGATTTATTTTTTAAAGGGCTTAGGCACGTTTTTACAAGCCTATTTTACCGCCTATATCGGACAAGATGTTGTAAGAAGATTTCGTGAAAAATTACTAAGCAACATCGTGGATTTGGATATGAAATTTTTCCACGATTACCGTGTGGGCGAACTTATAAGTCGAAATATAAATGATGTTGAGCGCATAAGATCTATCGTTTCAAATATGATTCCTGAATTTATAAGAGAGTGCATTACTATTTTTGGATTGCTTTGCGTCGTGCTTTATCAAAGCTTAGAATTGGCATTTTTCGCGCTAATTATTATGCCAGTAGCAGCCTATCCTCTTTCGCGTTTAGCTAAAAAAATGAAAAAAATTTCGCGCGAGTCGCAAGAAAAAATTTCAGACATTAGCTCAAAACTTAGTGAAATTTTTACAAATATCGAAGTGATAAAGGCAAACAACGCCCAAAATTACGAAAAAAATCTCTTTTCAAACGAAAATAATCGATACTTTAAGCTAAATTTAAAAAGCACAAAAGTAAGCGAAATAGTAAGCCCACTAATGGAAACAATTGGCAGTTTTGGTGTCGCAGCAGTTATCATAATAGGCGGAAAAAGCGTTATAGATAGCGATATGAGTATGGGGAGCTTTTTTTCATTTTTAACCGCTCTTTTTATGCTTTATACGCCAATTAAGCGAATTTCTGGGCTTTATAATAAAATGCAAGATGCTGTTGTTGCGGCAGATCGGACATTTGAGCTTCTTGATAAAACGCCGAGTATAAAGGGTGGAAGTGAAATTTTACCAAACGAGATAAAAAGTTTGAAATTTAAAAATGTAACGCTAAATTACGGCGAAAAAGAGGTTTTAAAAGGGGTAAATTTTAAGGCTTTAAAATCGCAAATGATAGCTTTTATCGGATCAAGCGGTGGCGGAAAAAGCTCAATTATTAATCTTATTATGCGTTTTTACGAGCAAAATAGTGGTGAAATTTTAATAAACGATTTAAACGTAAAAAATTATGACATCGCCGATCTTCGCTCAAATATCGGACTTGTAACGCAAAGAATTTACATACTAAACGACAGCGTGGCGAAAAATATCGCTTATGGAAAAGAAATGGACGAAACAAAGGTGATAAATGCGCTAAAAATAGCCAATGCGTATGATTTTGTGGCTGAATTTCAAAATGGAATTAATCAAATTTTAAACGAATTTGGCACAAATCTTTCTGGTGGACAACGTCAAAGGATAGCCATCGCAAGAGCGCTTTATAATGATCCACAAATTTTAATTTTTGATGAAGCAACTTCTGCGCTTGATAACGAAAGCGAAAAACAGATCACAAATGTGATTGAAAATTTAAGAAAAGATAAAATTGTTTTTGTTATCGCTCACCGCCTAAGCACGGTCAAAAATGCCGATAAAATCGCCGTTGTTAGCGGCGGAAAAATTATAGGTTTTGGAAGTGATGATGAGCTAGAAAAAAGTTGCGAAATTTATAAAAATTTAAAAGGCAAAGCCCTAGTTTAAGCCATTTTTTGATAAAATCGCACCAAAGGATAATAATTGAACTACAATGATTTGAAGTCTATTTTTTTTAAATTTGAGCCAGAAAATATCCACAATATCGTTGAAAAAACGCTTTACATTACGGATCGCATTGCGCCTGGAATTTATAATTTTGTGCAAAAAAAATGCATTGTAAATAATTCAGCTTTGTATCAAAATTTATTCGATATGAGTTTTTATAATCCAGTGGGATTAGCGGGAGGGTTTGATAAAAACGCAACGATGATAAGACCGTTAAGTGCGTTTGGATTTGGATTTTTGGAATTTGGCACGATCACGCCACTTCCTCAAATTGGCAACGAAAAACCGCGACTGTTTAGATTAGTAGAAGAAGAAAGCATTCAAAATGCAATGGGTTTTAACAATGACGGTAGCGATAAAATAGCTAAAAGAATTGAGACACTATACCCTTTTGCGATTCCGCTTTTTGCAAATATCGGTAAAAACAAAATAACACCAAATGATGATGCGATTTGCGACTACGAAAAATTAGTTAGTAAATTTAATCAAATTTGCGATATTTTTGTGATAAACATTTCGTCGCCAAATACTCCAAACTTGCGAGATTTGCAAGATGAAAATTTCATAAAAACACTGTTTGATAAAATTTCAGCCCTGACAAATAAACCAATTATATTAAAAATAGCACCAGATATGAGCGAAGAAAATGCGATTAATTTATGCACAAAAGCTGTCGAATGTGGCGCAAAAGGACTGATTATAAACAACACAAGCGTTGATTATTCGCTAAGCAAATCCCAAAATTTACAAAATTTTGGCGGACTAAGCGGAAAGGTAATATCACAAAAATCAAAAAAGCTTTTCAAGAGCGTAGCAAACGAGCTTTATGGAAAATGTGTTCTTATCGCAAGTGGCGGGATAGATAGCCCGCAAGAAGCCTACGATAGAATAAAAATGGGAGCAAATTTGGTTGAAATTTATACATCATTTATTTTCAACGGTCCAAGTATAACAAAGCAAATAAATGATGGAATTTTAGAGCTCCTACAACAAGATGGCTTTGAAAATATCTCCCAAGCCGTTGGTTGCGAAGTGAAAAAATAAGGAAAACTATGCTTTCAAAATATTCTAAAATAAAACTTAAAAATGATCTTGAAATTTATCATATACCAGCTAGTAAGGGCTCTGGCGTGATAAGTGTGGATATATTTTACAAAGTCGGTTCTCGAAACGAAGTGATGGGTAAAAGCGGTATAGCGCACATGTTGGAGCATTTAAATTTTAAATCCACAAAAAATTTAAAAGCTGGAGAATTTGATAAAATAGTAAAAGGCTTTGGCGGCGTAAACAACGCTTCAACAGGTTTTGATTATACGCATTATTACATAAAATGTTCAAGTGAAAATTTAGACAAAGCACTTGAATTATACGCTGACATAATGGAAAATTTAAAGCTTGAAGACAAAGAATTTCAGCCAGAAAGAGATGTCGTGATGGAAGAAAGAAGATGGCGAACTGATAACTCTCCGCTTGGTTTTTTATATTTTACGCTTTTTAACGTTGCATTCACGTATCATCCATATCACTGGACGCCGATTGGCTTTATTGATGATATTAAAAACTGGACGATTGAGGATATTAAAAATTTTCACGAGATTTTCTACCAGCCAAAAAACGCTATTTTAATCGTTAGCGGCGACATAGACAAGCAAAGTGTTTTTAATCTTGGCAAAAAGCACTTTGAAAATATAAAAAATAACCGCCCTATTCCTAAAAATCACTGCAAAGAGCCTGAACAAAATGGCGCAAAGAGAGCTGAAATTTTTAAGGACACAGAAGTTGAAATGTTTGCGATAGCATTTAAAATTCCACCATTTAATCACGAAGATCAAATCAAACTTTATGCTGCTAGCGAATATCTAGGTAGCGGTCAAAGCTCGGTAATGCAAAGAATTTTGATAGATCAAAAACACCTTGTAAATAGCATTGACGTATTTAATATGCCTTGCATTGATGAAAATTTATTTGTAATTCTTGGAATTTGCAATCCTGGCATAAAAGCAACCGATGTCGAAGCTGAAATTTGGAAAATTTTAGAGGACGTAAAACAACAAGACATCGATGAGGATGAGATTTTGAAAATCAAAAATTCTATCAAACTAGACCACATATATGCACACGACAGCATTTCTAGGGTAGCAAATTTATACGGTAGCTACCTAGCTCGTGGCGATATAAAACCGTTAAAAAATTTAGAAAAACAGATGCAAAATTTAACAAACTGTGACATAAGTGAAATTTGCAAGAAGTATTTCAAAAGTGAAAAATCAACAACTATAATTTTAAAAAGAAAGGGTGAAAATGAGTAAAAAAATAATCATTGGTGCCATGACAGCACTTATAACACCATTTAAAAACGGCAAACTTGACGAGGTTGGATATGAAAAATTAATAAAACGACAAATCGCAAACGGCATAGATGCAGTCATTCCAGTAGGAACAACTGGCGAGAGTGCTACACTGACACACGATGAGCATAGAATTTGCATAGAAATAGCTGTGTCTGCTTGCAAAGGAACTAATACAAAAGTCCTAGCTGGCGCAGGCAGCAACGCAACTCACGAAGCAATAGGAATAGCGCAATTTGCACAAAATAACGGAGCGGACGGAATTTTATCTGTTGCGCCGTATTATAACAAACCGATGCAAGAAGGGCTTTATCAGCACTACAAAGCTATAGCGACGAGCGTTGAAATTCCAGTTATGCTCTACAACGTTCCAAGTCGCGTAGGAGTTGATATTTTGCCTGCGACTGTTTTTAGGCTTTTTAATGATTGTCATAATATTTACGGTATCAAAGAAGCAACTGGAAACATTGAGCGTTGCGTTGATTTGCTGGCACACGAGCCAAATTTAGTGGTCGTAAGCGGAGATGATGTAATTAACTACCCCATTTTATCAAACGGTGGAAAAGGCGTAATATCCGTAACTTCTAACATTTTACCAGACATGATCGCCCATCTTACGCATTTTGCGCTTGATAACGAATACACACAGGCAAAAAAACTCAACGATAAACTTTACAATATGAATAAAATTTTATTTTGTGAGAGCAATCCGATACCAATTAAAGCCGCGATGTTTATAGCTGGTCTGATCGAAAGCTTAGAGTATCGATTGCCTCTAACAAAGCCAAGTAGCGAAAATCTCAAAAAAATAGAAGATGTAATGAAACAATATACAATTAAAGGATTTTGATGAAAGAAGCATTAAACGAATTTAAAGGCAAAACACTTGTAATAAGTGGCGGAACGCGCGGTATAGGGCACGCTATCGTGCAAGAATTTGCAAAAGTCGGAGCAAATATCGCATTTACGTATAATTCAAATGAAGAATTGGCAAAAGAGCAAGTTGCTAAATTAGAAAAAGAATTTAATATCAAAGCTCGCGCTTATGCTCTTAACATACTAGAGCCCGAAACTTATAAAGAGCTGTTTTTGCAAATCGATGAAGATTTTGACCGCGTTGATTTTTTTATATCAAATGCGATAATTTCAGGAAGAGCCGTCGTTGGTGGATACACGAAATTTATGAAACTAAAACCGCGCGGAATAAACAATATCTTTAACGCAACAGTAAATGCTTTTGTTGTTGGCGCACAAGAAGCGGCAAAACGTATGGAAAAAGTGGGTGGCGGAGCTATTATTAGCCTGAGCTCAACGGGAAATTTAGTCTATATAGAAAATTACGCCGGACACGGCACTGCAAAAGCTGCGGTAGAAGCTATGGTAAGGTATGCAGCCACAGAACTTGGAGAAAAAAATATACGAGTAAATGCCGTAAGTGGTGGACCAATCGAAACCGACGCGCTTAGAGCATTTACAAATTATGAGGAAGTTCGCGACATAACAGCTAAATTAAGTCCGTTAAATCGTATGGGACAGCCAAGCGATTTAAGTGGCGCGTGTTTATTTTTATGCTCTTCAAAAGCTAGCTGGGTAACAGGGCATACATTTATAATCGATGGCGGAACGACATTTAAATGAGTTTAAATTTACCAAATTTCCTCGCATTTTGCAGGATTTTACTGGCTCCAGCGATGTTTTTTTTGCTTATTAACGCTAATGAATTTCAAAATATTCACATAAGCTGGATTAATTATTTTGCCGCGCTTATTTTTGTCATAGCCTGCGTAACCGATTTTTTCGACGGTTTTATAGCACGTGCTTGGGATCAAAAAACCAAACTTGGAGCAATCATAGATCCGCTAGCCGATAAAATGCTTATTTTAGCGGCATTTTTAGGACTTATGTTGCTTGATAGAGCCAACGCATGGGCTGTTTATTTAATTTTAGTGCGCGAATTTTTCATTACTGGCTTTAGAGTTGTGATGGCTAGCGAAGGCATAGAAGTAGCCGCGTCGATGGCCGGCAAGGTAAAAACCGTCTTTCAGATGATAGCGATTGGTTGGCTTATAATGCAATGGTGGGGTGGCGAAATTTTGCTTTGGATTGCGGTCGTTTTGACGCTTTATTCTGGGGCGGAGTATGTTTTTGCCTACATAAAAGCCTCGAAAAAGTAGCAAATTTAGTAAAAATTGCAACTTGTAAAACGCAATTAACAAATTAAGGAAAAAATGAAAAATTTAATTTTTATAACAGCAATACTTGCGGTCGGTCTTTATGCCTATTCTTGGCATTTTTTGGTAACGGTTTTCATAATATCGTTTTTGATATTTTTTCACGAGCTTGGTCATTTTTTGGCAGCCAGAATGCTTGGGGTGGCGGTTTTAAAATTTAGTATCGGCTTTGGAGACGCGCTGATTTCAAAGACCATCGGCTCTACAAAATACGCACTTTCAGCCATTCCACTTGGCGGATACGTGCAACTAAAAGGGCAAGACGACACAGATCCAAATATGACAAATTTAGACGCCGATAGCTATTCTAGCAAAAGTCCATTACACCGCATTATTATACTTTTTGCTGGACCATTTTTTAACTTAATTTTGGCTTTTTTTATCTTCATTGCACTTGGTGCAAACGGCATACAAAAGCTAGCTCCAATTATCGGTGAAACTATGCAAAATTCTGCCGCATCAAGCGCAGGACTACTTAAAAATGACAAAATTTTAAGTATAGATAATGTCAAAATTTCACAATGGGACGAGATAACAAAGCTAGTTAAAACAAAGCCAACAGACTTGGAAATATCGCGTAACGGAGAAATTTTACGCATAATGCTGACACCGCAAATAGGAGAAAGCAATACGATATTTGGTGAAAAAATACAAAAGCCACTTATCGGCATTACGCCCAGCGGAGATAGCGTAGAGCTAAAATTTAGTGGACCTGGGTTGATAAAATTTGCATTTAATGAAACTTATGAAGCAAGTAAGCTAATATTTATCGGCATAGGAAAACTAATAGAAGGCGTAATACCAGCAAAAGAGATGGGCGGAATAATACAAATAACCGATGTAACGTCAAAAGCCGTAAGTATAGGAATTGGCTCGCTATTAATCATAACCGCGCTTATAAGCGTAAATTTAGGCGTTTTAAATCTATTGCCAATTCCTGCACTTGATGGCGGACATATTGTTTTTAACGCTTACGAGCTGATATTTAGGCAAAAACTAAATCAAAAATTTTACGTAGCGCTTACTTATACGGGCTGGGTTTTGCTACTTTCCTTAATGGTTTTTGCGACATATAACGACGTAACAAGGTTGATAGAAAAATGAAACTCGAAGAAATTTTAAATAAAATTTCAAAAGCAAGCGTCGGTGAAACGGTTAAATTGGTTGCTGTAAGCAAAAATGTAACGACTGTTGAAGTAAATGAGCTTTTCGAGCAAGGACAACTTGATTTTGGCGAAAATAGAGTTCAGGAGTTAAAAAATAAAAGTGAAATTTTATCAACTCTTGGCATAAATTGGCATATGATAGGTAGATTGCAAGACAACAAAATAAATCAATTAATCGCAATCCGCCCTACTCTTTGGCAAAGTTGCGATAGTTTTGAGCGCGCTATAGCCGTAAATAAACGACTAGATTACCGACTTGATACACTTTTACAAATCAACTCGGCAGACGAAGAAACAAAACAGGGTGTGGGCATAGATGAAGCGGTTGAAATTTACTCAAAAATAAAGCAAAATTGTCAAAATATCAATTTAATCGGCATTATGAGTATCGGCGCGCACAGTGATGATATTAGCGAGATTAAAAAAAGCTTTGAAATGACAAGAAAAATTTATGATAACTTATCAAATTACGGAGCGAAAATATGCTCTATGGGAATGAGTGCCGATTTTGAATTAGCCATAAAATGTGGCTCAAATATGGTCAGACTAGGTTCGATACTTTACGCAAATTGATTTATTAATCAATTGGAGATTGTAAAAATTTAATAATAAGAATTGATAATTTGTGTGGAAAAATTTTCGTACAAAGAACTAAAATTTTATTAATCAAGCCTGGCACAATGACTGATTTTCCGCGTTGGAATTCATAAAATGCGACTTTTGCAACATCTTCTGCACTCATTGTCTTTAATCTTCTAAAAATTTTAGACTTATCAAGATTTGATAATTTTTCAAATTCTGTATCAGTTGGTCCTGGACATAAAACAGAAATTTTAACACCACTCCCGTTCATCTCTTCTCTAATAGCGTCTGTAAAAGAGAGAACAAAGGATTTTGACGCATAATAAACCGCCATAAACGGACCGCCAGGACAAAATGAAGCAACTGATGCCACGTTTAGAATTTCTCCGCTTCTTCGCTCTCTCATTTTGCCTGAAAAAAATCTAGTCAAAGCAACCAAGGCTTTTATGTTCGTATCTATTAAAGCCATTGTCCTATTCATTTGCTCTTCGTTTAACTCGTCAAATTTTCCATACAAGCCAAAACCAGCATTGTTTATCAAAACATCTATTTGGATATTATTTAAATTTAATTTACTTTCTAAAATATCAAGAGTATTTGCATTGGATAAATCAATCTCGAAAATGTGGATATCAATGTCAAAATTTTGTCTTAAAAGTTCATCTTTTAGCGCTTGAAGTTGCTCAAATCGCCTAGCTATCAACACCAAATTATAGCCATTTTTAGCATAAATTTTAGCTAACTCGTAACCAATTCCGCTACTTGCGCCAGTTATCAAAGCAGTTTTCATAAATTTTCTTTATTTTTGTTAAAATCAAGGGCTTTTAGCCCTTTTTGAAGAATTTAGATACTGTTTTTTACGCCGTCTAGCCATTTATCGATACGTTTTTCATACTCGCTATCACCTTTGGTATCCAAAACAAGTCCGATAAATTTACCATTTATAAACGCCTGAGATTTTTCAAATTTATAGCCATCTTGATCGCTTTGTCCTATTATATCGGCTGTTTTTATGGCACCTAAGAAATCCACAATACCACCGCAAAAGCTATCAGCGTGTCTTTGTTGATTTCCAACGCCGACAAGAGCGACTTTTTTGCCTTTTAAATTCGCTGATTTAAGCTCTGAAAGCTTCTCTATCCAATCGCCGTGCAATTCGCCATAGCCATAACTTGAACTAGCTAAAATCAAAAAATCGTATTTTTCAAAATGGTCTTTATTTGCGTCTTTAACTTCGATTAAATCAGCGTTTAATTTAGCTCCGATATATTCGGCTACTTTTTTTGTATCGCCCTTGCCAGTGGCGTAAAATATAGCTGTTTTCACTTTAACTCCTTAAAATATATAAAAATTAGCTTAAAATTATAACCAAAAAAGCTTAAATTATCCCAAACACGCGCTTGCGTATTTTATTCCAAGCTCGTAAGCCTTTTCATTCTCGGCTTTTACTTTAGCTGGAACGTGCGCTAACATCACGGTTTTGACGAGTTCGTGCGGAAGGCATTTACTCATTTCGACTGCTGTTGCTAACGCGACAACGCTTTGAGTTATGACATTTCCAACTTCATCTTTAGCAATAGTAATGATTGGAATTTCATAAATTTTCCATCTTTTTTTATCTTCATCGCTAACTTTTACTAAATTTGGCTCAACTACAATGATACCGCCATTTTTAACGCCACTTTTAAATTGCTCAAAGCTAATTTGCGCAGTTGCTAGCATAAATTCAATCTCTCCGTCGTTTGCATACGGATAAAAAATTTCATCTTCGTCCAAAATAATATCAACCTTTGTTGGACCACCACGCACCTGAGATGTATAGGTTGAAGCCTTAATTCCGTATCCGCCCTGTTCGATCTTAGCCGTAGCTAAAATTTCACCAGCTAATATAACGCCTTGTCCGCCAACTCCGACAAATCGTAACTGTCTTTTCATTTCACATCTCCAAAATTTATCTTTTCGTTGTTTTTAGCGGCATTGATTATCATATCGTAAGCTTTTGTGTATTCAGTTTTTGTCGTGTCGTGATGTAAAATTCCGATAGGAAATTTACCGACTTTTTCTTCATCGCTTAAAGTGTCAAATTTGGCTTTATTTTCTATCCTAGATCCTATCCACTCGAGCATTTGTGTGGCCTGCCCCATTTTATTTTTTCGACCCAAATTTATATGACAATTTGAAAATACGTCAAAAAAGCTATATCCGTCGTGATTAAAGCCATCTACTAAAATTTTCTCTAACTTACTTGGCTCGATAATGCTTTGTCTAGCAACAAATGTCGCACCAGCTGCAATTGCGAGATTACACGCGTCAAAGCTTGGATCAATGTTTCCGTAATTTGCCGTAGCGGTCCAAAATCCGCGCGGAGTAGTCGGACTGGTTTGAGAATTTGTAAGTCCGTAAATGAAATTATTTATCAAAATATGGTTTAAATTTATATTTCTGCGACAGCCGTGTATAGTGTGATTGCCACCAATCGCAAGTCCGTCGCCATCACCGGTTATGACGATTACGTGCTTTTGCGGATTGGCTAATTTTATCCCTGTCGCATAAGCAATAGCCCTGCCGTGGGTCGTATGAACCGTGTTACAGTTTATGTAGCTGCTAAATCTGCCAGAACAGCCAATGCCAGAAACAACGCAAACATCATTCATATCCCAGCCAAGCCTATCAATCGCCCTAATCACGGCTTTTAAAATCACGCCATCGCCGCAACCCCAACACCAAAGCGTAGGCATTTTATCGGTTCTCAAATAGTTATCATAGTTAAATGCCATTTAAAATTCCTTTACTTTTTGTATTATCTCTTGTGGGCTAATTGGTCTGCCGTTTGCTTTATGTAGCGTTTTGTAATCATCTCTTAACGTTGCGCGTATTATTTCGCCAGTGTATTGTCCTAAATTTAGCTCGCAAATTAGAATTTTATCAAACTTTTTAGCTATTTGGCGCAGCTTTTCAGTCGGCATAGGAAATAAAGTGATCGGCTTAAACAGCCCTACTTTTAGACCATCTTTGCGTAAATTTACAATCGCTTCTTTTGCGGCGCGAGAAACTGAACCAAAAGCAATAATGCAAATTTCAGCGTCATCAAGTTGCCATTCTTCATTCTTTTCAATCTCATCTAGGTGCATATTTATTTTATTAAACAAACGGTTAATATTGTATTCAACAATCTTGCCATCTTCAGTAGGAAAGCCCGTCTCTCCGTGATGAAGTCCAGTTATATGATAACGATAGCCTTTGAAAAATTTATTCAGTGTCGCTGGCTCATCAGGCGCTGCAAGATATGGCTTATAATTCTTAACATCGCCATTAAATTCTCGCCTTTGAAATATCTCAAACTCTGAAATTTCAGGCAAAACAGCCTTTGCGTGCATATGTCCGACCGTTTCATCTAGCAATAAAAAAACAGGCGTCATAAATCTAGTCGCCAAATTAAACGCCCTAATCGTTTCACTATAGCACTCTTCCAGACTCGAAGGCGCTAAAACTATGCTATTTATATCGCCGTGACTTGGATTTTTAGCTTGCAATAAATCACCTTGCGATACGCGAGTAGGTAGTCCCGTGCTTGGACCTCCGCGCATAACATTTACTATTACGAGCGGAATTTCAGCTATAAATCCTAGCCCTATTTGCTCGGATTTTAAAGAAATTCCAGGACCCGAGCTTGCCGTCATCGCTTTTGCTCCACTCATAGCCGCTCCAAGAGCTACGGCTATGCCGCCTATCTCATCTTCCATCTGGATAAATTTCCCGCCGTGCTTTGGCAAAAGATGACTTAGCTCGTGAGCGATTTCACTACTTGGCGTGATCGGATATCCGCCAAAAAAATTACAGCCACACTCAATTGCTCCAAGAGCCACGAGCTCGTTTCCACTAGCGATTATCTCTCTCATTTACACTCCCAGCCTTTCAAATTTATTAGCTTTTACGGCTATTGCGCGCTCTTTGCTTTCAGGTGTGAGCTTTGCAAATTTATACCCCTTATCGGCAACATAAATCGCAAAATCAGGGCAATGAAGCTCACAGTCGCGACAGCCTATGCAAGAATTTGGCTCGACGACTTCTATGATTTTACCAAGCACGGCGCTAGGCTCAATGCGCATACCAAGCACTCCGGCAGGACAGCAACTAACGCATATATCGCACGCCTTACAGCGAGTAACATCGACCCAAACGGGCATATCATCTCTTATCAGCATAATTTCCCTTTATCAAATTGTATTTTTATTGATAGCATTTTATATAATTTTAGGTAAATTTAAAATTTAAATTATATTTTTGAATTAAAAAAATATTTTCGTGTTAAATTTTAGCTTAAAATAAAATATATTTAAGATTTTAATCGGACAAATATTGAGTTTTTTTTAAAATACACAAAAGCCACATTTAAAATAAAAGTGGCTTTAAAATGACAAATTTTGCTTATTTACATAAAATTTTATGTAAAATATTACCTATTTTAGTTGGCGTATCTACTACAAACGCTCCGGCCTCTTTTAGAGCTGTCATTTTTGATTTAGCACTTGCGTTTTCGCCTTCTATAATAGCTCCGGCGTGTCCCATTTTACGTCCTTTAGGCGCAGAATTTCCAGCGATAAAAGCCACAACTGGTTTTGAAATTTGCTCTTTTATAAGCTTTGCAGCTTTTATTTCCAAATCGCCACCAATCTCGCCAATCATCAAAATAGCTTTTGTTTCATCATCGGCTTGGAATTTGGTTAAAATTTCATTGTAAGACAGCCCAATAATCCGATCTCCGCCTATTCCAACAGCGGTAGAAACACCAAAACCAGCCTTTATAATCTCATTTGCGCCTTCATAAGTTAAAGTTCCTGATTTTGAAACGATACCGACATTTACGGTGGATTTTTTGAAAATAAAACTAGGCATAATGCCTAGTTTGCACTCATCTGAACTGATTATGCCAGGGCAATTTGGACCAACTATCATCATGCCTTTTTTGTTCGCATACGCCTTAGCTTCAAGCATATCAAGGACTGGAATATGTTCTGTTATCACGACAGCTAGGCGTATTTTAGCGTCAGCAGCTTCAATGATGGCGTTTTTGGCAAATGCGCTTGGAACAAAAATTATGCTCGTATCAGCTCCAGTTTGTCTAACCGCATTGGCAACTGTATCAAAAACTGGCAAATTTAAATGAATTTGTCCGCCCTTAAAAGGCGTAACCCCGCCAACGATTTTTGTGCCATATTCTATACAACTTGTGGCGTGAAAAGTAGCCTCTTTGCCAGTAAAACCCTGAATGATTACTTTTGTATTTTTGTCTATCAAAATGCTCATCTCTCGCCCCTTGCAATGGCAACTGCCATATTTGCTCCATCAAACAAATCGTTAGCAACGTGCAAATTTTTAAATTTTGCGTTTTTTAAAATTTCCATAGCCATTTGTGCGTTTGTGCCGTCAAATCTAACCACGATACCAACGCTTGTATCAACATTTTTTGTAGCTTGCAAAATTCCTTCTGCAATACGGTCGCAACGAACTATACCGCCAAAGATATTTACTAAAATAGACTTGACGTTTTCATCATGTAAAATAACCTCAAAAGCCTTGGCTATACTTTCTGCGCTCGCACCACCACCGACATCTAAGAAATTTGCCGACCTACCGCCAACGCTTTGAATCATATCCATCGTAGCCATTGCAAGTCCAGCACCATTTACCATACAGCCGACATCTCCATCAAGTTTTATATAACTAAGTCCGTGTTTTTTAGCTTCTATTTCGCTTGGCTCATATTGACTTTCGTCTTTTAATGCCAAAATTTCTTGATGGCGAAAAAGCGCACTATCATCAAAGCTAAATTTGGCATCAAGTGCGATCAATTCGTCATCTTGTGTAATTACTAGCGGATTTATTTCCAGTAAATCCATATCATTTTTGGTATAAATTTCATACAGCTTTTTTAAAATTTGCTTAAAATTTTCTCCCATTTTTTTATCAAATTCTAAAAAATTAGCAAATTCAAGTGCATGAAAATCACAAAGTCCAATTTGTAAATCAATATGTATGCTTTTGATTAAATTTGGATTTTGCTTTGCTGTTTGCTCGATATTTATCCCGCCATCTTTGGAAGCGATCACGCTTATGCACTCGTTACTTCTGTCAAAAACTATGCTTAAATAGAAACTTTGCTTTATCAACACGGCTTGACCGATATAAATTTTTTCGACCAGCTTACCTTCTTTTGAGGTTTGTGGTGTTATAAGTCGCATACCTAAAATTTCAGCTGCCACCTTTTTAAGCTCATCAACGCCATTTGCCAACTTTACGCCACCACCTAAACCTCTCCCACCAGCGTGAATTTGTGCTTTGATTACGTATTTATCGCCAGGTAAGGTTCGAGCTATACTAACAGCTTCATCTACGCTACTTGCAACAGCACCAAGTCCTACATTTACGCCCGCTTTTTTTAAAATTTCTTTTGCTTGATACTCATGAATATTCATTCTTGTTCGCTTTTAAGTAAAAATTCGATATTTTTTCTTATCAAATTTTCACTATCATTAACCAAATTTTGCTCGTTTTGACTTAACTGCCTAATCTCTTTTACGCCGTTTTTATCGAGTCTTACAAGCCTCCCACAACTTAAATTTTCATCAATCACAACGCAACAACTAAGCCACTCGTTTGAGCCGTTTTTTATCGCTTCACACATCTTAACAACAGCCGCCGCTGGAGCATAGTAAGCCGATGTGCCAAGTAGTTTTACGATTTTTGCACCACCGATCTTGGTTTGATTTGAAATTTCTTCAAATTTTTGCCCCAAATCAACGCTAATATTTTCTTTTAAAATAACCATTTCGTCGTTATGCGAACCAATAACTTTGGCGTCAAAATCACTATTTTTTAGCTCTAAAATTTTTGAAATTTCATACTTTAATCTAGCTGAATCAAGCTCGCCAGCCATTCCGATAACGCGATTTTTATGAAAACCACTTTCAAAAAAAGCAACATAAGTTAGCACATCAAGCGGATTTGTAACATTTATAATTACCGAATTGGGGGCGTAAATTTTAATATTTTTTGCTGCATTTTTTATAACATCAGCATTTTTTTGTAAAAGTTCTTCTCTGCTTTGTCCATCTTTTCTGGGACTTCCAGCCGTGATTATTACGATGTCGCTATCTTGTATCAAATCGTATTTATCCGAGCCACTTACGTAAATATCAAGCCCAAAAACAGCGGCACTTTGAGCCAAATCCATAGCTTTTGCTTTGGCTACGTCGCCAAAAATATCCACAAGGGCGATTTTATCTGCCACATTTCGCAAAACAAGCGCGCTTGCAACGCTTGCGCCAACATTTCCAGCTCCAATGACTGAAATTTTCATCTCATCTCCTTTAAAATTTCATTAAACGTAACACTTGCTCGCATAGCATTGTTAGCCATTTTTTCATCAAATTTGTAATATCCGCCAAGTTGTGGCGGTTTTTTGAAACTTTCATTAAATTCAGCTAATATTTTTTCTTCGTTTTGCTTTAAAATTTCGGCAAATTTTTTAAATTTATCGCCCAAAATTTCATCTTTGCTAAGTTCATTCGCCCAATAAAGTGCCATATAAAAATGGCTAACTCTGTTATCTATTTTTGAAGAATTTTCAAAAGGAGATTTGTTATTTTCAAGCCAAATTTTAACCGCATTTTCAAGAGTTTTAGCCAAAATTTCGGCATTTTTTTCGCTTTCACCTAGCTTTTGTAGCGATGCAATGAGTGCTAAAAATTCTCCCAAACTATCCCACGCCAAGTAATTTTGCTCCAAAAACGTATCAACAAGCCTTGGAGCAGTTCCGCCCGCACCTGTTTCAAATATAGCCCCACCGCATAAAAGAGGCACAACCGATAGCATTTTTGAGCTAGTACCAAATTCCAAAATAGGAAATAAATCGGTTAAATAATCTCTCAAAACATTTCCCGTTACACTTATGCAATCATCGCCGTGACGGATTATTTCGAGCGTTTTTTCGCAGGCTTGCTTAAGATTTAAAATTTCAATATCAAGCCCTTTAGTATCGCAGTCAGCTAAAATTTGTGTTACTTTTTGTATCATTTTTGCATCGTGGGCGCGGTTTGAATCTAGCCAAAAAATCGCTTTTTGACCGCTTATTTTAGCCCTTTTAACGGCTAGTTTAACCCAGTCATCTATGGCTTCGTCGTTAGCTTTTGTCATACGAAAAATATCACCATTTTCAATTTTGAATCTAAAAATTTCTTCATTGTTACTTTTAGTTACAATAACTTCGCCGTCTTTATTTATTACGAATGTTTTATCGTGGCTACCGTATTCTTCGGCTTTTTTTGCCATTAAGCCGACATTTGCCACGCTTCCTATTTTACTTGGATCAAGAGCTCCGTTTGCTTTAAAATCATTTATTACGGTTTCATAAACAACCGCATAAGTGCGATCTGGGATAACTGCCTTGCACTCTTTCAAACCGTCTTTGCCGTACATTTTGCCTGAATTTCTTATCATATTTGGCATTGAAGCGTCTATTATAGTATCGCTTGGGACGTGTAAATTTGTAATATCTTTACTAATCATCATTAATTGTGGTGCACTTTTATAAGCCTCGTCAAACCTTGATAAAATTTCTTCTTGTTTTTGCCGATTTAATGCTTTAATTTTTTCAAACAAATCCTTTAAACCGTTGTTCGCATTTACACCGATACTATCAAATTCATCTTTAAAATCGGTAAAAATTTCTGCAAAAAATTCACGCACAAAGTGCCCAAAAATAACAGGATCACTAATTTTCATCATCGAAGCTTTTAAATGTAGTGAAAACAGCAAATCTTTTTTTTTCGCCTCTTCAATCTGTTCTTTTGCAAATTTTTTAAGCTCTTTTGCGGACATAAAACTAGCGTCTATAATATCTCCTTTTCTTACTTCAATGCCACTTTTTAAAAGCGTTTTTTCGCCAGTTTTATCTATAAAATTTATGCTTAAAGTATCGTCAAAATCAGCTATAATCGAGCACTCGTTTCCATAAAAATCGCCACTTTTCATACTTGAAACTTCTGCTTTATTTTTATCACTCCACTCGCCCATTCTATGCGGATTTGCCTTGGCAAATTCCTTAACAGCTTTCACGCTTCTACGATCCGAATTTCCCTCTCTAAGCACTGGATTTACAGCACTTCCTAGCACTTTTTGATAAATTTTAGCGCTATTTTCATCATAAGGCGGAAGATTAAAACCTTTTAAATTAAGCTCGCTAATAGCCGCGTTTAGCTGAGGCAAGGAAGCTGAAATATTTGGAAGCTTAATAATATTTGCGTCTTTTTGCCCAGTTAATTTGCTAAGAAATTCCAAATCGTCATTGCCTTTTTTAAAAGCGGCTAAAATTCTCGCACAAAGCGAAATATCAACACTTTTTAAATCTATACCGCAAATTTGTAAAAAACTACGCAAAATAGGCAAAAGCGAATACGTCGATAGCATCGGTGCTTCATCGGTTTTGGTCCAAATAATCTCACTCATTTTATCTCCTTATTTTTATATTTTTTCGGATATTCAAAAAACACAGCCTGTCCGCTATGCTCGCTAATATCAGCAAATTCGCAATCAAATTTGATACAAAATATTCCGCAAGTTGGAATATTTCCAATCGCCGAATCGCTTAAAAATTCGCAAATTTGCGTAATGGCGTTGTTGTGTGAGATTATGAAAATTTCATTAAATTTTTCATCAATATTTCTTACTAATTTTAAAAGCTGAGTGAAATTTATGTTATAAAGCTCATCTTTAAATTTAATTTTTTTATCAAATTTTATACTCGCAGCCATTTTTAAAGCTGTTTTTTCGCACCGTTTCGCAGGGCTGGAAAATATCGCGTCAAGCTCTATTTTACGCTCTTTTAAACGATCACACATAAGCGCTAAATCCTTTTTTCCGCGTTCGTTTAAATCGCGCTCTAAATCATCTTGCCCATCGCCTGCTTTAGCGTGCCTTATAAAATAAATTTTTTTCATAATCTAGCCTTTTGCAATTTTTCTAATCAACTCGATTTCGGATTGTGAAAAGCCACTTTTTAATCTCGCATCAACGTTTAATTCGCGATTTTGCAAAAACGCTTTGGGGTAAATTTTCCTCACAATTTTTACGTAATCTTGCGGATTAACGCCAAGCTTTTGGCACTCTAATTTAAACCACTTATCACCTTTGCTAACGTGAGAAATTTCCTCGTCTAAAATGATTTGTAAAATTTCGCAAAGCTGTATTTTAGAGCTATCTTTTTGTATCTTTTTAAGCATAAAAGCGTTTGCGTCAAGTCCGTTTGCCTCCATATATCTTGGTAATACCGCCATACGCTCAAGCAGTGAATTTTCGGTATTTTGCAAGGCGATAAAAAGCCCATCGTGGACATCAAAATCGCCATAATTTACATCAAATTTCGCCATATAATTTCGTATCAATTTAAAATGCCTGATCTCGTCTTGAGCGACTTCAAGCCAATCGGCATAATATTCATCAGGCATATTGCGAAAGCGATAAACCGCGTCTAAGGCTATATCTATCGCGCTATATTCAATGTGAGCGATTGAGTGCAAAAACCGCTTTTCTTTATCCTGCGGTTTTGATTTTTCGCTATTAATCTCGCGCATACGAACTACTTTGCAAAATTTAGCATAACTTGGAGTTTGTAAAGGCAAAATTTTATCGCTGTGATTTAGTAAAATTCCGTTTTTAAACTCGTCATAAATTACTTCAAATTTAAGAAATTTATTATCAATATCGCCACAATTAATTATGTCGTAAATTCTCTCAAAAAAACTCATATCAACCTAAACCTTAATGAAAAATATCCTATGCCAAAACCTATTATATGCGCGTACCAAGCGACATTTATCCCCATTAGCATAGGCGCAAAGCTCATTAATAAAATAGCTATTAAAAGCCCTTTTGCATTATTCTTATCGATAAAAGCAAGCATGCCAAGGAGCATACTAATCGCGCCACTTGCGCCGACCATGTTTATAATTTTGCCTTGCGAAAACGAAAAATAGATAAAAATAAAACTCAAAATTGATGTTAAAATTCCGCCCAAAAGATATATTAAAATAAATTTTTTGCTTCCGAAAAAATTCTCAAAAAGCATTCCGAAATGATAAAGAACAGCCATATTCATCAAAATATGCATTAAATTTGCGTGCACGAACATACAACTTAGCGGCTGCCAAAAAAATCCGTTTGTAAAAAACATGTTAAGCCCAAAAATAAGGAAAATTTCATCACTCGAAGCTAAATTAAAAAGCACAAAAATGGCAAAATTTAAGGCAATTATCAGCTTTGTCATTTGATATTTGTCCTACCAAAACCAGAAAATCTATTTGATGTCAAACAAGATACGCTTTTGCTTTTGCAAGCGACAATGTATGAATTTATCTCTCGTTTATTTATTTTGTATGTATTTTTATCGTTTAAATTCATATAGCCAACCGCGTTTATACCGCGAGTATTATGCATAAACGCGACCGTGCCGTCCTTGTCTATGCCGCTAATAATTCCCACGTGAGTAACTATTTTTGATTTTTTATTGTTTTTTGTATTGCGAGTTGTGTTGTTAAAAAATATTAAATCTCCGATTTGCGGATTATCAAAAACGATTGATTTTTTACTTTCATAAAGCCTAAACATTGCTTCAGATTTTAAACCTTGTTTTGTGTAAAATTTACTCAGTTGCTTTTCGGAAAAGAAAGTATGATCGAATTTTTTGTTTATTAAAGAAACAAAACCAGAGCAATCACGACCGTCTTTTTTACCCAAATATCGCTCCATAATATCAATTAGATTATGAGCTTGTTTTGAAATTTTTACGCTGTTTTGGCTGTTTTGTGTAGATTTCGTCCCGCTTAGCGATCTCTCTTTTGTTTGATCGGTTTTGCTGACGGTTATGTCTTGCCTTGGTGTCTTTTGTGAAAAATTTACACAACCAGACATCAAAATCGCAAGTAAAAAAACACTAATTTTATTCATTTTTATCCTAAATTTCACTTTAAAAAATATCGCCATTATACTAAAAATAAGGTAAATTTGATTATAATTTGTGTTTTATTTTAAGGAATTGTTATGTTTTATTTACAAATTCAAGGACAACAAAAATTAAGCGGAGAGGTTGAAATAAGTGGAGCTAAAAACGCGGCTTTACCGCTAATAGCGGCTACTTTATTGATAAAAGATGATGTGATTTTAAAAAATGTTCCAGACGTAGCCGACATAAAAACTTTGGTTCAACTTTTAATAAATTTGGGCGCAAAGTGCGAATTTTTAGATAAAAATACTATAAAAATCAATACAAATACCATAAATTCAACCAAAGCTAATTACGACATAGTGCGTAAAATGCGAGCTTCTATACTCACTCTTGGACCGCTTTTGGCTCGTTTTGGACACTGTGAAGTTAGCCTCCCAGGCGGTTGCGCGATCGGTCAGCGCCCGATAGATTTGCATTTAAGCGCACTAGAAAAGATGGGTGCGGATATACAAATCAAGCAAGGATATGTCGTGGCTACCGCAAAAAATGGATTAAAAGGCGCAGATATCGTATTTGACAAGATAACCGTAACAGGAAGTGAAAATATAATAATGGCGGCTGTTTTGGCTAAGGGAATCACGCATTTAACAAACGTCGCAAAAGAGCCAGAAGTCGTTCAACTTTGCGAAATTTTAAACGAAGCTGGCGTAAAAATAGAAGGTATTGCAACAGATGAGATCATAATACACGGCAGAGGCAAAGAGCTAGTAGAGCTTAAAAGCGTGGAGGTTATCCCAGATAGAATAGAAGCTGGAACGTATCTGTGCGCTGGGGCTATGACAAATTCTCAAATAAGCATAATAAAAGCAAATGCAAACCATCTAAAAGCTGTTTTGGTGAAATTTGAGCAAATGGGCTTTGGTATCGAAGTTAAAAACGACAAAATCACAATAAAACCAGCAAAAATAATCCGTCCAATCGACATCATAACGACAGAATTTCCTGGATTTCCAACCGATTTGCAAGCCCAATTTATGGCGTTAGCACTTTTAGCCGATGGGGTAAGCAGTATAGATGAAAGGCTTTTTGAAAACCGTTTTATGCATGTAAGTGAGCTTACCAGAATGGGTGCTGATATTCGGTTAAATGGGCATATCGCCACCATATACGGGCTAGCTGATCTAAACGCTGCTGACGTTATGGCAACGGATCTGAGAGCTAGTTCTGCACTTGTTTTAGCAGCACTTGCGGCAAAAGGAATAAGCAGAGTGCATAGGATATATCATTTAGATAGAGGTTATGAGAATTTGGAAGGAAAATTCGCCAAACTTGGAGCGAAAATAAAAAGACTTGAGGAGTAAAAATGCTAATAAATGAAGCTTTGTCGGCTTTGCCAAATTTTAACTACGAAAGCGAGATCGTAAGTATAAATGAAGCGACCCAAAAAAGACTTGCCAAAACAATCACGGCTACTAAAAATTTACCATCTTTTGACAACTCTGCACTTGACGGATATGCGATTAAATACGCCGACAAAAACGAGCCCTTAATCGTAACGGAAACGATTTTGGCCGGCGATACGAGCGAGAAAATTTTACAAAATGGCACTTGTATGAAGATTATGACTGGCGCAAAAATACCAAAAAATGCCGATACTATCATTCCTTTTGAAGATGCCATAATAGAAAACGAAAGACTAATAGTAAGCAAAAAGATAAAGCAATTTAACGCTATACGGCTTAAAGGCGAAGAAGTTAAAATCGGCGAAATTTTGATAAAACAAGGCGAAATTTTAAATCCAGCTCATATTATGCTTCTAGCGTCCCAAGGCATTTTTTGCGTCCAAGTTTATAAACAGCCTAGAATTTGCATATATTCAAGCGGAAATGAGATAATTGAGCCTTGGCTAAATGCAAATGAAGAGCAAATTTATAACGCAAATGCGTTTGGCATAAAAAGCCTGCTAGCAAATTTTGGTTTTTACGCAAGCTATAAAGGTATCATAAAAGATGATTTACAAGAGATAAAAGAGTGCTTTTTAAATGACGATTTTGACGTTTTACTATGCTCGGGCGGAGCAAGTGCGGGCGAGGCGGATTATATGAAAACAGCACTAATTTCGCTTGGTTTTGATGAAATTTTTGACAACATAAACATCAAACCTGGTCGCCCAACAAAAGCCTTTTTAAAGGATAAAAAAGTAGTTTTTGTATTGCCAGGAAATCCGATGGCAGCGTTTATAATGGCTTTTTTGATAATCATTCCATTTCTTAAAAAACAGGCGCACAAAGTGATAAAAGCCAAAATAAATCAGAGCTTAAAAATCAAATCTGGACGTGTAAATTTAGTCCTTGGTAGCTTAAATAATGGTGAATTTTTGGTAACACAAAACAACCAATATGGCTCAGGAATGATAACCCCACTAACAAAAAGCGACGCTTTTTATCTTACAAAAAGCGAAGAGAGCGAAATTTGTAGTGGAGATGAAATTTTTGTTTATAAATTTCTTGACAAATGAAAGCGTTTTTGCTAAAATTGCGACTTCTTAAACGCGGGAATAGCTCAGGGGTAGAGCACAACCTTGCCAAGGTTGGGGTCGCGAGTTCGAATCTCGTTTCCCGCTCCATTCTTTTACTTCTTTTTATTCCTATTTTTTTATTTTCAAGTGTTGTTTTGGAGCCTATTTATTGCGTTAATACCGATACTATTACATTAAAAACGCTTGGCGAAAGCAAAATTCAAGATCAAGAAATTTTAAATCTAAACGGCTCAAAAGCTACAAAAATAAAAACAAACGAGATAATTTTTATTTTAAAATCAAAAGCGATTAATTTTAGCGATAAAAGTGGCGGAAATATGATATTTGTAAAAGATTGCGACGAATTATCTCTTATGCAAAATGCTTTTTTACGCGAATTAACAAGGCAATATCCGCAAATTTCGTTTGAAAAATTGCCTGTAATAATTCCACAAAATAATTTACCTGAAAATTTTAATACATATAAATTCGAAAAACTTTCAACAAATCAAATAACCAAACAAAATGGCGTTTTTAGGGCGATTTTTAGATCAAACGACTTGCAAAAAACACTATTTTTTAAATATGATTTTAAAGCCAAAATTTCCGCACTAAGGGCAACAAAAAATATCAAGATTAAAAGCGTTTTATCGCTTGGCGATTATCAAATAGACGCGATAAATTTTGATGATTTTTCAAGCGATTTGATGACAACTATCCCGAATGTAAAGCTTATCGCAAAGCGAAATGTTAAAAGTGGCGAATATCTAAGCTCGCAATTTTTCATAGCACAAAATTTGATTAGAAAAGGCGATACGGTGGTGGCTTTGCTTAATGATGGAGAATTAAGCGTTAGCATTGAAGCAAGGGCAATGCAACACGGAAATTTAGGCGATACAATAAAAGTAATAACAAAAGATAGACGAAATTTTGAAGCGACGATAATATCAAAAAACAGGGTTTTAATAAGATGAAAATTTTTGTTGGTATAAGTGGCGCAAGTGGCGTATCTTTGGGATTGAAACTAGCTTTTGAAGTGGCAAAAAGAGCGCAAACGTATGTTAGCATTAGCCAAAATGCCAAATTTGTTTTACAAAAAGAGCAAAACCAAAATTTAAGCAAAAAAATTAGCCAATTAAGCCAAGTAGCCACAATTTGTGATGATAGAAATCTAGCCGAACCGCCAAGCTCTGGTTCGTTTGGGATTAATGCTAGTATTATCGCACCTTGTTCAATTAATACAGTCGCAAAAATTCACGCTGGTTTTGCTGATACACTCATTACAAGGGCAGCGCAAGTCGCACTTAAGGAGAGAAAAAAGCTTATTTTAGCCGTCAGAGAAATGCCATTTTCAACCATCACATTGGAGCAAATTACTAAGCTTTCAACGCTTGGAGTCGTCATAGCACCACCTGTTTTAGGATATTACGCTGGGATAAAAAATCTTGAGGATATGGAAAATTTTATCATCGGCAAATGGCTTGATCAAATCGGCTTGGAAAATGAAATTTATAAAAAATGGGCTAAATAAATTCTAATTTTATCCGATACTACTCGCAAAGGATTGCAAAAAAACAAAGGATAGAAATGTGAAAATACAAAATTCAAACGTATATTTACACTCCAATTCTATATTAGAAACCGCACAAAAGGCTAAAGTCGGCTACAATACGCAAAGCACGCAAGAGCAAAACAGCTACGCAAGTGGGAATGATAAGCATACTTTAAGACAACTTCAAGAAATAGCAAATTCAAATTTAAGACAAAATGATGAAACGTTAGATGAAGCTATTGCAGAATTATTATCAAATTCATTTAAACAAACCATTAAAATGATTAAAGAGATAAACCAAAGAGAAAAAAATGATTTTAATATAGAAAAAATCGAGTCGTATAAATATCAAGAAACAAGCGTAAATATCGCAGCAAAAGTTAAAACCGCGGACAGTCAAATCGATGTGAACATAAAATATAATCTTAAAAGTGGCTTTATGACGCAAAACAATTTTGTCAGCGGAAAGAATTTAGTAAGCGATCCATTAGCAATTTCTTTAAATGGCAAAATTCCTGATTTAAGCAATAATACGTTTGAATTTGACATAGATAGCGACGGATCGGCGTGGCAAATTTCTAAGCTAAAAGAAGGTAGCGGATTTTTAGCTCTTGATAAAAACAACGATGGAAAAATAAACAATGGCAACGAACTTTTTGGCACAAAAAGTGGAAATGGCTTTGCAGATTTGGCTGAATTTGATGATGATAAAAATGGCTGGATCGACGAAAACGACGCAATCTTTCATAAGCTTAGAATTTGGCTTAAAAACGATAATGAAGATAGGCTGGTGGCGCTTGGTGAAGTTGGAATAGGAGCGATATTTTTAGGAAATGTCAAATCAAAAATGGATTTAACAAGCAACCCAAAAACACTAAAAGGAGAGCTTAAAAGTAGCGGATTTTTCTTAAAAGAAAATGGGCAAGCTGGCGTAATATCTCAAATAGATCTCGTTAAAAGAAAAGAGCCGATTGAAGACACTGTAAATCCAAAAAATACGAAGGTATTATCTACTCAAAAAAGCTTTATAAGCGCGTCGAAACGGGATTTGGAAACTGGCGAAACATCGCGTTATGTAAGCGAAAATTTTGAAGGATTTGGGACACGCAGAAATAAAAACGACATAGGAATGATACGTGTCCAAAGTTCTAGCGAAACTTTTATAAATTTTAATGAAAATAAAAGAAAGATAATCGTAACTAATACAAACAAAAAGGCGTCTAAATTTAATGCGATTTTGTTAAACACGAACTCAAATTTAATAAAAAGCGAATTTAAAGAGATCAGTCAAGAGCAAAGAACAAGACTGCAAAATCGTATAAAATTGCTTCAAAATAATCTAATAAAAGCTGAAAATACCGCCAAAAAACAAAGCATAAATCAAGAAATTTTAAGTTTGCAAACACAACTTATTGGTTTGTCTTATAGTTAAATTTGATTTTAAAATCATACAAATTTCGCTTAAAAGCCATATTTTAGCCAAAAAATAGTAAAATCGGTGCTTAAATTTCAATAAGGCAAGATATGAAAGCGTGCATTTATCCAGGCACTTTTGATCCGATCACAAATGGGCATATTGATGTTATAAAACGCGCAACAAAAATTTTTGATAAAGTTGTCGTTGCGGTAGCTAAAAGCGAGAGCAAAAAGCCACATTTTAGCATAGAAAAACGCGTTAAAATGGCAAAAATAGCCACAAAAAATTTAGAAAGTGTAAGCGTTGTTGGATTTAGCAATTTGCTTGTCGAATTTGCTAAACAAAACAGTATAAACACGGTAATAAGGGGGCTTCGTGCCGTATCAGATTTTGAGTATGAACTGCAAATAGGCTACGCAAATGCAACGCTTTGGGACGAACTCGAGACGATTTATCTTATGCCAAGCTTAAAAAATGCCTTCATAAGCAGTTCGATCGTAAGATCAGTATTAGCCCACGACGGCGACATTACAAAGCTCGTTCCAAGCGAAATTCTACAAATGATAAAGGAGTGAATTTGTATATTTTATTTGAAGGTATAGATGGCGTTGGAAAAAGCACTCAACTTGAAATTTTAAGCCGAATTTATCCAGACGCGATTATCACGAAAGAGCCTGGCGGAAGCAAGCTGGGTGAAAATTTAAGAGATATTTTACTAAATAAAAACGACATAGAAAAAAGGGCTGAAATTTTGCTTTTTTTAGCAGACAGAGCCGAACATTTTAGTAAGGTTATTAAGCCAAATTTAAACAAACTGATTTTAAGCGATCGCGGTTTTATTTCTGGTATGGCATACGCGCTTGCGAATGGAAATTTTGATTTTGAAGAGCTTTTAAATTTAAATAAATTTGCATTACAAGGCGTTTTGCCTCAAAAAGTCGTCTTTTTTAAAGCCGATGAAAAAACATTAAAATCAAGGCTAAAATCGCGTCAAAATATTGATATTATCGAAGCTCGCGGTTTTGAATATCTAATTAATACGCAAGAGCAAATGGCTAAAATTTTGAAAAAAACAAAGATAAAATTTATTACGATTAATGCAGATTTGCAAATAGAAAAAATAACAAATTTGATAAAGGATTTCATAAATGATTAACGCATTAAAAGGTATGAAAGATCATTTGCCGCCACGTTCAGACACGTACGAATACATCATAAGTGTAGCTGGCGAAATAGCCAAAAATTACGGCTACAAATTTATTATGACGCCCCATCTTGAATTAACATCGCTTTTTAAACGAAGCGTTGGCGAAAGTAGCGATATTGTCGGTAAGGAAATGTATCAGTTTATCGACAAGGGAGAAAATGACGTTTGTTTGCGCCCAGAAGGCACTGCTGGTGTAGTTCGCGCATTTATAGAAGCTAAACTTGATAAGTCTGGCGGAATTCATAGGTATTTTTATCACGGTTCGATGTTTCGATACGAAAGACCGCAAAAGGGACGTTTGAGAGAATTTCATCAATTTGGCTGCGAATGTTTTGGCGAAGCGAGCGTTTATGAAGACGCAAGTATTATCTTGATGATTAATGATATTTTTTCTCATTTAAAAATTAAAACCAACCTTAAAATCAATTCTCTTGGCGATAGCGTTTCTATGCCTATTTACAAAGAAAAACTGCTAAAATTTCTAAACGAGCACGAAAATGAAATTTGCGATGACTGCAAAAGGCGAAAGGATACAAATCCTATGCGCGTGCTTGATTGCAAAAATCAAAATTGTCAGAAAATTTATCAAAATGCCCCTTTAATGATAGATAATTTAAGTCAAGACGCAAAAGCTGATTTTGAAAAATTAAAAGAAATTTTAGACACAAATGGCGTTAAATACGAGATTGATACCAAACTTGTCAGAGGACTTGATTATTATTGTAAAACAGCGTTTGAATTTATCAGCGATGAAATAGGAGCTCAATCAGCCGTAGCTGGTGGCGGAAGATACGATAAATTGGTAGAATTTTTAGGTGGCAAGGCAAGTTACGGTGTCGGTTTTGCGATGGGAATTGAGCGCATTATGGAAATTTTAAACGCAAAAAGCCAAACCGAGCAAATAAGACAAGGCGTTTATGTGGGCGCCCTTGATGATGAAGGCGTTGATTTTGTCTATAAAATCGGCTCAAATTTAAGAAAAAAATTTAAAACTACAATAAGCTACGAGGCAAGAAAATTGCAAAAGCATTTAAGCTTAGCTGATAACTCAAATGCGCGTATTTGCCTTTGTGTTGGCGAAAACGAGCTTAAAGATGGCAAAATTTGGCTTAAAGATTTGCAAGAAAAACGAGAAATTTCATTGCCAAATAGCAACTTAGAAGATGAGCTTAAAAGGATTTTGAATGTATGATTATGGATTAAATTTTTGGGGCAACTCAAATTTTATAATTGAAAATGGTAAAATTTGCGTAAATACAGGCTCAAAGCCAGCGATAATCGACATAGTTAAAGACATACGAAACGAAGGCTATCGCGGTCCGTTATTACTACGTTTTCCGCACCTTATAGAAAAGCAAATCACTCAAATTTATAAAAGCTTTGAAAATGCAAAAAAGGAGTTTGATTATAAAGGCAGTTTTAACGCTGTTTATCCGCTAAAAGTCAATCAATACCCAGGTTTTGTGAAAAATTTAGTCAGACACGGCGCTCCTTACGGATACGGCTTAGAAGCTGGATCAAAAGCAGAGCTGCTTTTAGTAATGGCTTACAACAACGAAAATGCACCCATAACCGTAAATGGTTTTAAAGACAAAGAGATGATAAATATCGGTTTTATAGCCGCAGAGATGGGGCATAATATCACGCTTACGATCGAGGGCTTAAATGAGCTTGAAGCCATAATAGAAACAGCAAAAGAGCGTTTTGCGCCAAAGCCAAATATCGGACTTCGCATCAGACTTCACAGCTCTGGATCTGGAATTTGGGCTAAAAGTGGCGGGATTAATTCAAAATTTGGTCTAACCGCAACCGAGCTGATTGAAGCGGTGCATTTGCTAAAAGATGCGAATTTGCTTGATAAATTTAATATGATTCATTTTCATATCGGATCGCAAATCACAGAAATTCACCCGCTTAAAAAAGCCTTAATAGAAGCTGGAAATATCTATGCCGAGCTTAGAAAAATGGGTGCGAAAAATTTAAAAGCGATAAATTTAG
This sequence comes from Campylobacter sp., assembly GCA_052170535.1. Lineage (GTDB taxonomy): Bacteria > Campylobacterota > Campylobacteria > Campylobacterales > Campylobacteraceae > Campylobacter_A. Next base: position 14,713 of record JBQNAH010000003.1, on the reverse strand, counting down.
GTGGCGGTTTGGCGATTGAGTATTCGCAATTTAAAGAAAATTCAAGCCGCAACTACACGCTTAGCGAATACGCAAACGATGTCGTTTATCTTTTAAAAACAATGGCGATGCAAAGAAACGAGATCGAACCTGATATTTTTATAGAGAGCGGACGTTTTGTAGCGGCTTCTCACGCTGTTTTGGTTGCACCAGTTTTGGAGCTTTTTAGCCAAGATTACACAGAAGAAAAGCTGGCTTTAAAAAAGAAAAATCCGCAATTAATAACCGAATTAAATGATTTGCTAAATACCATAAAACCGTCAAATGCGATGGAATATATGCACGATAGTATGGATCATATGGAGAGTATTTTAACTCTTTTTGATCTTGGTTATGTTGATTTAACAGATAGGTCAAATGCTGAAATTCTAACGCACCTGATAATAAAAAAAGCGGTAAAAATGCTAGGAAATAAGCAATATAATGCCGAGCTTTTAAAATTACAAGAAGAGGTTCAGGAAAAGTATTTGGTAAATTTTTCACTTTTTCAGTCATTGCCTGATTTTTGGGGATTAGAGCAAAATTTCCCCATTATGCCACTTGACAGGCTAGACGTGCGTCCTACTCGCTCGGCTTCACTTTGGGATATTACTTGCGACAGCGATGGGGAGATAAGTTTTGATGATGAGTTAAATCCGCTTTTTTTACACGATGTAGATGTTGAAAAAGAAGAGTATTTTTTAGGATTTTTTCTAGTTGGAGCGTATCAAGAAGTCCTTGGTATGAAACACAACCTTTTTACACACCCGACAGAAGCGACCATAGAAATCAATAACGAAGGATACAAGGTAGCGCATTTACTAGAAAGCCAATCTATACTTGATATAATGGAAGATTTGGATTACGACATATATGAAATTCAAGATACTTTAAGCGAAAAAATCGAGAAATCAAAGCTAGTAAATCAAACGCAAAAGAAACAAATTTTAGGTGAGATGTATCTCTTTTTAAACGATAGCGGATATTTAAAAACCATATCTTAAAGGAGCAAAAATGTTATCAAAACGAGTTCAAGTTCTTGGTGAAAGTCTGACGATTGCCATTAGCACATTAGCAAAAGAGATGAAAGCAAATGGCGAAGATGTGCTTAGTTTTTCAGCTGGCGAGCCTGATTTTGACACACCAAAAGCGATAAAAGACGAAGTTAAAGCATCACTTGATAAAGGCTGTGGTAAATACACTCCCGTTCCAGGGACACCACAGGTACTAAATGCGATAGCCACTAAGCTAAAAAACGATAACGGGCTAATTTATCAACCAAGTCAAATAATAACAAATGTTGGCGCTAAACACTCGCTTTTTAATATTTTTCAAGCCCTAATCGAAGATGGTGATGAGGTGATAATCCCAAGTCCTTATTGGGTAAGCTACCCAGAAATGGTAAAATTTAGCGGTGGAAAGCCTGTTTTTATAGACACGACCGATGCGACTGGGTTTAAAATCACGCCTGTGCAACTGCAAAAAGCCATCACGCCAAAAACGAAAATTTTAATACTAAATAGTCCAAATAATCCAACTGGTGCGATTTATAGTCGCGATGAGCTTTTGGCATTGGGAGAAATTTTAAAAGACACGAAAATCATAGTTGCAAGCGACGAAATGTATGAAAAGCTAAATTATAACGGAGAATTTGTAGCAACGGCGTCGGTTAGCCAAGATATGTATGAGCGCACTATCACTATTAACGGTCTTAGTAAATGCGGAGCTATGCCAGGGTGGAGATTTGGCTATATGGCAAGTCCGATAAACGAGTTAAATTCCGCCGTTAAGCGTTTGCAAAGCCAAAGCACAAGTAACATCAGCTCACTAGCACAAGCTGGTGCAATCCCTGCCCTACTTGGCAAAACAGATGCTGACATAGCCTATATGAAAGCTGAATTTAAAAAGCGCAGAGATATTGCGGTGCAGATGATAAATCAAATCGACGGATTAAGCGTAGTAAGTCCAGATGGTGCGTTTTATTTGTTTGTTAATTGCCTAAATGTGCAAAAAGATAGTATGAAATTTTGCAAAGAGCTATTAGAAAAAGCCAAAGTTGCCGTTGTCCCAGGTGTTGGATTTGGTATGGACGGATATTTTAGATTATCATTTGCAACAGATTTGGATAGTATAGAAAAAGGGATTAAGCGCATAGAAGAATTTGTAAAAAACTACAAAAAATAAATTTGAAGGCTAAAATTTAGCCTTCAATGATTACTACATTTCGACGGTAACATTATTATTAACTTCGAGTATTACGGTTCTGTCAGCATTTGTAAAGTAGCTTGTGTTTTCCCTTACATTTTCGATATTAGATGTATCTTCAACCTTATCAAAACCGCTTAGTTTTACACTCGACTTTCCGTATCCGCTTATGCGAATTCTATCTTGACCGTTATCTAGTATATCCTTGATATCTAAATTTATCTTAGTATCGCGTAAGCTTATATTTTCCACATTTTTTACTTTGCCATGAAAACCATCAAAATTCTTGCTATTGTATTGATCAAATTCTATCGTATCGTTTCCATCTTTAAAATCATAATCTATACCCTTATTATAGCGCATAGTATCATCTCCAACAGAACCCTCGACTTTATTTAAATTTGCATAGTTTCTAGTAACCAATCCATCTGGGTGCGTAATGCTAACGTGATAACCAGTCTTAGGTGCATGAGTATCTGTTGAAAATTCAAATTCCCCTTTTTCGTTTGTAATACATGGCTTATCTTGGATATTATTAAATTTAATCCCAACTCCCCCTAATGGAAAATCACTATCTTTATAGTGCTCTATATGCCCATACACCTTTCCATTTGACATTTTATCTACTATAACATTATATCTTCCGTCCGGATGGACATCATATTTATTTTCTACCATTTCACCGACATTTCCAGCTTTATCTACGACAAAATGGTTTATTTTGTAATGCTCTCCATTTTCAATATCATCACCATTGCTTCTTTCTTTGCCATGCAAACCAAATTCGCCCGTTATATTCTCTTGGTCTATTCCAAACTGTATCTCACCAGAGCTTTGTCTTTTTGTATTAACCTCGTGTATAAAATTATCACCAATTTCGACATCACTATCTTTTTTGGCATTTATGTAAGTTATATTAGGATATTTTTGACCTGGTCTTTGCTTCATACCCTCAGCTATTTCCTGCCAAGTGATAGTATCATCGCCATTTGCATTATCAACAGCTGTTATAGTAAATTTGCCGACTTTTGTGTCTATTTTCACGCTATTTTGAGCCGCATTTTCATCGTTAAATCTATCTTGTTGTAATATACTAGCTTGAACTTGTAAATTCGAACCGTGGCTTGGCACATCTACGCTAACATCAACATATCCGCGATTTATATCGGTTTGAGTTAAAGTAACACTATGAACTTCTCCATCAGAAAGTTTATATCCAAGTTTATCTCCAGCTACAGCTGAATCAAACGTCATTCTAATAGATGTTTTTGAAGCGTCGCCATCTCTTAAAAGCTCGTTTTTATTTAAATATCCGTCATCTAAGTAATTTGTCTGAACTGCGCTTAATGCTTTTGGATCTTCAATGTAGCCTTTTTGCAAAATTCCCTTTGTTACGATGTATTCTTTACTTTCAGCACTATCTTCAAAATTTGTAGTAATTTTATCGCCAATTTTAGAATTTCCAGATATGAAAATTTTACCATCTCTAACAGATAAGATGCTTTTTCTATCGTAACCATCTTGGATTAAATTTGTATTTTCTAAAAAGTAGATTGATTTTACAAGTGGGCTTCTAGCTACCGCGTTATCTGCCTGATTTGCAACACTAGAAGAAGTATATGCCCCCCCCAAATCAAGGTCTAAATTTGGAACATTGTTTGTATTTATAACTTCTAAGCCGTTGTAATTTGAATTTACATTTGATTCGTGTCCGCCGTCCAAAAACGCTACTGAACCCAAACTAGAACCACCAAGATCTCCACCTGCTGCGTTAGCACCACCAGCTGCGGTTTCTTCAAGTATAGATAGGTCAGCACCAGATAAAATTGTTTGTTGAAGATCGGTTGGATTTACATTGGCTTCATTTGTAAATTTTTCATTTATAGATACACTTTGATCTAGCACTAGCGTATCGGCTGAATTTATACTGATTTGCTTACCACTACTCATCTGTATCATCGCACTAGCGTCGTCTTGTGGTTTTATTATCTCGCCTAAAAATAGAGCATCTTTTTCGTTTAGCGCTCTTTTACTACCTGATTTATCTATCGCAAAAACCAAACCTGAAATTTGCTCAACTGATCCAACTTGACCGGCCATATCGCTCTCCTTAAAATAATTTTTGGCGTATTTTATCAAATAATCCAAAAAGTGTCTATTGTACTTTGGTACATATCAAAACAAATTTCGATATTTTAAGTAATTTTTAGATAACATCGCTTTTTTGATAAAACTCAAAGGAAATTTATGAGCTATACCAGAAAAGACCTGATTTCAACTGCTGACTTGTGTGAAAATGACATTTTTTACTTCTTAGACTTAGCTAAAAAATTTAAAGAACTAAACAACTGCGATGTCAAAAAATCAAAATCATTATACGGAAAAACGACCGTGAATGCATTTTTTGAAAATTCAACCAGAACTAGAACGAGTTTTGAGATAGCCGCTAAAAGGCTAGGAGCAGACGCGATAAATTTTACAGCTTCAAATTCAAGCACGCAAAAAGGCGAAACGCTGATTGATACGATAAACAACATTGTCGCGATGAAAACGGACATAGTAATAGTACGCCATTACAGCTCAGGCGCAGCAAAATTTATCGCTGAAAATACGCAAGCTTGCGTCGTAAATGCTGGAGATGGACTAAATGAGCACCCAACTCAGGCACTGCTTGATTTATTTACCATTTTTCAACACAGAGGAAATTTACAAAATTTAGAAGTAGCCATAATCGGCGATATATTTCACAGTCGCGTCGCAAGATCAAATATTTACGCATTAAAAACGCTTGGCGCTAAGGTTAAGCTTTTTGGTCCTCCGATGTTTTTAACTGGAATGCAAGCTTTTGGCTGCGAAATTTGTAACTCAATGCAAGAAGCCATAAGCGGTAGCGACGTGCTGATAATGCTTAGAATTCAGCTCGAGCGTCAAGACGATGAAATCGAGTTTCCATCCGTTAGAGAATATTCGAAATTTTTCGGATTGACCGCTCAAAAGATGAAATTTGCAAAAGATGACGTGATGATATTACATCCTGGTCCCATAAATCGCGGTGTGGAAATAAATTCTGACGTTGCGGACGATCCGCGCTTTTCTCACGTTTTAAATCAAGTCGAAAACGGCGTGGCGATGCGAATGGCAGTACTTGATACACTTATTAAAAATAAAGGCTAAAAATGACAATTCTTATTAAAAATGGAACTATTATTAATCATAATGAAACAAAAAAGGCAAATATTTTAATACAAGATGATAAAATTTCACTTATCACAACCGATGAACCAAACGCAGATAAAGTAATAGATGCAACAGGTAAAGTCATAATGCCTGGACTAATTGATATGCACGTGCATTTTAGAGATCCAGGGCTTGAATACAAAGATGATATAATCTCAGGCTCACAAACAGCCGTAGCCGGTGGCGTAACGACTTGTTGCGCTATGGCAAATACTAATCCGATAAATGATAATGCGGTAATAACTAGGGATATGATACAAAAAGCCAAAAATCGCGGACTAATTGATCTGTTACCAATAGGTGCTATAACTAAATCGATGGACGGTAAAAAATGCGTTGAAATGGGTGATATGATCGAAGCTGGCGCGGTGGCTTTTAGCGACGATGGACTGCCTGTTTCAAGTAGCGACGTGATGAGACATGCGCTTGAGTATTCAAAATTTCACAACTCTTTTATCATAAATCACTCACAAGATTGCTCGCTTTGCCGTGGCGGACATATAAACGAGGGACGAATTTCAGCGATTTTGGGTATCAAAGGTATGCCAAAAGAGCAAGAAGAGATTATGGTTTCGCGCGATTTGCTTTTAGCAAAGCTAACTGGCGGACACATTCATATCGCTCACGTTAGCTCGGCTTGGTCGCTAAAACTCATCAAACAAGCCAAAGATGAAGGTATAAACGTAACGTGCGAAGCGACGCCTCATCATTTTACATTTACCGAAGATGAGCTGCTAGGATATAATACAAATTTTAAAATGTCGCCGCCTTTACGAACGAGTGAAGATGTCGAAGCGATAAGAAACGGGCTAAAAAACGGGTTAATCGACGTCATAGTAACTGATCACGCACCACATCACAATGATGAAAAATTTTTAGAATTTGACAAAGCTCCATTTGGGATTTTAGGTTTGCAAACGCTTATTCCACTTACTCTTGAATTGGTAAATGATAATATAATAAACTATCAACAGATGGTTAAGCTAACCTCATACAATCCTGCAAAAATTCTAAATTTAACCGATCGTGGCGAAATAAAAACCTCGATGAAAGCCGATATTGTGATTATTGATCCTGATTTAGAATACGTTTATGATAAAAATTTAAACAAATCAAAATCTTGCAATTCTCCGCTACTTGGCAAAAAATTAAAAGGCGCTGCGGTAATGACAATAAAAAACGGAAATATCGTTTTTGATTTTCCAAATTTAACAGCTTAGAATAACTCAAATAAAATGTGTAAAATTTGTAAATTTGGCGAATTTTACACTCAAAATTTAGAAATTTAAACAACCAAATTGATTTTTAAATTATTTTCAAGAGAGTAATTATTCTAAATTTGTTAAGTTTGCAAAATTTATTCAGTTTGCTTGTGGTCTTAAATTACACCCTCTCTTTTTTTTGATGATTAAATTTGTTTAAATTTAAAAGATCACAATAGATAAAAGTAGTCCAGCTTATACTCCAATTCCAGTGTAAAATTTCATATTTTTTGTTGAAATACAAACCAACCAAAAATAAAATGGCAAAATAATAGATGTTTTGCTTATTAATTGGATTTATCAGTTGAAATTACTGCCAAGAAAGCAAGAAAAACTAGCCAAAACTCAAAGTTTGTTAATTTAGATAAATTCTACTTTAAGCTTAATCGCGCAAGGAAGGTAAAAATTTATTTAAGTTTGGCTAAAAATGCAAGAATTTTGACAGCATTAAATAATAAATTCACGTGCATTGCATTAAAAATGTCAAATTTCTAACATTTAAATTTAAATCAAAAAAAGATATAATCACACGAAAAACAGCAAAAGGATTAAAAATGGATAAGGTTGAACAAGCCATAAATGATATAAAAAACGGAAAAATGATAGTGATGGTTGATGATGAAGATCGCGAAAATGAAGGGGATTTGGTTTTTGCTGGCGCATTTAGCGACACACAAAAGGTAAATTTCGCCATAACGCACGCAAAAGGCGTTTTGTGTTTGGCGTTAAGTCAAGAGATTGCTAAAAGACTTGATTTAAATCTTATGGTCGATCAAAATACCTCTTGCCACGAAACGGCATTTACGGTTACGATTGATGCAAAAAGCACGACAACGGGCGTTAGCGCGCACGAGAGAGATGTTACGATTAGGCTTGCTACCGATCCATTATCAAAACCGAGCGATTTTGTTCGTCCGGGGCATATTTTCCCACTCATAGCAAAAGCTGGCGGAGTGCTTAGCCGAACAGGTCATACGGAAGGATCAGTTGATCTTTGCCGTTTGGCAGGAGTTGCCCAAAGTGCGGTTATATGCGAGATCGTAAAAGAAAATGGAGAAATGGCAAGAAGAGCTGATTTGGAGGAATTTTGTAAAAAATTTAACCTAAATATGATTTCGGTTTCTCAGCTCGTGCAATACCGCTTAAAGCACGAAAGCTTAATTGATATAAAATCAAAGCAAGAGGCTAAAATAGCTGGATACAAAGCCACAAAATACGTTATAGTCGATCATAAAGAAAAAATTCACTACGCTTACGCCTTTGGAGAAATTTCGCAAAAGGCTAATGTTAAATTCCACAAAACGATGAGCGATATTGATTTGCTTGGATCTGATAAATTTACAGAATTAATGTCGGCTATTAAATTTTTAAGCGAAAATAGCGGAATTTTAGTCGTTATAACAGACGATAAAAACTGCAATGGCTCTATAAAAGAGTATGGAATCGGCGCACAAATTTTAAAAAGCTTTGGCATAAAAGAGATTGAGCTTTTAACAAATAGCAAAAATCAGGATTTTGTTGCACTTGGGGGTTTTGGACTGGATATAGTTGCTTATAAGGGCTAAATTTGAGCCAAATACAAGTAGCACTTTCAAAAACTCCGAATTTAGCCGTTATTTTTATATCTCAAGATGGGATTATTAAATTTATAAATAAGAAATTTGAAGAAATTTTTAAGCTAACCACAAAGGTTTATTTGGGAGAAAAATTTAGCCGCTTAAAAAATCTCAGTAATGGCTTGGAGCAAATTTATAATTGTTTAAAATCAACTCAAACCAATCTTTATCAAAGTAGAAATATTGTCATACAAATTGAAAATTCTTATTTTAGAGCCACTATCTCAAATGTCTTGGAAAATGCAAAAATTTACAGTGGCTTTATTATCACAATAGTTGATATAACGTACGAAAAAGAGCTTGAGATAAGAGAAAAATGTAACGAAAGATTGCTAATGCAAAATGCAAAAATGGCTTTACTTGGCGAAATGATAAGTTCTATATCTCACCAACAGCGCCAGCCGTTAAGCTCGGCTATGTTAAGTTTGGATAATATAATAGATTGCTTTGAAAATGGTGATTTAAAATCGGCTAAAAATCATATTGAAAAATGTAAAAAAGCGATTAAATTATTAGATGATACTATAATTTCATTTAGAAATTTTTATAAAAATAATAATGAAATTTCTATTTTTGATATGAAAGATATTATAAACGAGCTTATTTGTATAATAAAAACTTATATGAATACTAAAAAAATTACACTTGATTTTGTATATAAAAATGAAAAATTTCTCGTAAAAAGCATACCGACTTATGTTAAGCAAATTCTTTTAGCATTGCTTGCAAACGCTAAAGACGAGCTTATACAATGTGGTTTTGATGAGAATTTTGAAGCTAAAATTCTCATCAATTTAGAAAAAATTGATGATGAAATTCGTGTTAGCATAAGTGATAACGGCAGAGGTTTTGAAATAGAAAATAAAGAAATTTATAATTCATTTTACACAACAAAACCAAATGGAACTGGAATGGGTTTGTATATCGCAAAATCATTAGCCGAAGATAAACTTAATGGAAGGTTAAAACTTGAAAATTTAAGAAATCCGACCAAATTTTCACTCTATTTAAAGCGTTTGGATATCAAAAATGATTGATAAAATTAAAAAAATATTAAAAAATATAACTATAATAATAGTTGAAGATGATGACGAATTAAGAGATGTTTTGTTTTGTTCGATAAAAGATTACGTAAATGAGATTTTAACTTTTTCAAGCCCAAAAGATGCTCTAAAATGTTTTAATAATGAAGTAAATTTAATAATTTCTGACATAAATATGCCCTATATGGACGGCTTGCAAATGGCAAAAATCATCAGGCAAATCGATAAAAACGTGCCTATTATTTTTCTTACAGCTTTTGATAGTGATGAAAATTTGGAAAAGGCTATCGATATAGGAAGTTATGCTGTGCTAAAAAAGCCATTTGAAAAACGTGATTTGCTTATAAGCATGAGCCTTGCGGTCAATAAATTTGAAGATAACTTGACACAAATAGATCTGAAAAATGGTTTTAAATTCAACTCGTTTTCAAAAGAGCTTTCAAAATATGGCAAAAACGTGGCTTTAACTAAAAAAGAGCAAAATTTACTAAATTTGCTAATAAAACATAACGGTGAATTGGTAAATTTTAAACAGATTGAAAATTTTGTCTGGCAAAACAACAGTTGCACTACCGAAGATATACGAAGTTTTGTTTATAAACTGCGTAAAAAACTCTATCCTGATCTTATACAAAATTGTCAAGGGCTAGGATATAAGCTAAATTTAAGTAATTAAAACTTCCAAAATTCATCAAAAAATAAGATTATATTTAAAATTTTCTTTTGTATTATAATTAATCTTTTACTATAAAAAATCATACTTTAATCATACTTTTTCTATACAATTAGTTTTATTAAATTTTGAAGGATTTTTTATGAAAAATATTTTTATTTCAGCCGCTCTTGCGATTTGTGTTTTTGGTGATACACAGATGTATAGCGAAGATGTGAAAGACGTTTATCTAAACTCAAATGACACAAAAAGTGTAGGCAAACTTCTGCCAACAAACGCCGTTAGAATTTTGGAAACAAAAGATGACAAAGTAAAAATAGCCGTAAAAGGTTACCAAAATCCAGACGCCCTTAATGTTATTTATTTTTCACCAACCCAGCGTATCATAGCTGTTGCTTTTGCTAAAACAGCAAAGCCTGAGATAAAAATTGTCAAAAGCGGAGAAAATGGTGTTTGGAATGAGGTTGAAACTATTGTTTATACAAAAAAAGAGAATTTTACAAATGATTTAAAAGGACTTTTTGATAAAGCTCAGACACTTTATAAAGATAGCTGTGGAGTGTGCCACGCGCTTCATCAAACAACGCACTACAAAGCAAATCAGTGGCCTAGTTTACTAAAATCTATGATAGGTAGAACCGCCATCGGAAAAGATAACGAATGGCTTGTTTCGCAGTTTTTACAAAAACACTCAGCCGATGTCAATGTCGATAAAAAATAAATTTCGCTTTTGTAATCAAAGCGAAATAAATTCAAAAATTTAAAGGAGAAAAAATGAATAACAAAAGACGAAATTTTTTAAAAGGCACGGCTTTAGCGTCCGCGATCCCAGTTGTTGGAAACATTAGCGGTTTTGGTGATTTGATTGGTTTAAATGCTGATGAGATTAATGCTGGACTTATAAAAAATGGAGAGGTTATAACATCAGCTTATTGGGGAATAATGAAAGTAACCATAAAAGACGGAGTTATCGTTAAATCAGAGCCTTACAGTGTGTTAAGTAACATCTCAAATCCGCTTAGAAATTTCACGGCTGATATGGTTTATAAAAATCGCATTAAATACCCCATGGTTCGTAAAAGTTATTTAGAAAATCCAGATAGCCCAAAACCAGAACTTCGTGGGAAAGACGAGTGGATAAGAGTTAGTTATGAAGAAGCGATAAAACTTGTGGCAAAAGAGTTAAAAAAGACAAGAGAGCAAAAGGGTTTTTCTAGCGTGTATGCAAAATCCCCAGCTTGGAAATCAAGTGGAAATTTTAACAGCTCAACTACGCTTTTGGCTCGTTTTATGAATTTAACCGGCGGTAGCGTGGGTGGTCTTGGCGATTACTCAACTGGTGCTGGGCAGGTCATAATGCCTCACGTTATGGGTGGTATTGAAGTTTATGAGCAACAAACGAGTTGGGAGGTTGTGCTCGAAAACTCAAAGACGGTTGTAATGTGGGGAACAAATCCTGTTGCCACGCTTAGAGTTGGTTGGACAGCGACAGATGAGTTAGGATATAAGTATCTTCAAGACCTTCACGATAGCGACATAGAAGTTATTATAATTGATCCGATCAAAAGCGAAACTGGCAAGTATTTTCAAAAAGCAACTTGGATAGCTCCACGACCAAATACCGATACAGCAATGATGCTTGGTATGATGCACTATCTTTATACTACGGAAAATTATGATAAAGAATTTTTACAAACTTACACAGTTGGATTTGATAAATTTTTACCTTATTTATTAGGCAAAACAGATAATACTCCAAAAACACCAGAATGGGCGGCTAAAATTTGTGCCGTAAAAGCCCAGATAATTAAGGATTTGGCAATTAAAATTTATAAAAATCGCACGATGATAATGGGCGGTTGGGCTATGCAAAGAGCTCATCACGGCGAGCAACCTTACTGGGCGTTAGTTACTCTTGCGTCAATGATTGGTCAAATAGGACTTGCTGGCGGGGGATTTGGTTTTAGTTATCATTACAGTGGTGGTGGCGTCCCAACGGCGAGTGGTGCTGTCGTGGGTGGCATAAACCCAGCTGAAATAGGTGTAATCAAAAATGATAAATTTATAGGATTTTTAAAAGATGTAAAAGATCAAAATTTGCAAAAGCAAGTCGATGAAATGGCTCATAGCGCATTTCCAGTAGCTAGGATAGCTGACGTGCTTTTAAACCCAAACAAAACAATAGATCACAATGGTGCGAAAATAAAATTTCCAGATATTGACTTTATCTACTGGGCAGGCGGAAATCCTTTTGGTCATCAGCAAAATTTAAATAAACTAAAACGCGCTTGGCAAAAGCCAAGAACTATCGTTGTAAATGAAATTTATTGGACGCCAACAGCAAAGATGGCAGATATTGTTTTCCCAGTAACTACGCCTTATGAGCGTAATGACATAACTATGGGTGGAGATTATTCAAACCAATACATAGTCCCGATGAGACAAGTTGTAGAAAGGCAATTTGAAGCAAAAGATGATTTTGAAATTTTTACCGATCTTTGCAAAGCCTATGCGCAAGGACTTGCTGAAATTTACACAGATGGTGCGAAAACTTCACTTGATTTTATTAAAAATTATTACGATAGTGCCGCAAAAACCATAAATGAAAACACTGCTCTTGGCATCACAATGCCTACTTTTAAAGAGTGGTGGGAGAAAAATGAGCCAAGTAAATTTGAGCCAACAATAGAGAGTATGACGTGGGTTAGGCACGCTGATTTTAGAGAAGATCCTATATTAAACGCTCTTGGAACACCAAGTGGATTGATTGAAATTTATTCTGAAACGATAGAAAAAATGGGTTATGACGACTGCAAAGCCCACCCGATGTGGTTTGAGCCAATCGAGTGGCTGGGTATGAAAAACAAACCAGCGCAATTCCATATGATAAGCGCGCATCCAACAGATCGTTTGCACTCCCAGCTTAATCAAACTTCGATACGCGAAAATTACGCTATCGCAAATCGTGAGCCAATATGGATAAACACAAAAGACGCAAGGGCAAAAGGGATAAAAAATGGCGATTTAGTGCGCGTATTTAACGCTCGTGGCGAAGTTTTAGCGGGCGCAAAAGTAACTGATGATATTTTAAGCGGAGTTGTAAAATTAGCCGAAGGTGCTTGGTATGATGGCTTTGACAGCAAAATTTGCAAAAACGGATGCCCAAATGTGCTAACCATAGACATTCCGACATCAAAGCTCGCCAACGGCAACATCAGCCACACCGCGCTTGTAAATATCGAGAAATTTAAGGGCAAAATTCCTGAGCTGACCGCTTTTAGAGATCCAAAATTCGTGTAATTTAAAATTAAACAAGCTTAAACCTGTTTTTCGGGTTTAAGCTTAATAAATTATAAATTTCTTAGATACATTAAAGCTATTTGAAATTCTTGCAAAAACTTAAAAATTTCTAAAACTAACACATCTTACTATTTTGACTTAATTTAATTTTCTTATTTTTTGCGAAAGTTTATCAGTCTTTGTAAGTATTAATTTTAAATTTTTAATATTTATTTAAGTATATTATCTCAAATTTGTGTAAAATCGTAACGTTAAAAATAGAAAAAAAAAAAAAACGGAATTTTTTAACATCTTTTTAATGCTTATATACTATATTAGAAATGAAAAATAAACTTAAAATTTAAGGAAACTCAATGTTGAATAAAATTTCAAACAAAATTTCTGTGATCATTTTTGTGCTACTTGCACTATCTTTTGGTCTTTTTTCATATATGACGTATTCGAGCTCAAAAAATAACACCATTGAGCTTGTAAAAGACGGCAAACAATCAACAACTGTTTCAGTTGATGTTTTTATGACTGAGCTTTTAAATACCAAGATTGTCGCTATTGATGGCATTGAACGTTTTATAGCTTCTCATTTAGACATACTTGAAGATAGGGATAAATTTGAAGAATATTTAATAGGGCTTGGCTCGGCTATTGACGCTGATGAAATTTATATGGCTTTTGAAGATAATGGCGATATGTTTGGTATTGAGATTGTTTCAGGAAATAGCATTAAGCCGTATCATGTTAAGGCTGATAGTAAATTTGATGCTAGAAAACGTAATTGGTATCAGTTGGCACTAAAAAAACCAGGTAAAATTGTTTATTCCACACCTTTTATATCATCAACTAGTGGAAAACATGCTTTTTCGATAGCTAAAACAGTAACGGTAAATAGTAAAATCATAGGCGTGCTCGGTGTTGATATTTATATGGATAAGCTTGACGAAGCTTTTGCTAAGATGAAGGATACTCCAAATAGTATGTCTATTATAGCAAGTCGTGAAGAGAATACATTTATTCATCATCCTGACACTAAAAAGATTATGGCACAAGATCAAGAAACAAAGAATTTGATAAAGTATTTCTTTGATCTATACGACAAAGACCCAACCCATGGTTTTACTTACACTTATGGCGGACAAGAAAAAGTTGGTGCATGTGAGTTATATGAGCGGTCGGGTTGGCTTGTTTGTTCCGTTACTTCGATGGAGGATTATATGCCTATGTTAAATTCAGCACTTGTAAATCAGGTGGTTTTATCTATCGTTTTCATAGCCGTAATTGTTTCAATCCTAATCTTTGCTGTTTCGCGTTTCCTCAAACCCCTAGCTTCCATATCAGATGGTCTAAAATCCTTCTTTAGTTTCC
>JBQNAH010000002.1:0-146647 GCA_052170535.1 Campylobacter sp. | reverse complement strand
GGTTGGATGCGGTTTTAGCTGGCATAAATCCAAAAATAATCCCTATAATACTTGAAGTAAGAAGCGCAACGACAACGGAAGCGGTTGAAAATATCATTGGAATTTGCATACAATTTACAACCAAATAGCCAAGCAAAAATGCAAGTAAAACTCCGATAGCTCCGCCGGCCAAACATAGCATTACGGCTTCTATTAAAAATTGCTGAAGTATGTTACTTTGCCTAGCTCCTATTGCCATTCTGATACCAATCTCTTTTGTGCGCTCAGTTACTGAAACAAGCATAATGTTCATAACACCTATTCCACCTACTAGCAACGAAATAAACGCAATACAAGAGATTAAAATCGTCATAGTTTTTGTTGCATCTTCTATCGTTTTTTTAATAGTGTCAGAATTTCTAATGAAAAAATCTTTTCTACCGTGTTTTAACTCCAAAATTTCAGTTATGCTTTTTTCGGCTATTTGCGCATTTACATCATCTGAAACTTTAGCGATTATCGAGCGCACCTTTCTATCGCCTGAAATTTTATTAAAAACAGCTGTATATGGTGCATAAACGTTTAGAGCAGAATTGCTAAAACCAGTCTCTTTTTTTGCCAAAACGCCAATTATCGTAAATGGACGCTTGTTGTAAAAAACGATTTTACCGATGGGATCTATATTATTAAAAAGCTGTTTTTTGGTGTTTTGATCGATAACTAGCACAGAAGCAGACTCTTCAACCTCTCTTTTTGTGTAATTTCGCCCACTTTCAAGCGTGTAACCCATTACGTCTAAGCTCTTTTCACCACCGCCTTGCAAATTTGCTAACGGGGATTTATTTAAATACGTCAAAACTCCGCCACTAACGGACGTATTTGGCGTAACACTATCTAAATAATCTTGTTTTTCAAGCACGGCTACATCGCTTAGGGATAGGGTTTGGACTCTGCCCGATCTAGCATCTCCAAAGCCGCGTCCAGCAAAAATTTCTATCGTGTTTGTTCCAATGCCCCTAATATCAGATAAAATTTGCTCCTGTGAGCCCTTGCCAAGGGCAACGACACTGATAACAGACGTAATACCAATAATAATGCCAAGCATAGTAAGAAGCGAGCGCAATTTATGACTTATAATTGCATTTACCGACATTTTAAAGCTTTCGGTAAGCTGGTCTTTATAAAAAGCGAACAAATTTTTACATTCTGACTTTTTCTCTTCAAAT
Organism: Campylobacter sp.; assembly: GCA_052170535.1. Classification (GTDB taxonomy): domain Bacteria; phylum Campylobacterota; class Campylobacteria; order Campylobacterales; family Campylobacteraceae; genus Campylobacter_A. The sequence goes on along the minus strand of JBQNAH010000002.1, from coordinate 145,442 downwards.
GCAAAAATTTCATCACGTTTTTTTATATCATTTATAATTTTGCCATCTTTAATTTCAATGATCCTATTTGCGTAGTTTGCGATATTTTGATCGTGTGTAACAATAATTACTGTGTGTCCTTTTTTATGCAAATTTGTCAAAATTTCCATCACCATAATTCCACTTTTGCTATCAAGTGCACCAGTTGGCTCATCGGCAAATATTATATCTCCGCCATTTATAAGTGCCCTAGCTATCGAAACGCGCTGTTGTTGTCCGCCAGATAACTTGTTTGGTAAATTTTCTAATTTATCGCCAAGCCCTAAATCTTGCAAAATTTTCCTACCTTTTTGTTCGCGTAACGCCTGAGAAACTCCAGCGTAAATGCTAGGCATGCAGACATTTTGGAGCGAATTTAGCATGGGAAGCAAGTTGTATCTTTGAAAAATGAAGCCAAATTTATCACGCCTAAGCGCAGCTAACTCCTCAGCATTGTAATTTGTTATGTCTTTTTCATCTAAAATATAAGAACCACTACTTGGGCTATCAAGGCAACCAAGAATATTCATAAGCGTGGATTTTCCAGAACCACTTTGCCCGACAATAGCGATAAACTCGCCCTTTTTTATGCTTAAATTTATATCATTTAAGGCATTAAACTCGTTTTCACCGATCTTAAAAATTTTATTTAAATTAACAAGCTTTATCACTTCATACCCATTTTTTTCGCTTCTTCATCTAGCATTGCGTCTATTTCAGCACTATTTCCGGACGATGTTATGATGTTTTCGCCCTCTTCTACCCCGCTTAAAATTTGAAATCTCAAACTATCGACTAGACCAATGACAATCTCTCTTTTTTCTGGTTTGCCATTTTGCAAAACATAAACCACATTTTTGCCATTTTCATTTTTAAGTGCGATAATTGGTGCTATAATTGCATCTTTTGCGACTTCTAGGACTATCTTATTTTGTGTAGTCATACCAATTCTAAAAATTCCATCTATATTTTCAATGTCAGCTTTTGCATAATAATAAACAGCATTTGAGCTAGAACTAGAACTGGTCGTAGTGCTGGTATATTTGCCATCACTTAGTGTTGTAAGAGCTGGATCAATCGAGCTAATAGTTGTTTTAAATTTCTTATTTGGTTCAGAAAAAATAGAAAATTCAACGCTTTGACCGGTTTTTACCTTTGTTATGTCCCCTTCCGCGATTTCCATTTTTAGCTGTAAATGATTTAAATCAGCTATATTTACTATCGTTGGTGTTGTTTGGTTTGAATTTACCGTCTGCCCTTCTTCAACCCTAACTGATACAACCACGCCTGCTTTTGGTGCTTTTATCAAAGTGTAGCCAAGATCTATTTGAGCAGTATTTAGCTGTATTTTGGTTTGCGCTATAAGAGAGTTAAATTCCTTTAAATTTGCCTCATTTATGGCAAGTGTGTTTTTAGCGTCCTCATAAACCTCCTTTGAAATCGCATTTTTCTTAAACAGCTCGCTTGCACGTTTAAATTTATTTTTTGAAATTTCAAGCGCAATCTTAGCTGATTGCAATTTAGCTTCGTATGTTTGAAGCTGGGCTAGTTTTGTATTGACGCTATTTTGCTGGGTTGCACTATCTATTTGAGCTATTATATCGCCTTGTTTTACCAAATCGCCAAGCTTAACGTATAGTTTTTTGATCTGTCCGCTAACTTGTGCGCCAACATCGATTAACTCAGTGGCGTGAATTTCGCCATTACTGTCAATTGTTTTAACTAAATCTTTTTTGATAGCTTTTGAGATTATGTATTCTTCCTTTGGCTTTTTATCGTAAATGCCATAACCGTAGTAAATTCCAGCTAAAAGCGCAAAAATGAGCGCAAATTTAATCGTTTTTTTCATATTTGTTCTTTTTGTTTTGATTTTACTTCGGATTATATAAAATTTTTGTGAATAAATAATCAATTCAAGCCAAAAGTATAAAATAGATTACATTTATTTTTGTTTAATGTTTTAAGTCATATAATCGCGCTTTTAGAAAGGATTCAACATGCTTACTCAACTTTTATCTATATTTATTCTTATAGCATCTGGTTATGGCGCAAAAAAATTTAAAGTTTTTGAACAAAAAAATGCAAATGTTTTTATAAATTATGCACTTTGTTTTGCGCTTCCAGCTCTGATTTTTGATAAAATTTATCACGTAAATATCGACACTACGCTAATTAACGTGATAGCTACTGGATTTTGTTGCAGTGTTATTGGGGCTGTGGCGATATTTTTTGTCTGTAAATTCTTAAAATTTAACAAAGCCACAACGGTTAGTGCCGTGCTTTTAGGAATGTTTGGAAACACGATTTTTATGGGTATGCCTATAATTGAGGGCTTTTTTGGGATTGAGTCAATGAATGAGGTTATATTTTACGACCAGCTAGCCACTTCCATTCCGATCAGTATTTTTGGTCCATTCATACTAGCTTTTGGAGCTCCTGCTAAGGTTTCACTGATACAAAATGTAATAAAAGTTATAAAATTTCCACCATTTGTCGCGCTTATTCTTGGATTTTTACTTAGAGGAGTGCCGCTTCCGCAAGTAATATTTGATTCGTTAAATCTTTTTGCAAAAAGTGTCGTGCCGGTTGCTCTTTTTGCGATCGGGATCGGACTTGGTTTTAGAAGTATAAAAAGTGCATACAAATCAACAGCTGTCGTAATAATCGGCAAAATGCTGATTGCGCCACTTATTTTTATATTTTTTATGCTGATTTTTAGGATTGATTTTACACAAACTTGGATGATAGGAATTTTACAATGCGCTATGCCACCGATGGTCTTAGCAAGTGCTATGATAATGAAAGCTGAGCTTGATAGCCAACTAGCCGTATCAGCCGTGGCTGTTGGCGTTGGTTTTAGCTTTATAAATTTGCCACTTTTATCGTTTATTTTTAGTCTATTTTAGGATTTGATTTAATGCCCTAAGATAAGCGATAAATTTTTACAACCTCTCTCATCGCCCATTTCACAACCTTTTTTATAAAGATCCTTAGCTGTTTTTAAACTCGCATTTTCACCGAGCAAAAATTGATACATACCGCCTAAATTCGTGCAACTTTGGGCGTGCTCTAAATCTTGGCAAGATTTAGAGTATAATCTCATAGCCGCTTCGTAATTTGGCTTTTTTGATAGCCGATACAAATTTGCTGCATTATAGCAACCAAATTTGCTATCAAGTTCGCAAGATTTTAAAAATACGGCTAAAATTTCGCCCTCGCTTTTGATTTTTTGATTTTGATAAATCGAGCCAAGGTTTGAGCAAGCAACCCCTTCGCCACCATCACAGGCTATTTTATAACACCTCTTAGCCTTAGCTAAATCACCATTTAGCTCATAAGCCACGCCAGCGTCATTGCACTTTTGTGCACTTTCACACTCGCAATCCTTGTTTGCTAAATTTGATATAAAATTTAAACCGCCCGTTTTGATATTTTCAACTCTAGGCGCAACGCAACCTATGGTAAAAATTCCAGCAAAAACAGCAAAAACTATCCATTTTATCATACGAGCTCCTTCTTATAAATTCGTGAAATGATTTTATCGAGCTTATAAACGCTAGAAAACATAGCCGGAACAATAAGCAAAGTCAGCAAAGTTGAGCTAATAAGCCCTGAAATAATCGCAATCGCCATCGGTGAGTTAGCCTCATATCCAGAACCTTGACTAAATGCAAGCGGAAGCATTGCAAAAATCATCGCAAAAGTTGTCATCAAAATGGCTTTTAAACGCCTTGTGCCAGCCATTTTGACAGCTAAATTTGGCTCAAAACCATCATTTGCAAATTTATTTGCAAAATCAACAACCAAAATGGCATTTTTACCAACCATTCCAAAAAGCAAAATCGCCCCAACCATCACAAAAAGACTGAAAGAATTTCCACTCAAATAAAGCCCAACCGCCACACCGCCAAAGGCAAGCGGCATAGAAATCATAATAATAAAAGGCAAAACAAAACTCTCATAAAGCGAGGCTAGGATCATATATATGAGTATCACGCTAAGACTTATCGTAAAAATAAACGCCTCATTTGTGTCATTCATAAGCTCGATAAAGCCGTCTAGGCGGTACTCGTAGTTATTTGGTAAAATTTGACTGATATGCTTTCGGACGTGGTCTTGGACTAAATTTAGCGGTATGTTTTGAATATTTGCGACGATAGTTATTTCACGCTGTTTATTGTATCGCTTGATAACGGTTGAGTTTTTGACTACTTTAAAACTCGCAACCGATGAGAGTGTGAAATTTTCACCAAAAGCGTTTTTTATCATTAGTGCTTCCAAAGAAGCCACGTCTTGTCTAAATTTATCATCAAATCTCAAAACGATGTCATAACGCTCATTTGCGCTATCAAAAACACCAACCAAGCTTTGTCCGTAAGAGCCGTAAATAGTTTTAGCAACATCGTATTCATTGATATTTAGCCGTTTTGCCTTTTGTTTATCGATGTAAATTTCAAGCTCGTCGCCTTTATCTTCACTATCACTACCGACATCAACCACTCCATTTACGCTTTGAAGCATAGCTTTCGCCTTTGGCAAAATTTCATCTAGTTTTTCTAAATCATCACCCATTATGACAAGCTGAACTGGCTCGCTTGATTTGCCCGTATCAACTATCGCAACTGCTGAAATATTTACAATCAAATCATCGAATTTTAACGTTTTTCTGTATTCGTTCATTATCTGTGGCTGGCGATCTTTACGGTGTTGAAGCGATTTAAGTTTAGTGTAAATTTTTGCTTTAAACGCTTCGTTTGAATCTGTATAACCTACAACCAAATAAGCAAATTCTACTCGCTCATCAGCATTTATACGCTTTAAAATTTCATCAGCTCTCTTGCTCATTTGCAATACCGAAATTCCTGGCTTTGCCTTGATAAAAATCTCAAATTCACTATTATCTTCAACCGGCATAAAATCCATTCCAACTTTTAACGAAAGGCTAATGCAAAGTGCAAAAATCAAAAAACTAAACAGCAAAAAGCTTTTTTTAAATTTCAAAACCATATCAAGCAATATCTCGTATGCGTTTTGCAAAATCATAAAAAAACCATCTATTTTATTTTGTATTAAGCTATTATCTCTAGATAAAAATCTCGACGCAAGGCTTGGAATTAGCATAATACAAACAAAAAACGATACGATAATTCCACCGCTTACACTCATTGCAAACGAGTTAAAGTATCGTCCCACAATGCCGTCCATAAAAGCAATTGGCACAAAAACACAAAGCAAAACAACACTTATAACAAAAACACTAAACGCTATCTCTCTAACCCCTTCAAAACTAGCCTGCAAAGCATTTTGCGTCTGCATTTTTTTTGAAATATTTTCTATAACCACGATCGCATCATCGATAAAAATTCCAATACCAAGCGTGAGAGAAACAAGTGTAAGGCGGTTTAAATCAAATCCAAAAATATCGATTATAAAAAATGTGCCAACAATACTAACAGGAATGGCAAGAGCCGATATTATAGTCGCTTTAAAATTTCCTAAAAACAAAAATACAATTATCACGGTTAAAATTATGCCAAGAAACATATCTTCGCTAACTTGACTAATGTGCCTGTTAATTAGCTCGCTTTTATCAAGGGCGATTTTTATATCAAATTTATAATCCGTCAGCACATAGAGTTCGCTTATTTTTTCCTTAACAGATTTGATAACATCAAGTGTATTTGCGTCATTTACCTTCAAAATTTCAAGCAAAACGCCACTTTTTCCGTCCATTATAGCCATTTCGTTTTTGTCTGCGTTACTAAATTCTATCCTAGCGACATCTTTTAGGAAAATTCCGTCTCTGATACGAATTTTAGCCAACTCATCTAAACTTTTTGCGTCAAATGAGCTTTTTAAAAACAGCTCATTTTTGGCACTTTCTAGCTTTCCAAGTGGAGCTTTTAAATTTTGCGTTTTAATCGCGATCTCAACATCAGTCGCATTTATAGAAAATTTATTTAAACTAAGCGGATCTAAAAAAATCCTGATTTGAGGCTGCAAAAAGCCAGTTGTTTTAACATCGCCAACGCCTTTTATCCTTTGTAAGAATGGTCTTATTTTCTCATCAACGGCTTTCATCAGCCAAACTTCATCATCACCACTTACAAAAAGACTAACCGTGTTGCTTGAATTTCGTATTTTCTCAACATTATAAGGTGAGTTTAAGCCAACTCTACTAAGCCTATCACGAACGTCATTTGCCGCAACTTCTATGTCTTTTTCTAGCACAAACTGCACAATTACTACGCTTACATTATTAAAACTATACGAAGTTATCTTTTTTATCCCGTCTATGGCCGAAATTTCATTTTCGATTTTTTTACTCACCCTACTTTCTATGAAATTTTTATCGCCACTAGCGTAAGTCGTAATTTTTATAAGCGGAATATCAATTTGCGGAAAGAGATTTATCGGCATAGTTTTTAAGGACATAATGCCAAAAACAACAAGTGCGAGAAAGAGCATAAGCGTGGTAATTGGACGATTTATGGCTATTTTATACATCATTTAACCAATATATAGCCTTCGCCAAAAAGTCCAGGCGTAATGTTTTTTGTATAAACTTCGGCATAGATTTTTTGATTTTTCTTATCTATTGTTGGGTAAATAAGCGCTATTTTAGCCGTTTGGTTAGCCTCTCCATTTAAGCTAAATTTAAACTCATCTCCAATCTTAACTTTATCTTTAAATTTTTCATCAAAACTCAAAACAAGCTTAACATCGGCTTTTGAAAAAATTTCCATCACCTTTTGAGAAACACCAGCCACACCCTCGCCAAGTTCGACCATTTTTTTTGAGACAACTGCATCATATGGAGCTAAAAGTATCTTATCAAACAGCCTTTGTTTAGCCGTTTGTAGTGCAATTTTAGCCTTGCAAAATGCTAGTTTTGCCCCATCTAGCTCAAATTTTACATTTTCAAAATTTTGCTTTGATGTGTAGTCTTGAACTTGCATAAATTTTTCATAAGTTTTTTGCGCGTGATCTAATGCTAGTTTTGACGTATCAAGATCGTTTTGCGCCATTTCAACACCAAGCCTTTCTTTTTGACTTTCAAGCTCGATTAAAACGTCTCCTTTTTTAACAAAATCACCGACATTAACGTTAATTTTATCCACAACTCCAATACTAGAAAATGCAAGTGCAGAGCTTTTATGCGCTAAAACATCAAAATTTGCATAAATTTTCTCACCAAAAGAGCAAGAAACAGATATAAAAAACATAATAATTTTTTTAATCATTTATAACCTTTTTTAATATATCTTCGCCATTTTCGTATAAAATTTCAGCCTTTTTTATCTCAATCTCGTTTTCTCCAACCACATTTAAAGCCAAAATATCAAATTTTTGCGACAAAGCTGACAGCATATCTGTATAACTAGCAAGTCCAGCGTTGTATTTTTTATAAACCGCATTAAATGCACTTTGGGCTGCTTTTAAAGCCGTTTTTTGAGCTTTTAAACTTTGATTTAAACTATCAAGCTCGCTTTTTAAATTTTTTATTTTTAAATTGTTTTCAATTCGCCTTTGCTCTAAATTTAAACTTGCCTGATTAGCGATAATTTGCTTAATTTCTCGCTCTTTTTTTGTTTTTTGAAAATCAAAAACATTCCATTTAAAACCAAGTACAACTTCATTTTTAACGCCATTTTTGCGAAAAACCTGATCCTTATACGGTTGTAAAATTTTCTGATAAACTCCAAAAGATGAATAATCATTATCATATTTTGCATTATAAAACGTTGAGCTATTTTTAACAAAAAATGTCGGAAAAATATTTGAATTTGCTACTTTTATATCTTCAATTGCTGCAAAAAGCTGATTTTCAAGAGCTAAAATTTCGCTATTTTGAGCATTTGTACCCGTATATTTTATTTGAGATTTTTTTCTTAGCACAATATCCGCGCCAGTTAAAAGTGTCATATCGTTTAAAATCTGACGTTTTTGATGCTCTAAATTTAACATTTGAGCTTTTGCTAAATTTAGCTTCGCTGCAACCATTTCGTATTCATCGACAGTTGTTAAACCAGCATTATAAAAATGTTCAAGTTTGTCATTTAGACTACTTAAAAATTCCACCTGATTTTGCTTAGATTTCATCAAGCCATCGATAGTAAATGCCTTAAAATAAAGCTTTGTAACGCTTAGGGCTATAAAATTTAGCCTATCTTCGTTTTTTAAAAATTCACTCCTGCTTATCCTAGCCAAACTTTCAAACAAAGCCTCTCTTTTGCCACCATCGTAAAGGATAAATTCGATATTTGCACTAATTGTTTGTAATTTTTTAGGTGTCAAAACGCTCTTATCGCCACTTGCATAAACGAATCCACCTTCTAAATTTAAACTTGGCATATATGAGCTTTTTAAAACCTGCTCTTTTAAACTTGAAATTTGAGTATTTATCTTTGAAATATTGGCTAAATTTGAGTTTTGAGCCAGTTTTATGATCTGCTCTAAATCGTGTGCTAATGAAAAGGTTACGATAAGGCAAATCAAAATTTTTCTCATAAAACACCTAATGAAAACTTCGGACAAGATTCATAATCAGCAAATTCCAACCATCTACTAAAACAAAAATGAGTAACTTAAACGGTAGTGAAATCATCGTTGGTGGCAACATCATCATACCCATCGCCATCAAAACCGAGCTAACAACCATATCGACGACCAAAAACGGCAAGTAAAGCAAGAATGAAATTTCAAACGCCGTCTTCATCTCACTTATCATAAATGCACTCATTACGATAGTTAGCGGAATTTCATCGACATTTTGAGGATTTTGCATGTTACGAATTCTAAAAAACAACGCTAAATCCTTTTCGCGCGTATTGTTTAACATAAAATCACGAAACGGCTTAACACCACGGTCAAACGCCTCTTGATAGCCAATTTGCTCATCTAAATATGGCTTTATGCCAACATCATAACTTTGTTTTGCAACCGGCTCCATTATAAAAAATGTAAGCACCATAGCTAGACTTATAAGCACCGTTGATGGTGGCATTTGCTGCGTTCCCATTGCTTGACGTAAAAACGAAAAAACGATAATAAGTCGTAAAAACGAAGTCATCATAAAGATAAGAGATGGCGCAAGGGCTAGGATTGTTAGGACGATTAAAACATTTAGAGAACTAACTAGCTGCTGTGGTGTATCAGGAGCGGTCAAGGTCAAATTTACGGTTGGAATAGTCGTGTTTTCTGCGCCAAAAGCGCAAAGAAAAAATATGAGTAAAATAAAAATTTTTCTCACTTCACGCCTTGATCTAGCAAACTCTTCCTGGCTGTATCACGAGATTTCATATCAAGTGAAATAAAATGGATTTCGACACGATTATTTTTATCCCTGCCCTGCTGTGTCGCATTTGACGCAAACGGATCAAATTCTGCCCTAGCCGAAGCTACAAGCTTTTTGGGCGATACGCCATCTTTTATGAGCTCATCTACCACACTCATAGCACGAGCCGATGAAAGCTCCCAATTGTTTTTATATATGCTCTCACTATCTGGGGTCTCATTATCAGTATGACCTATGACATTTGTGGTAATGTCGTTAGGGAGCTTTGTGATAACCATCGAAATTCTTTTTAAAAACAATATCGCATCATCATTTTCTAGTATTGCCTTGCCTTTTTCAAAAAGTAAACTAGCAGGAAGTCTTATGATAAAGCCATTTTCGCTCTCTTGGATCGAAATTTCGGGCGAACCTGATGCGCTTAAAAGCTCATTTATAGACCTAACCGTCTGTTTCATCTGTTTTTTGGATTCTATTTGCTCATTATCTTGGGTTGGGTGATTGTCTAAATTTTGCTCAGCACTGACATCTGGCTTTACACCACCTTCTAAAATTCCAAGAGCTCCACTTAATGAGCCAACCGCGGCTTCAAGCTTTTTAGCATCCATCGTACTCATTGAAAGCAATAAAACAAAAAAACAAAGCAGTAGCGACATCAAGTCGCCAAAGGCCGCTAACCACTGCGGCATACATTTGGGACAATCGTTTGGATCTATTAATTTCTTAGCCATTTAGCCTACTTATCAAACTGACTAACCCGATCTTTTGGTGGCAGAAAAGCCAAAAGTTTCGCTTCTAAATTTCTAGGGTTATCACCAGCTTGTATCGACATTATACCCTCTATCATTATCGTTCTTGCAAGCCCTTCGTCTTTATCCCTAAGACTAAGCGTGTTCGCAACTGGAGCCCCAAGAATATTGCCTATCATAGAACCATAAAGCGTCGTCAAGAGTGCGACCGCCATCGCAGGTCCGATAGCAGAAGGATCAGACATATTCATAAGCATCGCAACCAAACCAATAAGCGTTCCTATCATTCCCATCGCACCGGCGTAACCAGCGACTTGGTCGAAAATTTTTATGTTATCGCCGTGCCTTGATGAAATTTGCTCCATTTCTATTTCCAATAAAGCTTTTATCGTATCAGGCTCGTTACCGTCAACCGCCATAGAAAGACCTTTTTTTAAAAACGGATCAGGCTCGTTTGCCGCATCATTTTCAAGAGATAAAATTCCGTCACGGCGAGCCTTTGTAGAGTAATCTACAAGTTTTTTGATTATTTCCATCAAATTAAAAGTTGTAGGTTTAGCCGCCTTACCATAAAGAGCAAAAATTCTCTTTATTTGATCAGGTTTAAATCCAATCATCAACGCACAAATCGTACCGCCAAAAACGATCAAAACGGACGGAATATCAATATAAGGACCGATACCAACGCCCATTTGCATAGAGTAAAGTAAAAGCGCCATAATAGCAATCCAACCAATGACGGTTCCTAAATCCATATCAAACTCACTTTAATTTATTTTTAAATTTTGCTATTTTAGTTTTTTTTTGTTGAAAATATAGTTAAATTTACAAATTTTAGCAAAATTAATCATAAACAGGTAAGCTTTATCGCTTAAAAATCCTTCGTGCGCTCATATAAAAACCGCTAAAAATCAAAACTGAGATAAAAAATGTGGCAAACGACCAGATAAATTGCCCAAAAGAACCCAAAAAATATCCAGTGTGTAAATCATAAATTGTTGAGCTTATTTTGCGAGATAACTCGATCTCATCTGAATTTAAAAGACTTTTGTTTTTTAAATCAACGACCGCCTCATTTCTCTTGACATCGCCTTGATTTTTTGTGTAAATGACCCTAAATTTATCGTCGCTAGAAAAAATCATCGTCATTTCATAAAAATTTTCACCGACTTTATTTTGGAAAATTTTATATCCATTTTGTGCTAAATTAAAATCAAATTCTTTGCTTTTTTGTCCTTTTTTTGGTTTATCTTTACTTTTTTCGACACCAAAAACACTATTTACGCCACTTCTTACGACATCATAACTGTAATAAAGCCCAGTGCAAGAAGCGATTAATAATATTGCAGAAAAATAAAGCCCAAAAACACTGTGAATATTATAAAAAAACGAAAAACCCTTAAGTTTAAAATTCACTCTTGAAGCGCGCATAAAATTAAGTTTTAATTTAGGAAAATATAAATAAATTCCACTAATTAAGATTATAATAAAAATTATAGTTGTTAAGCCCGTAATCGTCTTTCCAAGCTGCCCAAGGGATTTATCGCCCATCAAACTAAGGGCTAAATTTCGATGTATCATCAAAACGGTTCTTACAAATTTTATTCCGTTATCTTTGCCTAAAATTTCTCCAGTATAAGGATCGAGAAAAAATCCGTCAAATTTCGTAGGATAAATTCTAACTGTTGCGTTTTCGTCATTTACGATAACTATTCTCATCGGTTTTTCAATACCTGTTTGATCCTTAAATTTAGTTAAAATTTCACTAATTGAGAGCTTTTCGCCACTGCTTTTTACTCTCATTAAATCTTTATTTATAAAATTAGATATTTCATTTTGATACGATACTATCGCTCCACTTAAAGCCATAATAAACAACGGAATAAAACATATTAAGGATAATATTAAATGTATATTAAATATAGATTTACTTTTAAAAATTTTTCTCATCGGTCTTCTTTCTCGAATTTAAAATTTTATAAAATTTACTTTTGTTAAAAGTGCGAAATTATACATTTTGCTTCTTTAAAAAATATTAATCATTATCAAAACGATAATATTAATTATCTATTTAGGCTCATTTTGCTAAAATCGCGAGATTTAAAATCAACAAGGAAAATTTATGGAGAAAATAAGCGTTATTATCCTGGCTGCAGGCTTTGGAACTCGTATGAAATCAACTAAACCAAAGGTGCTTTTTGAGCTATGCGGAGAGCCGATGATAATACATATTTTAAAAAAAGCATACGAATTAAGCGATGATGTCAGCGTAGTTTTAAGCTATCAAAAAGAGCTCATAGAAGAAACGATAAAGCAAAATTTTCCGCAAACAAAAATTTACGAGCAAGACACGAAAAATTTTCCAGGAACAGCTGGTGCGCTTAAAAATGTTAAATTTAACGCCGAAAAAGTGCTGATTTTATGCGGTGATATGCCACTAATAAAAATAGATGAAATAAAGCGTTTAAGCCAAACGAATGCCGACATAACGCTAAGTATGTTTCAAACTTCAAATCCGCAAGGGTACGGACGCGTGATAATTCAAGATGGTTTGGTAAAAGGCATAGTGGAGCAAAAAGACGCTAGTGAAGAGCAAAAGCTGATAAATTTAGCAAATGCTGGCTGCTATGCGTTTAAAACGCAAATTTTAACCGAAATTTTGCCCTTAATTGACAATAAAAACGCTCAAAGCGAATTTTACCTAACCGATGCGATAAAAATCGCTAATAAACGCGGCTTAACGTGTCAAGCTGTAATGGTTAGCGAGCAAAATTTTATGGGAATAAACGACAAATTTCAACTTAGCATAGCCGAAGAGATAATGCAGGATGAAATTAAACAAAATTTAATGAAAAACGGCGTATTAATGCGACTTGCAAAGAGCATTTATGTAGATAGCCAAGCTATTTTTGAAGGCGAATGCGAACTACAAGAAAATGTAAGTATCATAGGAAAATGCGTGATAAAAAACTCAATTATAAAAAGCGGAAGCGTAGTTGAAGAGTGTGTTGTGGAGAACTCAGACATCGGTCCAATGGCTCATCTGCGCCCAAAATGCGATGTTAAGGATACACATATAGGAAATTTTGTCGAACTAAAAGCTGCTAAACTAAAAGGGGTCAAAGCCGGACACCTAAGTTATCTTGGCGATTGTGAGATAGGAAACGGCACAAATGTTGGATGTGGCACGATCACTTGCAACTACGACGGTAAAAAAAAGCACAAAACCATAATCGGTAAAAATGTCTTCATCGGCTCAGATACACAGCTTGTAGCACCAGTAAATGTCGGAAATAACGTGCTAATAGCAGCTGGCAGCACCATTACAAACGATGTTCCTGATGGAAATTTAGCCATTAGCCGCACAAAGCAACAAAACAAAGATGGCTTTTTTGATAAATTTTTTGGCAAAAACAATGCTAAAAAATAAAAAAATTCTACTCGCCGTTTGCGGAAGTATCGCATTTTATAAAGCCTATGAAATTTTGCGTGAGCTTAGACGAAACGGTGCTGATGTATTTGTTGCGCTTAGCGATGGGGCTTTAAAATTTTGCTCTGAGCTTGGATTTGAAGCACTTTGCGATCATAAAATTTTATCAAGCAACACGCAAAAATGGCAAGATGAATTAAATCATATAGCTTATGCAAAAATGGATCTGATACTAATTGCACCAGCATCGGTTAATACGATAAATCGCTTGGCAAATGGGATATGTGATACGGTTTTTATGCAAACACTCATAGCTTCAAATGCACCAATTCTCATCGCACTTTCAGCAAATGATAAGATGATTGCGCATTTTTCTACACAAAATTCTATCAAATTTCTCAAACAAAATGGTGTGAAATTTATCGAACCAGTAGAGAAAATTTTAGCTTGCGGCGATCTTGGAAAAGGCGCTTTGGCAACCGTCGAAACAATAATTCATAAAACAAAAAAAATGCTTTGCGGTAATGAATTTGCAGGACAAAATGTCGTAATCACGGGCGGAGCGACGATAGAAAAAATAGATGACGTTAGAGCCATAACGAATTTTTCCAGCGGAAAAATGGCGACAGAGCTGGCATACGCATTTTATTATGCAGGCGCAAACGTTACTTTAATAGCGAGTTTTGAAATAAACGAACCACTCTTTAATGTTGTCAAATTCCAAAGCTCGGCACAACTAAATTGGCATTTAAACGAGCATTTAAAGACTGCAGATATGCTAATTATGGTAGCCGCAGTTAGCGATTATAAGCCTGTTCAAAGCTTTAAAGGCAAGCTTAAAAAACAAAATTTAGGTCAAAACTGGGATTTAAAATTAGTTCAAAACGATGATATTTTGGCAAATTTGTCAAGTTTTACAAATGTGAAAAAAATCGGTTTTAAGATGGAATTTGACGAAGAAAATGCGCTAAAAAACGCGCAAGATATGCTAAATAAAAAAAATCTTAACGCGGTTTGCTTAAATGTCTTAAACGATGATTTAAATTTTGGCTCAAATGATTGTCAAATCAGGTTTATCACGCGCAATGAAGATGTACAGCTAAAGCTTAACAGCAAGGAAAAAACCGCGCAAGAGATAGTAAATTTGGCAGCAAAATTATGATACGTCAAATCTCAAGAGTGCAAAAGATCGCCAGCGGAGTTGCAAGCGGAGTTGTATTAAACACAAGCTTGCCAATCAGCATAAAAGTTATGGAAAAGATCGGCTATAACAGATATAACTTGAAATTTGGAAATAAAAATTTAAGCACGAAAAGTATGAAAAATTTAAAAATCGGGGGTGAATATTGGGGAGAAATTAGTAGCGGCAATGAAAATATCGTGATTAATAATCTATATGAAAAACCCGATTTAAACAGCACAAATACGCTAACGAATGGACTTGATTTGATCGAGCGTTTGATAAACGAAGAAACAACAAAATGGTTTTATGAATTTATAGCCAGCGAGCTTGAAAATGCAAAAAACAAAAGCGAATTTGAAATTTATACGCATATGCTCCTAGCGCTTCAAAATGGCGTGATTTATATTCCGTTTATTTATAGTTTAAATTTTGGAGTTTTTCATGCAAAAAAAATAAACAATATTATGCAAATTTATCTGATTTTTTCAAATTTTCCGCCGATTTTATTTTCATTTACAAACGATAAAATAACCAAAATTTCAACACCTTTTAAGAAAGTAGCCAGATATTTACAAGATGAATTTAACGTTGAAGTTGAAATTAAAAATTTCGAGCAACTCTACATTACAAACAATCAAATAGTCGATTTTAAGGGCTAAAATGAATGAACTAAAACATCTTGGAATAATAATGGACGGAAACGGTAGATGGGCTAAAAAACGCGGTTTTTTACGCACAAAAGGGCACGAAAACGGTGCAAAAGTGGTTGAGGAAATTTGCGAATTTTGCATAAACAACAACATAGAAATTTTAACCATTTACGCATTCAGCACAGAAAATTGGAAGCGTCCGAAAAATGAAGTGGATTTTTTAATGGATTTGCTTTTAAAATTTCTAGTTTCAAAAAGAGATATATTTTTGAAAAATGGTATCATTTTTAATACGATAGGTCAAATTTCGGTATTTAATGATAATTTAAAAAAAGAGATAGAAAATCTCAAAATTTTAACAAAACAAAACAAAAAACTTAAACTGAATTTAGCTATAAATTATGGCTCAAAAGACGAAATAATCAGGGCTATTAAAAAATTAAACGAAAGCAACCTAGAAATAAATGAGCAAAATTTAATGCAAAATTTAGACGAAGCCAAACCAGTGGATTTACTCGTGCGAACTGGTGGCGAAATGAGATTGTCAAATTTTATGCTCCTTCAAGCTGCTTACGCAGAATTAGCCTTTACGCAAACGCTTTGGCCCGATTTTAAAGCGCAAGAGTTAGCGCATATAGTCCAAAATTTCAAAAACAAAAACAGACGGTTTGGCGGATTATGATTATACTTTGTTTTTTTATTTTCGGCTTAGTTTTTGGCTCTTTTGGCAATGTTTTAATCCATCGTTTGCCACTTAAAAAAAGCATTTTATATCCTAGCTCACACTGCGTTAGTTGCAAAGAAAAGCTAAAATTCTACTATAATATACCAATTTTTTCTTGGATATTTTTGCGTGGCAAATGCGCATTTTGCAACACAAAAATAAGCATAATTTATCCATTTACCGAGCTTTTTTCGGCTTTTTTGGCTGTTTTAGCCATCTATACACAAAGCGATTTTTGTCAAAATTTAGACACAAAAATTGTAATAAAATCTGTCATTTTAACATTAAGTTTTATAAATTTGCTCTGTTTAAGCATTATAGATATAGCTTACAAAGCTGTTCCTGACGCACTTTTGTTTGCTGGATTGATTTTTGCAATACTTTACTCTTTAAGCTTTGAAGGTATCGTTTGTATGGCGGTTTTTATGTCTATTTTTTGGCTTTTAAGACTAGTGGTTTCAAAGGCAAAAAATACAGAAGCTATGGGTCTAGCAGATGTATTTATAGTAGGCATTATTGGCGCTATTTTAGGCTACTTGCTCGGTTTTATGGCTATTTATTTGGCTGCAATTTTAACACTACCTTTTTATGTAAAAAACAAAAATTTAAAGCTACCTTTTGTGCCATTTTTATCACTTGGTCTTTTGATTACTTATATATTTAAAACTGAAATTTTAATATTAATTGGAAAATTTTATGAATAGAGTTAATCGATATATTTTTTCAAATTTCATCAGCACTTTTGCATCGCAATTTTCTACGCTATTTTTGATAATGTCTATTGCATTTTTTCTACAAATAGCACGCATAACATCTTACATAGAGATCACATTTTTTGAGCTGTTTAAATTATATTTATTTATGCTTCCAAGAGTGCTACTTTTCACGATTCCGATCGCTTTTTTCGTATCGCTTTCAATGATGCTTTTTAGGCTTTCAAAGGAAAATGAAAGCATTGTGCTTTTTACTCTGGGACACTCTCCAGCACTTTTGGCAAAATTTTTCATAAAAATTTCGCTAATAGTATCGGCTGTGCTTTTAGCAACCGCTATCATTTTAGTGCCAACAGCAGCGCAGTTGCACGAAAATTTTATAAATTATAAAAAAACGGTCGCAAAACTTAACATAAAAACAACTCAATTTGGGCAAAAATTTTCAAATTGGTTAATATACGCAAATGGCGAAAAAACCGATGAAAACGGCACAATATACGAGCAAGTAACGATGTATTCACCGAAAAAAAACGAGCACCGTTTAATCATCGCCCAAAATGCAAAAATAACAAACTCAAACTCAAATTTAGAACTTAGATTAGAAAACGGCACGATATACGAAATGGGCGCAAAAAGTTGGCATAAGGCGGATTTTAGCTTTATGAAAATTTATACAACATCTAGCAATAGCTCAAATGAAACACTGTCGTTTTTGGATTATTGGAGCAAGACGGCAAAGGATCAGCAAAGGGCGAGAAATTTCATAACTTACGTCTTAATAGCACTTTTCCCAATTGCAACTACGCTTTTTGCCATTAGCTTTGGCATTGTTACGCATAGATACGAAAAAGGCTTTATATATTTTGGCGTATTTGGTGTGCTTTTTGCCTATTTTACCGCTCTGATGACGATTTTTACAAAACCGTCCATAGCCATACCGGCGATATTTTTTGTATTTTTTATCAGCTCTTTTATGTATTTTAAAAAGACGATTTTAAAGCGATATTAAATTGAAAATCAAACTCATTTATAGCTATGACGGCTCGAAATTTTGCGGCTCTCAAACTCAGCCAAACTGTAAAGGCGTCGAAGATAGACTAAAATTCGCATTAAGTAAGCTTGGGATAAGCTCAAATTTACTTACCAGCTCACGCACGGACAAAGGCGTTCACGCACTAAATCAGGTTTCAAGCATAGAGTGCGCGCAAAATTTTAGCGACCTAAATAAGATAAAAAATCTTATAAATCGCCACGCAAATCCATTTATTCACGTAAAATTTATAGAGCGAATTTCAAAAAACTTTCACCCACGCTACGATGCGAAATTTCGCTCATACCGCTACATCGTAAATCACGGCGAATTTTCGCCTTTTTTGGCTGATTATGAAACTTTTTTACCGAAATTCGACATAAAAAAAGCAAACGAAATTTTAAGCCTATTTGTCGGAAAGCACGATTTTATCGCATTTATGAAGCTTGGAAGCGACGTAAAAAGCACGACTAGAAGCGTAAAAAAAGCATTTTGCTACCAGCGCGGCAATCGGACGGTATTTTTCTTTAAGGCAAACGGTTTTTTGCGCTCTCAAATTCGCCTTATGGTCGCGTGCGTTTTAAAAGCCGTTGCGCTAGAAAACGGCAAAGAGCTGGTTTTGGCGACGCTTGGAGAAAATTTAAGCCTTAAAAACGCAAATTTAGGCGAATTTAAAAATGGCGTAAATTTACCGCAAAACGGCAAAAATTCGCCGATGACACGCAAACTAGCGGACGCTTTTGCTCTTACTCGTATGCCAGCACCAGCTAGCGGACTGTATCTGCACAGAGTTTTTTATTAACTCTCTTGCGTAAATTCTCATACCATAAATCTAAACATTTTTAAAACACAAGCATCTTGCTCATCTATGTCTAATCCCGTATCCGCTACCCCGCTTAATATTGTTTTTTGTTATTATCGAATTTTATTTCACATTTAATGAGTAAAGATGAAGAAAATATTAGTTCTGCTAGTTTGTCTAGCAGTTTTTACGCTCGCTTTGCACGCTAAGGCTCAGTTGGCTATACGTTGGTAGTAAGTTCGCAAGTAAAGCTTCGTATGATGTAAATAGGACAGCTAGGCAGAGGTTCGGAAAAGCCCCCAGTCTATATAGACGGTAAGCTAAAAGGTTATAGATCGCCGATGAAAGATTTAATAATATAACGTGCCCGTGAGAATTTGTATGCGCCAAATAATATTGTTAAATACTAAATTTTCACAGCTTCAAGCTTTTGAAATATCCGTAAAACATCCTCTTAACCGTATTGGCTACTTTAATAAAATATATGAAATATAGGATTTTTTGCTAATGTTATCGCGATTATATCGTAAAAATACAAAAGGATACCACGCAAACCTATCTCCTGCGCTTTATTTAAAATTCGCCAAAGACGTCGAGCCTGAAATTTTTGAAAACAAGACGCCGAAATTTAATCTTGAAATCTTAAATTTCATCAAAAACAAAGACCGCTATAAAGCAGTAGTCGTATTTCGTGGCGCAGGTAAAACGACTTTGCTAAATAAAATTTACATTCTTTCAAGGCTGTATTTTACGCCGAGCATTTTACCATAATAGTTTTGGCAAACGAGGATAAAGGGATATCGTTTTTAGAAGCTACAAAAAACAGTATCGATAAAGCCACCGCGAAAGGCTACGCACTAGCTCGCGGCAAAACGTGGAACAAAGACTTATCGAAGTCGTAATTAACCGTGGATTAAAAGATAAAAAAGGTGCTAGTATCGAGAAGAAAAGCTACGTTATATCACTTTCCGCCAGACAAGACCTGCGGATTAAACATAAACAATATGCGCCCGAAGCTTAAATAGGCGATTTGCTCCCGACCCTGCACCCCACAAAAAAGGCAAAGCGGTGATTTTAGACACGATTTTGCACGAAGATAGTGTTTTAAGCAACATCGTAAATAACGCCACAGAAGAAAATCAAAAGCAAATTTGGAGCTACATCAAGATACCCATAATAAGCAACGGCGCGAGTATTTTACTCACGCTTTTGGCTTAAATCCATCAAAGCTACGCAACACGAGCCTACATCAAAGGGGCTGGCTAACACCTTTTATCAAAAATACATATGTGCAGCCATCGACCCGCAAAAGGCGGTTTTTAAGCGCGAATATTTTAGGTATTTTAAATGGGTTGAATTTCATTTAGATAAGCTATTTATCACCGCAAATGTAACAGATGGAGTAAATAACAAAGAGCTAAAAATAAAAACAGCGAAGCAAATCATGCTAGATAATGGCGCGATAATTGATTTAAAACAGTGTCAAATTTTCACCACTTCTGACATTTCAAGCCGTAACAGACGAGATAAGACCGCTTATATAACCTTTGCGGTAGATAGAAAAATCGCCTGTTGATAATCGGCATAACAAGTGGATTTTTCACGCCATTTGAACTAAGTGTCGCTGTTGTCGAAGTTTTTTTTGAGATTTAACCCAAAGTATCGGCATAGAAAAGACCGGTATGCAAAACAACTTTTTTATACGATTGATGTTATCCAAAAGCTAACGGGTGTAAATTTGCTGATTAGAGAGTTAAGCCACGGCAGAAAGGCAAAAAATAAGAGAATTGAAAATTTAGAGCCGTATTACAGAGTGGGACAAATTTATCACAACCAAAGCCTAACAGCGACAAGCGAGCTAGAAGCGGAGTTACTTAGCTTTGATACGAGCATTGAAAGTAAGAGTGATGATTTAATGGACGGGGTAGCTTATATACTGCAATATGTCGTAAATAGATGGTTTGATGAAGTTACAGACATAATAGTGGCTACTTGCTGGGATTAGCACTTAGACTATATCTTTCTGTAAGACATATGCAAACCAAAGACGCCAAAAATCCGCCCACCACTGCATCAATCCTTTCATTCGGGACAAATTTGCCGCCCTATTATACGCCACTCTTACCGCATTTACGTCTTTATGTGTCAAGCATTTTTCGATTATAGCCTCATAGTAGCCGTAGATGTGCGTGTTTTCGTTGAAACGGTGCTAAAGCTTGAGCGAAACCTGTGAAACACTACCTCCTCTTTCGTGTAGCCCATGCGCCTAAGCGCGACATTTAGCGTATTTTCGCTCATATATCTAAAGTTGTTAAAAAACAGATAGTCGCTAGTGGGCGCAAATTTGCGGTATTCAAGCAAAAGCGCATTAACCTGCCTAGATATCGGAAGCCTAAAGGCTTAGTATTGTTTCATCTTAGAGGCGTTTATGCTCCAAATTTATTTGTCGAAGTCAAATTCGCTCACTGTGCGACCCGCATATTAAACGATCTCGCCACCACATAAAGTCCGAACTTTAGAGCGATTTTCGTTTTATGCTCGCCGCTATATTCGTTTATAGCTAGTATCAGCGCGCGTAGATCGTTATCACCCATTAGTGCTGGATAGTTTTGCTACTTTTTAGTATTAAACGCGTATTTAAATCTATATCGGCGATGATATTATGCAGTGATTTACCATTAGCTACAGCTGCCCACAGAACTGAAACAGCTTTTTAACTACGCTTAAACCACCCGCATCCTCTACTTTTCGCAAGACTTCGGTTATATAAGTAGCAGTAATCCCCGATATATCTCTTTGTCCAAGATACGGAAACAGATATTTTTGTGCATTTCTAGTTTGATTTTGTGCCGTCCTTTCTTTGATTATTTCGCTTTTTTATCTATCCATTCCATAGCTAATCGCTCAAAATTTATACTCGAGTCGCCGTTTTTGCGGTGACTGGATCTGCCGTCTCTTACCTTACGCAAAAGCTCCGTCCGCAACTCTCTAATCTTGGCTAAAGTTAAGAGCGGATAGTTTACCAAAGCCATGCGCCACGTCTTTAGAGTAAGTAGGCTTTTGTATTCTAGTTCAAAATTTACAACCGCACGGTCCGATAAACATAAACAAATTTTGTCCGTCAGACTTTTTATAAACTTTGCCCTTGGGCTTTAAATTTTTTATGGCCGCGTCGGTTAGCGGTGGATTGTTCTTGGACATTTTATCCTTTAGCTATACGCAAACCACTACAAATCAAGCGACGATTTTTTTACGAACATAAATTATACGGATAGAGTTCGTCCGTATAATTATCCATAAAAAAGTCCTTAAAAGAAGAAAAAGCCAATAAAAAAGCGATTTGTAAAAAGAAAAGAATTAAAAAGAAAAACTTAAAAAATGTAAAAATGGTGCGCCCGAAGGAATTCGAATCCCTGACCTTTTGAACCGCAATCAAATGCTCTATCCAGCTGAGCTACGAGCGCAAAACAAATGAAGTTCGGATTTTAGCAAAAGTTTCCTTAAAGTTAGCATATTGTAAAAAAATATAAAATTTTTAAAAATTTAATCAATCATAAAAAATATTTATGGTATAAACTAGGCTTAAAATCACAACAAAAAGCTAGCAAAAAAGGACTTAAATGATACACAAAATTCTAATCGCCAACCGTGGCGAGATAGCCGTTAGGATAATTCGTGCGTGCAAGGATTTACATATAAAAAACGTAGCCATTTACACAAAACCAGATCAAGATTGTTTGCACGTAAAAGTCGCAGACGAAGCGTATCAGATAGGAATTGATCCTATAAAAGGCTATCTTGATGCAAAACGCATAGTTGAAGTTGCCAAAGCGTGCGGAGCTGATGCTATACACCCAGGATATGGATTTTTGAGCGAAAACTACGAATTTGCAAAAGAAGTTCAAGACGCTGGGCTTATTTTTATTGGTCCAGACGCTGACGTGATACGAAAAATGGGAAATAAAAATATTGCTAGATATTTGATGAATAAAAACGGTATCCCAATCGTTCCAGGCACCGAAAAATTAAATCACGAATCAATGGATACGATTAAAATTTATGCCGAAAAAATCGGCTATCCAGTCATTTTAAAAGCAAGTGGTGGTGGTGGGGGTCGCGGTATAAGAGTTGTTTGGAAAGAAGAGGATTTAGAAAGCAACTTAGAAAGTTGCAAACGAGAAGCAAAGGCGTTTTTTAACAATGATGAAGTTTTTATGGAAAAATACGTAGTAAATCCTCGCCACATTGAATTTCAAATTTTAGGCGACAAATACGGCAATATAATACATTTAGCCGAGCGGGACTGTTCTATCCAGCGAAGACATCAAAAAATAATTGAGATCGCTCCAAGTCCAACAATGAGTGAAAATTTACGCAAGTCAATGGGTGTTACAGCCGTAGCAGCCGCAAAAGCCGTTAATTACACCAATGCTGGAACGGTAGAATTTTTACTAGATGATTATAATAATTTTTACTTTATGGAGATGAATACGCGCATCCAAGTCGAGCACGGCGTTACAGAAGAGATAACAGGTGTGGATTTGATAGTTAGACAAATTCGTATCGCAGCAGGCGATATTTTAGACATCGAACAAAGCGACGTTATAACGCAAGGCTTTGCAATCGAGGCTCGTATAACAGCTGAGGATGCGTGGCACGATTTTATACCAAGTCCAGGCGAAATACGCGAATACTATCCAGCACTTGGTCCTTCTGTTCGTGTAGATAGCCATTTGTATAAAGATTATCAAATTCCGCCATTTTACGATAGTTTGCTAGCAAAACTCATAATAAGAGCTACAAGTTACGATCTAGCCGTAAATAAGCTAAAAAGAGCGCTTGATGAATTTACAATAGATGGCGATGTAAAAACAACAATTCCTTTCTTGCTTAGCATTAGCAAAGAGCGTGATTTTAGACGCGGTTTTTTTGATACATCATATGTTGAAACAAAAATGCCAATTTTGCTTGAAAAGATGAAAACAAAAGAGAACGAGGACAATGAAGAGGTTATCGCAGCAATCGCAGCGGCAATACAACGCGTAAAAGACGCTAGAATGCAAAAACAACAAGAATAAAGGAAATAAATGAACGATTTTTTAGACAGCTTAAAAGATATAAAAAAAGAGATGGTAAAAGAACTTGGAGCCGAGAAAAAATCCGCTCCAAAACCGCAAATCACAAAAGAAGAAGCCGTAGCACACAAAGAGCAAAAATTAAGGAATGAATTTTTAAATTACACAAAAAATCACAATATAAATAAAATATGATTATTCCGTTTTCAACGCTTCCTAGCCTGTGTCCGTATCTAAAAGATAGAAATTACCGTATGGAATATCGCTACGTTAGCAATTGTAGCTTTGATCTAAATGACACGTTGACTAGACACGGATTTAGGCGCTTTGGCAAGTATTTTTCCAAGCCAAATTGCGCTAACTGCCAAGAATGCGTCAATATAAGAATAGATGCGAAAAATTATAAATTTAGCAAATCAGCTCGTCGGACGATTAGAAAAAACGAAGATACGAAAGTTGTACTAACTCGACCTATTTTAGACGATGAACATTTAAATTTATACGAAAAATACCATAAATTTATGCAAAAAAAGCGCGATTGGACATATCGCGAGCTTGATTTTCGCAAATATTACGACTTATATATCGCAGGACACGGCAAATTCGGCAAAGAAATTTCATACTATGCCGACGATAAACTTATCGGCGTTGATTTAATAGACATTTTAAGCGATGGAATTTCGGCGATTTATTGCTATTACGATCCTGATTTGCCACACCTTAGCATTGGAAGATACTCGATTTATCAAGAAATTTATTTAGCGTTGCAACTTAAACTAAGATGGATATATTTGGGCTACTATGTGAAAAATTGCCCTAGCCTTGCTTATAAAAACGAATACAAACCTTATCAAAAACTGCTTGAATACGTGGATTTAGATGTTGAGCCGACTTGGGTAGATTTGGAACAGTAATTGCTTTTGTAAATATCAAATATCTATTTTGGAGATAAATTTTGATAGAAATCAAGCAAACATTGGAATCTTTGACGATACAAACAGCCGATGGTGAGCTGTTTAATGAGTTACGAGCGGTTGTAAAGAGAAATTTTACCAAAACACTTGGACAAAAAGACAAAATTATCTCTTTTTATGATGAAAACGAGCTAGCTCAAAGGAAATATTTTTTCAAATTTTTAAGTAAAATTTGCGAAAAATACGACAAACAGCTACCAAATTTATTCCTTAGCCAGTATTCGACAATCAAACTTAATTATAAGCAAATCAACTGTTTAAAAGTAGTTATATTTGCTGATCTTATATTTGCCGATGGAAATGTAACTTTAAATTTAAATTCCACAAATGAACTTTTTATGAAATACGTATCTCAAAAATTTAAAAATCAAAAAACAGTGATAAATGATAAACAAAACTCGATTTGTATTTTCATAAAAGATCCGCAAGAAACTAGATTTTTAGACGAATTACTAAGCACGAACGAGCATATGAAGTTTAGTGTATTTTTTGATTACGACAAAGATGATTTTGTGAAATTTAAACGAAATCTAAATGTTAAAAATTCACAAAAATTTGTCAGAAGATTTACAACATTGGTTGAGCTTTTTAAAGAGCAATTTGAGCTTTTAGGCTGCTCATTAAACGATAGTTTTGATGACGTCAGAAGTAGCTATTTAGCACTTGTAAAGCTCTATCATCCAGATAGACACGCTAATAAGTCAGAAAAAATAAAGCTTGAATACCGCAATAAATTTGAAAAAATTCAAAACGCCTACGAAAGTGTTAGAATGTATTTTAAAGAGCAAGACAACTTCGTTAATGCAATGTAACAAATTTATAATTATTTAAAAATATTTTTTATAAAATAGGTAAATTTATAAAAAATAGGGCATAAAAAATGTCGGCAAAGAAATTTTTATCCGAAAATATTGATGTTTATTCACTCTTAGAACTCGAAATAGCGACAATAAAAAGATATTTTAACAGAATTAAAGACGTTAGCGCCATATCGCTAATCTACTTTAAGCTTCCTTCTAGATCTGGATACGACGGTGTATTTGAGAAAATTTTAAGAAGCACCGATGCTGTTATCAAGGAAGATGAGCACTATATCGGCATACTTTACGCCACAAATAAAACTGGTGCTAGCAAGCTTTTAGCCGAAATACAAGAATTTTTAGATTCAGAGCCAATTGATCTGGTGATTTCCTACCCAGAAGATGGCACAAACGCAAAGCATCTTATAGCCAAATTTCAAGACGAGATAAAGGACAATTATAAAATTTTACTAAAATGTCTTAAATACAACGATGAAATTCCAATTTTTGAGTTTTAGCCTTGCATATTGTAAATTTTTTTGCGCTCGCTTGAACTACCTATATTTAGCATTTTTCGGTATTTAGTAATCGTGCGTCTAACCACATTTATACCAAATTCCTCCCTAATGTATTCTAAAATTTTTATATCGCTTAAAGGCTTTTGTGGATTTTCGTTTTTAACCAAATTTAATATAAAATCCTTAATCGCTTTGTTTGAAATATCCTCGTCTAGCGCAGTTGCGAAGAAATTTTTGATCGGTATTAGCCCGCGCGAGCATTGCAGATATTTGTTCGCTATTCCGCGAGAGATCGTAGATGGATTGCGCCCCAAATCTTCGGCGATATCCTTTAACCTCATAGGCTTCATATCGCCGCCAAAAAAATAATCATATTGATATTCAACTATCATTAAGGCGATTTTTCTAAGCGTGGCTTTTCTCATATCAAGCGCATCTATAAGGTCTTTTGCGTCTTTTACGCGAGAGCTTATAAACTCGTCTTGCTCGTTAAGACCTTGAATATCTATCAAAATTTCCGGATAAAATTCATCATTTATTAAAACTTCTATACCGTTTAAATTTGAATTTATGATTATATCTGGTATAACGGTTACGCTTTCACTCATATATTCGATTGCAGGCGGATTTTTTAGCTTTTTTATTATCGCCAAAGCTTGCGAATAAAGTGGAATTCTACGCATTTTAAGCAAATTGTCAAAATTTTGTATAAGAAATTTTGTGGCATTATAAAGCTCATCGTCTAAATTTAACTCTTCAAGCTGAAATAAAAAACTCTCCTTGTAATCCTTTGCCCCAACTCCACTTGGCTCTAAAAAAGCAAAACGCTTCCTTACCTTTTCGATCTCCTCTTCGCTAAAGCCTAAATTTTCACCAGCTTCAAAATATCCTTCATTATTGATATTTTCAATTATTTTCATTGCTATTTGTTGAGATTTTGAAGTTGGGAAAAGTGGTTTATCTATTTGAGAAATAAGCTTTTCATAAAGGCTTTCTTTGGCTACGCTCAAAGCCTCTATACTATCAATTACGCTGTTTTTTGATATTTCCTTAAAGAAATTTTTAGCTTTACTAGAAACTGGATTTTTTTGCTCTACACTAGCAAACGGATTATCTTTTAAAAACGGCTCAAGTGTGTCTTTAAGCTCTTCAATACTGCTACTTAAAATCGGCAACCAACTACGAAGCGTATGCGAAAGCTTATTTTTAGGAGCTTGTGCGTGTTTTTGTTTTAACATTATTCGATAAATTTAAACTCTTCGCCAAGATAGTGCGTTCTGACAAGTTTATCGTTCGCGACTTCTTGCGCGCTTCCGCTTGATAAAAGCGAACCGTCTTTTATAACGTAAGCTCGATCACAAATTGCAAGAGTTTCGCGAACGTTATGATCCGTTATCAAAACCCCAATTCCTAAATTTTTTAAATCCCTAACGATATTTTGTATGTCGCTAACGGCGATTGGATCAACACCAGCAAAAGGTTCGTCAAGTAGCAAAAATTTCGGCTTTATCATCAAACTTCGCGCAATCTCGCAACGCCTTCTTTCGCCACCACTTAAACTAACACCATTTCTTAAACGAATAGGTTCAATGTTAAGTAAATTTAAAATTTCATTAACTTTTTGTTCAATAACCGACTTATCTTTGTAAAAAATTTCAGCTCCCAAAAGCAAATTTTCTTCAACAGACAAATCCTTAAAAATACTACTTTCTTGTGGCAAATAGCCAATCCCCATATGAGCGCGTTTATGCAAGGGTGTATTTGTTAAATCCTCTCCGTCAAGCAAAACACTACCGCTACTTGGCGGAATAAGTCCGCAAATCATATAAAAAGTCGTCGTTTTCCCAGCGCCGTTTGGTCCAAGCAAACCCACAACTTCGCCACTTTTAACATTTAAATTTATACCGTTTATTATATTTGTTTTTTTTATAGTTTTTTTCAGTTCTCTTACTTCTAGTTTATGCATTAAAAACCTCGTATTTTCGCCCATTTTCGCTTGGACTGATTTTTATTTTTAAAAATTTTTGCTCGAATTTCTTAAGTGCTTTTTCTAAATCATCATCGCCCCACTCTACCAAATGCAAACCGCTTTCAAATAAATTTTCAAACAGCCCATTTCTCAAAATCGCTTCAAAACCGTGCTGATAAATATCGTAATGAAAAATTTTCTCACCGTAAATTTGCATAACAGAAAACGTTGGCGAAGTTACGTTTTCATCAAATCCAGCCGATTTAACAATGCGCTTAACAAGCGTGGTTTTGCCGCTTGCTAAGTCCCCTTGCAAGATTATAATTCCACTCTTTGGCAAAATTTCAACCAATTTTTCCAATTCGTCAAGTTTTAAATCAAATACCATCAAATTTCTTTTATATAATCGTTTTGAGCCGATTTTGGCACGCTCTTTGTTTTTGGTATCCCGACAACTTCATAATTAACCTCTCTTACGAGAAATTTTATGGTTATTTTATCGCCGATTTTTACCTCTTTTGAAGACTTTGCAATCACGCCATTTACGCTTACTACGCCACTTTTACACATGTCTTCGCTAATGGCTCGACGCTTTGTAACATTGACTATGTTTAAAAATTTATCAACTCTCATTTTTTCTACGTTCATAGCTGTCATTTTATCAAAAAATCCTAAATTTAAAGCCAAATTTACTGAATTTTAATTAATTTTAGCTAAAATACGAAACTAAAAATTTAAGGGGAAATAAATGGCAAAAAAAGATGTTAAAAAGGTCGTTTTGGCATACTCTGGGGGACTTGATACGAGTATTATTTTAAAATGGCTTCAAGATGAATACAAATGCGAAGTCGTTACTTTTACCGCCGACATCGGTCAAGGCGAAGAGCTTGAACCGGCTCGCAAAAAAGCGCTTGCACTCGGAATAAAACCAGAAAACATCTTTATCGAAGATTTACGTGAAGAATTTGTTAAAGATTTTATTTTTCCTATGTTTAGAGCAAATGCGATTTACGAAGGAGAATATCTTTTAGGAACGTCAATAGCCAGACCACTAATCGCAAAACGACAAGCGGAGATTGCGCGTTTAGTCGGAGCAGACGGCGTTAGTCACGGCGCAACTGGAAAAGGAAACGATCAGGTTAGATTTGAGCTTGGATATTACGCACTTGGCGACAACTTAAAAATCATAGCACCGTGGCGTGAATGGGATTTAAATTCGCGCGAAAAATTATTAGCCTACGCCGAAAAAAACGGAATAGACATCAGTAAAAAACCTGGCAAAAGTCCATATTCGATGGATGCAAATTTGCTTCACATAAGTTACGAAGGCTTGATTTTGGAAAATCCTGCAAATTCTCCAGAAAAAGATATGTGGCGCTGGGTGACAGATCCAAAAGACGCACCAGATGAAAGCGAAATAATTGAAATTGGTTACGAAAAAGGCGATCCAGTTAGCATAAATGGCAAAAAACTAAGTCCAGCTGAAATTTTGACACGCCTTAACGAGCTTGGCGCAAAACACGGCATAGGTCGCCTTGATATCGCAGAAAATCGCTCAGTAGGTATGAAAAGTCGCGGTTGCTACGAAACGCCAGGTGGGACTATTATGCTAAAAGCTCACCGAGCAATTGAAAGTATAACACTTGATAGAGGTGCTGCTCATTTAAAAGATGAAATAATGCCAAAATACGCCGAGTTGATTTACAACGGATACTGGTGGTCGCCTGAGCGAATTATGCTTCAAGCACTCATTGACGAAAGCCAAAAACACGTAAATGGTAGCGTTAAAATCGAGCTTTACAAAGGCAATGTCATCGTTTTAGGAAGAGATAGTAAAACAGATAATTTATTTAACGAAGCATTTAGTACGTTTGAAGAAGATAGCGTTTATGACCAAAAAGACGCAAATGGCTTTATCAAACTTAATGCCTTGCGCTTTATAATCGCACGAAAAAACGGTAGAAAATTTTAAAAATTTAAGGAAAACCATGAAAGTATTACTTATAAAAGATGTAAAAGGGCTTGGAAAAGCCGGTGAAATAAAAGAGGTAAAAGACGGATACGGAAATAACTTTTTGATAGGCAA
Source organism: Campylobacter sp. (assembly GCA_052170535.1). Taxonomy (GTDB): domain Bacteria; phylum Campylobacterota; class Campylobacteria; order Campylobacterales; family Campylobacteraceae; genus Campylobacter_A. The sequence continues at coordinate 115,426 of JBQNAH010000002.1, read as the reverse complement.
AGGCTTTGCAAAAGCGGCAACCACAGATGTTTTGCGCCAATATGATGCAGAGCAAAAACGAAAAGCCGAAGAGCTAAAATACGATATAGCAAACGCTCAAAAACTTAAAGAAGAGCTTGAAAATATAAAAGTTACAGTAAAAAAACCAATCGGAGCAAACGGTTCGCTTTTTGGCGCCGTTTCAAAAGAAGATATTTCAGAAGCATTACAACAAAATTTTCATCTCATAGTAGATAAAAAAAATATCGAAATAAGCAAAAATCATCTAAAAGCCGTTGGAATTTACGACGTTATCATCAAGCTAGGTCACGCTATAAATGCAACATTGAAAGTTGAAGTAGAGGGAGAATAGTGTTTCACGCAACAACAATTTTAGCCTACAAAGGCACTAAAAAGTCGGTTATTGGTGGCGACGGTCAGGTGAGTTTTGGCAATACTGTCCTAAAAGGCAATGCCGTGAAAATTCGCAAAATAAAAGACGGCAAGGTATTAGCTGGCTTTGCGGGAAGCACCGCCGATGCGTTTAATCTTTTTGATATGTTTGAAAAAAATTTAGACCAAGCAAAAGGCGACTTACTAAAAGCAGTGATAGAATTTAGCAAAGAGTGGCGCAAAGATAAGTATCTGCGCAAATTAGAAGCAATGATGCTTGTATTAAATAGAGAAAAAATTTTTTTACTTAGCGGAACAGGCGATGTCGTTGAACCTGAAGATGGTAAAATAGCAGCTATCGGAAGTGGCGGGAACTACGCACTTTCAGCCGCAAGAGCTCTTGATAAATTTGCCGATATTGATGAAGAAAAACTTGTAAAAGAGAGCTTAAATATCGCAGGCGAAATTTGCATATATACAAATACAAACATAAAAACTTATGTTATAGAGGATAATGCAGAATGAATATGACACCAAAACAGATAGTTGATTTTTTAGACGATTACGTCATAGGTCAAAGTAATGCTAAAAAAATCATCGCAATAGCACTCAGAAATCGTTACAGACGTATTAAGCTAGATAAAAAAGAACAAGACGATATAGTTCCAAAAAATATATTGATGATAGGCTCAACTGGCGTTGGCAAAACCGAAATCGCACGTAGGCTATCAAAAATGATGGGCTTGCCTTTTGTAAAGGTTGAAGCAAGCAAATATACTGAAGTCGGATTTGTCGGACGCGACGTTGAAAGCATGGTTAGAGATTTGGTTATGGCGGCTTATAATTTGGTAAAATCCGAACAAGCTGAAAAAAATCAAGTCAAAATAAACGAATACATAGAAGATAAAATCATAAAAAAACTTCTTCCGCCTCTTCCAAAAGGTGCAAGTGATGAAAAAATGGCAGAATACAACAACAGCTATGAAAAAATGATAAAGAAATTTAGAAATGGTGATCTTGACGATTTAAGTATCGAATTAGAAATTCAGCAATCCTCAATTGGTGAGAATTCTAACATACCCCCAGATATGGCTCAAATGCAAGAAAGTTTTATAAAAATAATCGGCATAACAAATAAGGCGGTTAAAAAAGAGTTAAAGGTTAAAGATGCAAAAAAAGCGCTTGAAGCCGAGGCTAATGAGAAAATTTTAGACATTGAAAGCATAAAAACAGAGGCTTTAAGGCGTGCGGAAAACGAAGGGATTATTTTTATAGACGAAATCGACAAGGTAGCGGTAAGCTCTAGCAATTCAAACCGTCAAGACCCAAGCAAAGAAGGCGTTCAAAGAGATTTGCTTCCGATTGTTGAGGGGTCAAATGTTTCGACAAAATTTGGCAATATCAAAACCGATCACATACTCTTTATCGCCGCCGGTGCGTTTCATATCAGCAAGCCAAGCGATCTGATACCTGAACTTCAAGGGCGCTTTCCCCTTCGCGTGGAGCTTGATAGCTTAGATGAAGAAGCTCTGTATCAAATTTTAACTCAACCTAAAAATTCTTTGTTAAAACAATACACTGCCCTACTCTCAACCGAAAATGTCGAGCTAAGTTTTGACGATGATGCGATACACGAGATTGCGAAGATATCACAAAACGCAAACGAAAGTATGGAAGATATAGGCGCGCGCCGTCTTCACACGGTTATAGAACGCGTTTTGGAGGATATAAGCTTTGAAGCAAGCGAAAAATCTGGTGAAAAAATTGTAGTAAATTCATCACTTGTAAAAGAGCGTTTAGCAGATGTGGTTGAAAATCAAGATTTAGCGAAGTATATTCTGTGAAATCTGGTTTTGTAAGTATCATCGGTCGAACAAACGCTGGAAAAAGTTCGCTTTTAAATGCACTACTAGATCAAAAAATCGCTATTGTTTCACACAAGCAAAACGCTACACGTAGAAAAATAAACGGTATCGTGATGAATGGCAACGATCAGATCGTCTTTATCGACACGCCAGGACTTCACAAAAGCCAAAAGCTTATGAATAAACTGATGATAAATGAAGCAGTCAAAAGCATAGGCGATTGCGATATAATCGTTTTTATAGCTTGCGTGCATGATAATTTAAGCGATTATGAAGAATTTTTGAAATTAAAACCAAAAGTGCCTCACATAGTCGTTTTAAGCAAAGTTGATGAGGTAGATGGTAAAATTTTGCTTAAAAAAATGAGTCAATATCAACCCCATGCAGATAAATTTGTCGCACTTATGCCTTTTAGCGTAAAACAGCAAACTTACAAAAAGCCGCTTTTGGATCAAATTTGTAAGTTTTTGCCAGAGCACGAGTATTTTTATGATCCAGAATTTGTTACAAATTCAAATGAGAAGGATATTTTTCGTGAATTTATACTTGAAGCTGTTTATGAAAATTTAAGCGATGAGATACCGTATTTAAGTGATGTTATTATCGATAAAGTTGTAGAAAAAGAGCAAATTACCGAAATTTATGCAACGATCATAACAGAGAGAGATATACATAAATCGATGATTATAGGCAAAAATGGTGCTACAATTAAGCGAATAGGCATAAATGCTCGCAAACTTATCGCAAATTTGGTAAATAAAAAGATATTTTTAAAACTTGCTGCTAATGTTAAAAAAGGTTGGAGCAAGGACGAAAATATGTTAAAAAGAATAAGCAATTATTAATGTTTTATATACTTTTTATTAGAATAATCATAAGAGATTAAATGTTAAATAAAGCCCGAAAAGAAATTGTTTGTTTGGATATTTATAACAACTTATTTTATAAATTTGTTAATAATAAATTTATAAAAGTTGATCTTCCTAAAAAAAATGATTTTTTGGTTTCCTATATTCAGTATCAAGATTTAATTGTCGGGCAAATTCAAATTGATACTGACACAAAAGATGATGATTTGCCAAGCCAAATCAGTCTAAAAGCATACGAAGAGCTAAATCTTGATACAAAAACTCAATACAAAATTGTTTATAAAGAGTCGTTTTGCGCGTCAGAAAATAGACTTTTTAGCATATTTGTTACAAATAGTAAAAAAATAGATCAAATTTTTAGTAAGGTTGGCGATCAAATTTCATATATCGATAGTGTGATTGCCGCGCCACTGCTGCTTAAAGCACTTTATAATCAACATATCATAAACAAAAACTCAACAGACACCTTTGTGGTTTTGCAAAAAAACGATGCGTTTGTGGCATTTTATAAAGACGGCGAGTATGTGCATTCTAGACCGCTTCAATACAGTATAAACAACATATATGATAAATTTATCCTATCAAGCCAAGCAAATATAAATGAGATAAATTTTAAGGAAATTTTAAAATCGCAAGGCGAATATGAGACAATTTTTTTAAAAATTTTTGACGATTTGATATATTTTTTAAACGATGTTGTAAATAGTTTTCGTAGAATATATAAAACAAATATAAAAAATGTATTTATTATAAGTGATATTTATATAAAAAATTTGGATCTAATTTTGCAAAACGGACTAAACACAAAGGCTATCTTTTTACAACTAAGTCAAAATAACATTTGGCAAGAAATACTAAACATGGCAGCAAAAAACTGCTTTGAAAATCGAAATAGTTGCCTTAATTTAACGCCATTTGAACGTCCTCAGAGCATATTTAAAAGACAAAGTGGTAAGCTATTTTTAAGCGCAGCAATAGCTGTGATTTTGACATTGATTTTTCCAATATTAAACTTTACAAAAGCTGTTTTTTTACAAACTCAAAATGAAATTTTAGATACAAAGATAAACGAACTAACAGACAAAATAAATTCCCAAATATCAGATATAAAAAAACTTAGCAACGAGAAAAATGAGCTAAATAATGAGCTTGAAAGAGAGCAAAATTTAACGATTGCTAAGCGAAATTTGCTATTTACTATTGATGAAAAAAGGACAAATTACGCTTTAAAAGCAGCAAATTTGGTTGAAATTTCAACTTTTTTAAAAGCTAGAAATATAAAATTGCTCAGTTTGCAAAACATAGATAGAAATTTTACCTTACAATTAAAAAGTCAAAACGCCGGCGACATAACAGAATTGATACAAAATATCAACTACAATGAAAAATTTTTAGTTGATACAAAAGAGATTGCACAAAACAGTGATGGGGGTTTTGAGAGCAATATAACGGTGCAAATACGATGAGAAAAATAAATTTTTTAGATAACATAGATGCCTTTTTGCAAAACAAAAAAAATAGTGAAATACAAATGCTTAGATTTTGCATTTTTGTCGTTGTCAGCTTTGTTATCTACAGCCTTTTTTGGTCATTGGCTGATGAATTTTATGAAGAAATCAAGATCTCAAACGAACTAAAAACGCAAAATTTAAATCAAATTTTAAATTCTAACTTAAATAATCAAGAACTAACAATAGCAACGCTAAACGATCAGATAAAAAACCTAAAAAAAGCTCTACAAGAAGCCAAAGATATAAATAAATACTTTGATGAAAGATTTTTAAATTTATCAAATTTAACCAAAGTTGATAAATTTAAGGCTGATTTTTTGGATAGTTTATCAAAATTTGCGAAAGAAAATGACGTTAAAATTCTACAAATTTTAAACAGCTCCCAAGATAGTAAAAAATTTGAGTTAAATGAGATTTTAAGCGCGATAATTCAATGTCAAGGAAATTTTATTAATACATTAAAATTTATTAACAAAATAGAAGCTTCAATTCTGCTAACAGATGTAAGTCAAATTTCGATTTTGCCGCATTTAAATGAGCTAAATAGCACAATAAAAATAGATGTGTTTGGAGTAAAATACCAATGAAAATCTTTGCTTGTTTGCTATTTTGTTGTTTGCTTTTTGCTATTGATATAAGTAATTACAACGCTATTTTTAACGAAATTTCAAAGCCAAAAAATACTCTTGACACAGACGAAATAAGCCATATTTATAATCCATTTGTTAAAAATTTTATAGATATTAATTATAGTAGTCAAGAATTCAACAAAGAAAATGAGCCTTTTATTTTACAAGCCATCTTTGAAAACAGAGCCAAAATTTCATCAAAATGGTATCAAAAAAACGATAGCATAAATGGATATAAAATAATAAAAATAACCCAAAAAGAAGTCATTTTAAAAGAAAATAATACGGAGTTAAAATTGCAAATCAAAAAGGAAAATAACAATGTTAAAATTAGATAAATTTATAATTTTGATGTTGCTATTTTTTGCCCCTTTATGCGAAATTTTTGCATCGCAAAACTGCAATGACAGGGCGTTTAATATCAAAATAAACGAACAAGCAAGTATATCAGAAATTCTCAATCAACTATCTGAAATTTGCGAATTTAGTGTCGTTTCAAAGGATAAATTTGTAAAAAATATCCTGACCGAAGAAATATCTGGGATAAACATAAAAAATATGACTTTAAAGGAAATTTTTGATCTTTTGCTACTAGAAAACAACGTAAATTACGACTTTTCAAAAAATATGCTTAAAATTCAAGCCCTGCAAACAAAAACTTTCAAAATTGATTACATAACTTCTATTAGAGAAGGAACGGCTATAACGAAAGCTTCGGTTGATTCTGCACCAATTCAAGTTGGCAACGAGCAAGAAGACAAGGAGATAGAAGAGGTCGGACGAGGCGGTGGCAAACTTGATAATCTTATAAAAACAACAGAAAAATTCGATTTTTGGGAAAATTTAGACAAAGAGATTAAGGCGATACTAAACAACACAACCGAAAACATCACGGCACCAGACCCTATAATCAACCAAAACGCTGGGCTTATAACAGTTACTGGCACGCCATCTCAGCTAAAACGAGTTGGGGATTATATAAAAAATTTGCAAAACAGACTAAAAAAGCAAGTTATAATCGATGTTTCGATCATATCTGTCGAACTAGCCAACAGCTATACAAAAGGCGTTGATTGGAGTAAATTTAGCATAGGATTTAAAACCGGACTTTTTGATGCTTTTATCCCTTCTGCAAGAACAGATGATGGGACAAAAACGCCTACATTTTCGTATTCACCAACTCCTGGCAATAGCATATCCTGGTCAAATCGTACAAATGGCTTGGGTGGTGGATTTAAGCAAAATATAAATTTAATTTCCGGATTTAATTTCAATCTTGACGGAGTTATAAATTTCCTTGAAACAAACGGTAAGACAAAAATCATTTCAAGCCCTAAAATAGTTACTTTAAACAACCAGCAAGCACTAATTTCGGTTGGAGATAATATAAATTACAGAGTTAGAGAAGAGAGCACAAAAGATAATAGCGCAAACACCAGAACCACGTTTTCTTACAAACAATACTCTGTTTTTATAGGAATTTTACTAAATTTACTACCAGAAGTTTCAGAAGATAACAAAATAATGCTTCGTATAAATCCTAGCTTAAGTAGCTTTAAATACCAAGAAGACGACATTCGTCAAGCCACAACGATACGAGAAATCGCTCCTGATACGATACAAAAAAAGCTCTCTACTGTCGTGCATGTAAATAGTGGTGATACGATCGTTCTTGGCGGACTTATAGGGCAGACAAAAGGCAAAGACGATACAAAAATTCCGCTACTTGGCGATATTCCGGTAATTGGTTATGCGTTTAAAAACCAAAAAGATACACTTAGAACAAACGAGCTCGTCTTTATCATTACCCCACGTGTTATCGATATTTCTTTGCCGATAAATCAAACACTTAAAGATCTTGGCTTTTCAAAGGCGATTTATGAATAAATTTAAAGAAATAAAAGAACTTTTTATAACAGATGATGGTTTTATAAATCTATCTAATTCATCTTTGGCATACAAAAAATTACTAAATTTTATAGATGGTCCAGGAAAAATAGCTGTTATTTATGGCAAAGCTGGTAGCGGAAAGAGCTTTTTGCTGCACAAAATTTCAAAAGATAACAAAAAAATACTATATTTTTCTCAGCCATTTTTTAACGAAAACGACTTTTTTAAAGAGCTGTTTTTAGCTAGTTTTGGATACGATAGGGATTTTTATAGCTATGAGGAATTTTTGAGAATTTGCATAAGATCTAAGGATGATAAAAATACAACAATAGTCCTACTTGATGAAGCTGGATTTTATCCGAAAAACCTACTTGATAAAACAAGACTTTTAGCCGATAGCGGACTTTTTAAATTTGTATTTGCTTTACATCAAGAAGACCAAGATGGCGTGTTTAAAAAAGAGTATTTTAAAACTAGAATTTCTGATCTTATCTACTTAGAAGAACTTGAAGCTAGTAACGTAAGTTTGTATATAGAAAAAAAATTAGGTGAGAAAAATTTTCACGAAAGGTGTGCAAAATTTACCGATGAGCACTTTTTGTTAATTACAAAACTAACGAATGGAAACCTAAGGCAAATCAACAAATTAATGTATAAATTTTTTGAAATTTATGAATACTACGAACAAAATAATCCATCAAAAATCAGTGGAGAAACGATGAATAGCAAGATAATAGAAATGGCAGCAATAGCTTGCGGAGTGATAGATGATTGACACAAATGAAATTTTGGAATTAGAAAAAAAATGGCAAAAATACAACAAAAATAGGCATTTTAATGCGATAAAAAAAATAGATAAAAAATTTATCACGGTTTTATCAATCATTATTTTGACATTGGTTTTTATCGGCGCGAAAAATATTTGGCAAATAAACCAAAAAGATGAGATTGCAAGCTTAAAAGAGCAGATAAAAAATACTCAAAAACAATATGAAAAAGAGAGTTCAAACGCGCTATTTTATAATGACGAAGCTGAACAAAACAACTCCACTCCACAAGGATGGCTGTTTTTTCATGAAATTCCAAGCCAAATGGTAACGAATAAACAAAATTTGCAAGACCAAGCCGGTAAATATGAAGAAGATCAAGAAACAACCAACATAAGAGAAACAACAAAAAAACTACATATTAGCGATGTGAGCCTAACTAGCGATGAGTTGGAGGATAAATTTAAAGATACAAATGACACAAATGTCGCTATAACGCTAGCAAAAAGGTATTTTGATAAAAAAGAGTACAAAAAAAGCGAAAAATGGGCACTTGTCGCAAACGAATTAGACAGCCAAAACGAAGAGAGTTGGATAATATTTGCTCGCTCAAAATTTAGACAAAATCAAAAAAATGAAGCGATAAAAATTTTACAAACTTATAACCAAACAGCAAAATCAACCACTATTGACGAGTGGATAAAAAAGATGAAAAAATGAAAAAAATACTACTTTTTTTAAGCATAGCAATGAGCCTAAAAGCTGTTACGAGCGAGGAAATTTTTGATTGGTATGAAAACGGAGAATATGAAAAAGTCTGCTCAGTCAAAGTTGAGCAATTCTACCGTAAAACAAATGACGAAGCCATCATAAATGTTTATGCCAGCTCGTGCCTTAGAAGCGATCAAATAAACAAATTATCTCATCCTGTTTCAAAGCTCGTTAAAACCAGAGAATCGCGCGAAAATGCCGCATATTTTTCAAATATTTTGTTTCAAAAAAAGCTACTTTATCACGCGATAATTGACGGAGTTGATATTTCATACATAAGGCTTCCAAAAAGCGATTATATTTTATCGATGATTTTTGATAAATTTGTCAAAAATCACTATGAAAAAGATGGCAATAAATACCTTTTTAAAGACGAAAACGACGATACTTTTTACGAGATTACAACAGCTGTTAAGGATGGGCTAACAAAGCTGGTGCTAAAAATTTATAAAGATGACGAATTAATCGGCAAAAAAGAGTATTGGTGATGGATAAAAAGCTTGAAATTTTCTTAAAACAAGCAGATATAAACCTAACAAGCGATCAAAAAGATGAAATTTTAGCTGATGCTCTGGATATCGGCTTTACTAGTGCGATCAAAAAAGCAGATATAGGACTTTCAGACGAAGATATAGAGCAAATTTTGCTCGAACTTTATCGCAAACAAGAGCTAAGAATTACTGAAATTAACGAAATTTTTGGCATTGAAATAAGCAAATTTTTAAAAATGGCAGCAGATAAATTTAAACTTTGTTTTACTGATATTGATACAGTTGATATTGATTACAGATTGTGTGATAAAATTATTACAACGCTTAAAAAACACGATGTTATGCCTTTTTTAGAAGACGAAATTTTTATTTATGTTGCATTTAAAAATCCATTTGATGTCCAAGCACAAGACAAAATTCAAAATATTTTTAATAAAAAATTACTCAAAATCGTCCTTTGCGATCCACATCAAATTGATAGACACCTAAGCAAAGTCGAACTAAGCCAGAGCATTAAAGATTTAGTCCAAGGCATACGAGATGAAATTTCAAGCCAAAACAACGATGACAATGAAAATTCAAGCATTTTAAAACTAATTGAGACTATCTTAAAAACAGCAATACAAAACAGAGCTAGCGACGTTCATATAGAACCGACACAGACAAATTGTATCATAAGAAACCGTATTGACGGAATGCTAAATGAAAATTTCATTTTAGATAAGGATATTTACGCACCACTTGTATCGCGGCTAAAACTACTCTCAAACATCGATATAGCGGAAAGAAGAAAGCCACAAGATGGTAGATTTTCTAAGCAAATTGAGCAAAAGGAATATGATTTTCGCGTTTCAACATTGCCTATTATCAACGGCGAAAGCGTAGTTATACGCATACTTGATAAGTCAAAAGTTGTCATAAATCTTGAAAATTTGGGTATGAGCGAACAAAATTTGGCGAATTTTAACAAAGCGTTAAAAATTCCATACGGAATAATTTTAGTAACTGGACCAACTGGAAGTGGCAAAACAACAACACTTTATGCTGCGCTAAATGCGATAAAAAGCATAACAAGCAAGATTATAACTGTTGAAGATCCAGTTGAATATCAGCTTAGTATGATTCAGCAAGTTTGCGTCAATGAGAAAATCGGACTAAATTTCGCAACTGCGCTGCGTTCGATATTACGCCAAGATCCAGACATAATAATGATCGGCGAAATTAGAGATAAAGAAACGTTGCAAATAGCCATTCAAGCGGCTTTAACAGGGCACTTGGTTTTTTCAACACTTCATACAAACGATGCCATCTCAGCCATAACGCGAATGGTTGATATGGGCATTGAACCATATCTTGCAAGTGGCTCGCTAATCGCGATAGAAGCGCAACGTCTCGTGCGAAAATTATGTCCATTTTGCAAAATCAAAACGTCAATTCCATCAAATTTGCAAGAAAATTTTAAAGAATTTTTACCACAAAATTACCAATTTTATCGACAAGTCGGTTGTCAAAAATGCTCGCAAACTGGATATTTGGGGCGGGAGATGATTAGTGAAATTTTAACAATTACACCAGAGCTGCAAGGTCTGATAGCCAAAAACGCAAGCAAGGACGAATTGCTTAATATATCCTTAAAACAAGGTTTTGTCAGTATGTTTAAAGATGGGATTTTGCTCGCTGCAAATGGCGTAACTAGCATTGAAGAGGTAATAAGGGTAGCTAAATGAAATTTAGTATCAAATACCCAAACGGTGGCAAAAGCTATAAAATATCACTAAAAGCCCATTCAAATGGTCAAAATTCAGGCGTTATAACAAATTTGGCAACAAAAAATGACACAAATTCTACAAATTTGTTACAATTTTTCTTAGCTCCAAAACTAAAAAAGATAAATTTAATCTCAGTAATAAATCAAATATCTGTTATGACAAGTGCTGGAATATCAATTAAAGACGCTATCAAAGAGGTTGAAAAATCAATAAAAGATGTTAGATTAAAGCAAATTTTAAGCTCTATTGAAGACTCACTAAATCAAGGGCGAAGTTTTACTGACGCAGCAAGTGATTTTAAGAGCGAATTAGGCAATGTAAGCATTGCGATGATAAGGCTTGGCGAAAGCACCGGACGTATAAGCGAGGCACTTTTTAGGCTAGCAAATATACTTCAAGAAATCTATGAAAATAAGCAAAAATTTAAAAAAGCCATTAGGTATCCAGTGATGATTATTGCGACTATTATGATCGCATTTGCAATACTTATGAGCTATGTTGTGCCAAAATTTAATGACATTTTTAACCAGCTTGAAACGCAGCTACCTTTACCAACAACAATACTCATCAATGTTGATAATTTATTTACTAAATATTGGCTTTCTTTATCAATTTTTGTCTTAATTCTCTCTTCTTTTTTAACAATTACCTACAATAAAAGTGAAAAATTTAAGTTTAAAATCGATAGTTTTGTTTTAAAAATTTACCTATTTAAAGACGTTATTTTTTACTCTACAATGACTAAATTTAATCTCATTTTTGCTGAGCTGATAAGTTCTGGAATTCCAATAATTACGGCACTTGAAACATCAATTATGACAGTTTCAAATAAAAGTGTGGAGCAAAAATTATCCTGCGTAAAACTCGCAGTTGAGCGCGGAATTTCACTAACAAAAGCACTTGAGAATACAGGACTTTACGAAAATATGCTTTTAACGATGATAAAAGCCGGAGAGCAAAGTGGAAATTTAGAACTAATGTTAAACAAAATTACATTATATTATAAAGCAAAATTTAATGATATTGTTGATAACATATCAACATACATAGAACCTATCTTGATAGGTTTTGTTTCGATACTGGTTACATTTTTAGCATTGGGAGTTTTTATGCCGATGTGGGATTTGGCGCAAGCTACAAGAATATAAATGAGGAGGTCAAAATGAGTAATTTAACCCAAGTTGAGAACCAAGTAAGTTCCGACGCTTTTTTGGTGTCAAAAACCGATACAAGTGGTAAAATCACATATTGCAACGCACCTTTTGCTAAGATAGTTGGCGCAAAAAGTAGCGATTTGATAGGAAAACCGCACAACATCGTCCGTCATCCAGATATGCCAAAAATCGTATTTAAAATTTTATGGCAACACATAAAAGATAGGCATGAGGTTTTTGCTTTCGTAAAAAACAAAAGCTTTGATGGCTCATTTTATTGGGTATTTGCAAACGTAACTCCGTCATTTGACCAAAGAGGTCAGATCATAGGCTACTATTCAGTCCGTCGCAGGCCAAATCCAAAAGCACTTGAAATAATAATACCCCTTTACAAAGAGCTTTTAGGTGCTGAAAAAAGTGGTGGGATAGAAGCTTCAAATGCACTGTTGCAAAAAGTTTTAAAAGATAAAAACACGACTTATGACGAGCTAATAAATAATTTACAAAGATTGCAGTAAAAAGGAATAATTATGTTTTTTTGCAAAACCAAAGTTGATTATAATGACATTTTAGAAGTTATCGAACAAGCCAGAAACGGCATTTTGGAGCCAAGAATTTTAAAAGCTGATCCAAACACGCAAATTGGTCAGATTGCACTTGGCATAAATGATTTGCTAGATCAAATCGAAGCTTTGCAACGCGAAATGGGAACTTGCGTAAGATCAGCAGAAAACGGCATAACGTATAGAAATATTTTTTCAGATGGTTTTCGCGGTCTTTTTAAAACAAACGCAATATCTATGAGCGAAGGCGTAGAGGGTATAAAAGCTGGACAAAAAGGCAAAGCAAGAGGTTTGCTGGCACAAAAATTTAACGAACTTGGCAATGGAAATGACGGAATAGCAAACGTGCAAGAAGACTTAAACGTAAGCATAAAAAGCCTAACAAAAATAGCAAATATGGCAACTGACACATCTACAAAAGCTAACGAAAGTATGTCCGCGGTAAGCGAGCTAAACAAAAATATGAATAACTTGGAGCAGTTGATTGATAATTCAAGCTCGGCAATTAAAAATTTAACTCACAAAACCGAGGAAATTTCATCTGTCGTAAATTTAATCAAAGACATTGCCGAACAAACAAATTTACTAGCCCTAAACGCAGCTATCGAAGCGGCGCGAGCAGGAGAGCACGGGCGTGGCTTTGCCGTTGTTGCCGATGAAGTTAGAAAACTTGCTGAAAATACTCAAAGAGCGACGGCTGAAATTGGTATGAATATCCAAACACTTCAACAACAAACAAATGATTTAAACGATAATTCTGACAAGATAACACAAATCGCACAAGTTGCAAATGTAAGTGTTGCGAAATTTACAGATGCGATAAACACATTTAGTCAAGGCGCAAATGAAACGGCAAAAATATCAAAATACGTAGAGGGTAAAACGATAGGTATTATCGGAAAAATAAGCCAGGTAGCGTATATGCAAACAGCTTACAGTAACGTTTTAAACGAAGTTGGAGTTGATGATGTGATGAGTAATCAACTTAAAAATTTAGATAGCTGGTATGAAAATTCAACTAAGCATTTTCAAACTTCAAAAGCATTTAGTCAAATTCAGGGCATTTCAAACGAGTTAAAAGATCTTGTTTTAAGAAATCTTGAAAGCTCAAAAAATGGCTATGATGTAAAATGTATCGAAATTTTAACAGATAGATTTCATAAAGCTGGACAGATAAGCAAAAGAATTTTTAAAATAATAGACGAAGCGGTAGAACAAAGTGTGGGCAAATAAGCCCACAACCTTAGCCAATCAACCTTTTAGCACACTCGCTTATACTTTTTCCATCGCTTCTTGCACCAATTTTTTCTTTCGCCACTTTCATTACCGCTCCTAGATTTACACCTTCTCCAAGCCCTTCTATGATGGATTTTATCTCGCTTTCTAGCTCATTTGCACTTAACTGCTTTGGTAAATACGCCGTCATAATTTTTATCTCATTTTCTTCATTTGTCGCCAAATCCTCCCTACCCCCAGCCCTATACTGCGAAGCCGAATCAAGCCTACGTTTAATTTGCGTTTGAAGTATTGGCAAAACCTTGTCATCACTCATTAAAACCCTCTCGTCAATCTCAACTTGTTTAATGACTGAATTTACAAGCCTTAACGTATCACGACGAAAATTATCTTTTTCTTTCATCGCTGTCTTTATGTCCTCTAAAATTTGCTCTCTGATTGTCATTTTTTCTCCTTAAATTTAATGGCGTTATTATAACAAAAAATTAAATTTTTTTAAACAAAGTGGCTAAATTTAGCACTTTTACTGCCTTTTTTAGGTATAATCAAAGAAATTTTGTCGGAGGTTTTGGTGGGCAAAGATAATATTTTTGCATTTTGTGTATTTGCTATCACTGCTGTTGGATTTTTCATCTGGGGTCATTCTTTTGTTCCGTCTCACTATTTTTTACTGTTTTGTGTCGCTAGTATTTTTGGTATTTTTATGGCGTTTAATATCGGTGGAAATGACGTTGCTAACAGCTTTGGCACGAGCGTTGGCGCAAAAACTCTTACAATAAAACAAGCCCTTACAATAGCGGCTATTTTTGAGTTAAGCGGTGCTATATTTGCTGGTAGCGAAGTTACAAAAACAATTCAAAAAGGCATTATAAAATTTCCTGAAAACAGCCTAGATCCAATGTTTTTCGTGCTTATTATGATGTCAGCACTACTAAGTTCTGGGCTTTGGCTCTTTATAGCTTCAAAAAAAGGACTACCAATATCTACAACCCATTCGATAGTAGGAGGTATCGTTGGGGCTGGGCTTGTTATGGGTTTTACTACTATTGGCACAGATCGTGCCTTGGCTATGGTTTCTTGGACTGAGATCGGTAGAATTGCTATTAGTTGGGTCATCTCACCACTACTTGGAGGAATTTTATCTTACATCATTTACAAATACATAAAAACCAAAATTTTAATCCCAACAAGAGAGCTTACAAATGAACTTAAAATTCTTAAAAAAGAGCGCAAAGCATTTAAAGAAGAGTATTTTAGGGATCTTAAAACAAAACCAGAAAGCGAGCAACTAAGAATTTTAAGCAACATCGCTTATAACGATGACGAAGAAGAGACTCATAAAAGTGCTTACAGAACGAGCATTAGAGCTATGAAAGAAAACGAAAAACAAATCGATACATTTAAAATTATCCATAAACACGTCCCAATAATAGCCGCAATAGGCTCAATTATAATATCTTCTATGATGTTATTTAAGGGCTTAGAGCACCTAAATTTTGACTTTGGGCTCATTGGCACACTGTGGATTATATTTGTAATCGGCGCGGTTTCTTATCTAGCCACACTTGCCATAATACGCGTTATGCGTGGCAATGACGCTGAAAAAAGTATAAATAAAATTTTCTCTTGGTTTCAAATTTTCACTGCTTCAACATTTGCTTTCTCACACGGCGCAAACGATATAGCAAACGCTGTTGGACCATTTGCGGCGATACTTGACGTGCTAAAAACAGGCATAATCAACGAAAGTGCACCAGTTCCAAACATCGCTATGGCAACATTTGGGATCTCGCTAGTTGTCGGACTTTGGTTTTTAGGCAAAGAAGTTATCACAACCGTCGGTTCAAAATTGGCTGAAATTTTACCCACAACGGGATTTAGTGCCGAACTTGCCGCCAGTGCGGTCATACTTTTTGCTACAAAGCTTGGAATTCCAGTTTCTTCGACGCATATTTTAATAGGTGCAGTTCTTGGGATAGGCTTTTTAAACAAAGATGCAAATTGGAAATTAGTTAAACCAATAATTTTGGCGTGGGTGATTACAATACCCATCGCAGCGTGTTCGGCAGCACTATTTTATATTATTTTAAAAAATATATTATCGATTTAAACGGAATTTTAAAATTTATTTTTATAAAAGCGATTTTTGCTAATTATTTTTGCAAATTTATGAATTTTAAATTTGCAAAATGGCTAGAATTTAAATTATATAATACGATTGTAAAATTTATTCTGTATGCAAACTAAGAATAATGATAAAATTTTATTTTAGTCATAAAAAGGTAAATTTATCATCCAAGGCATCAATATGACGTAATTTAATAGTTTAAAATTTTAAATCACTTAAGATAAGCAGTAGTCTAAATTACCAATTTAATTCTTACTGATAACGAATTTATCAAGTTTTAACATAAATAAATTTATGCAAAAAAGCAATACCCACAAAATTTGCACTCAAGCTTTTAATTTTTACGCCATATTTTGCGCTCGCAGCATTTTAAATTTATAATCTCACACCAAAAACAAATCTCGTTATCAAAGCAAAACTTAACAGCTTTGATTGATAAACAACGAGTGCTAAAAGGATAATTTAAGAGTTTAAAGCCAAATTCCGTTTTAATTTATTGCAAAATTTAGCGCCAATCAAAAATCAAAGCTTAAAATTCTCTATTTCGTTAAAATTTAGATATTTGTATATTTTATCTTCTTTTCCATCTATCTTTTTTGGAACTATTTTCATATATTCTTCAACGCTAGGCAAACGCCCAAGAATCGAGCAAACAGCCGCCATTTCGGCACTTCCTAGATAGACTTTCGCACCCATTCCCATTCGGTTGTCAAAATTCCTAGTCGATGTCGAAAACACAACCGCTCCGTCATTTACGCGCGCTTGATTTCCCATACAAAGCGAACAGCCAGGAATTTCAACACGAGCATTTACGGATTTAAAAATTTCATAATACCCCTCATTTTCAAGTTGGGCTTTATCCATTTTAGTTGGTGGCACAATCCAAAGCCTAGTAGGTATCGCACCCTCGCCTTTTAGCACCTCGCCAAGTGCTCTATAATGCCCGATATTCGTCATACAACTTCCAACAAAAACTTCATCTATGTGCTTTTCTCGGCTGTTATCAGCCAAAATTTCACTCAAAGTCGCCACATCATCAGGATCATTTGGACAAGCCATAATCGGCTCAGTGATTTCGTCTAAATCAATCTCTAAGATATGCTCATATTTAGCATTTTTATCCGCTCTTAAAAGTGTCGGACTTTCCAGCCACTTGCGCATTTTTTGAGCTCTTGTGCGCAAAGTTTGAGAATTTTCATATCCGTCATCAATCATCGCTTCAATCAGTCTTACATTTGATTTTAGATACTCAGTAACAGATTTTACGCTTAAATTTACCACGCACGCAGCCGCGCTTCGTTCAGCTGATGCATCGCTTAGCTCGAAAGCTTGCTCGACTTTAAGATTTTCCAATCCTTCGATTTCTAAAATTTTACCAGCAAAGACATTTTTTTTATTTTTTTTATCAATCGTCAAAAGTCCTTGCTTAATCGCATAATAAGGTATCGCATTAACCAAATCCCTAAGCGTAATGCCACTACGCATACAGCCTTTAAATTTCACAAGCACAGAATTTGGCATATTTAGCGGCATAACACCCAAAACAGCCGCGAAAGCGACCAAACCGCTTCCAGCTGGGAAGCTAATGCCGATTGGAAAGCGTGTGTGGCTATCTCCGCCAGTGCCAACACTATCTGGCAAAACCATGCGATTTAGCCAAGAGTGGATAACCCCATCACCCGCACGCAAAGCCACTCCACCACGAGAACTCATAAATTTTGGCAAAGTCGCTTGCATTTTTAGATCGCTTGGTTTTGGATAAGCTGCCGTGTGACAAAAGCTTTGCAACACAAAATCAGCCGAAAATCCAAGACTGGCGAGCTCTTTTATCTCATCTCTCGTCATTGGTCCAGTCGTATCTTGCGAACCAACGGTTAAGGTTATAGGCTCAACGTAACTGCCAGCCCTTACGCCTTTTAAACCGCACGCCTTGCCAACTATCTTTTGAGCCAACGTATATCCCTCGCCCTCATCGGCGTTTGGTTGCTGTGGTTTTGTGAAAATTTGCTCGGCTTTGAGCCCTAAAAATTCTCTTGATTTTACGCAAAGATTTCTTGCAATGATAAGTGGTATGCGCCCCCCTGCTCTGATTTCATCGACAAGTGTATTTGGTTTAAGCTCAAATTTACTTACCACATCGCCATTTTTAACGATTTTGCCAAGATAAGGATAAATTTCTATCTCATCGCCAGTTTCTAGGCGACTAACATCAGCTACAATAGGCAAAGCACCACTATCTTGGGCTGTATTAAAAAAAATCGGAGCGATAATCGAGCCTATTATTATCCCACCTGTTTTTTTATTTGGAATACCATCTATTTCATGTCCTAAATGCCACTGGATAGAATTTATACCACTTTTTCTGCTCGATCCAGTTCCCACGACATCGCCTACATAGGCTATTTCTCTGCCTGTTTGTTTTAAAATTTTAATTTTTTCCAAACTACCAGCTTGGCGTTTGCTAAGCATTGCATTAGCGTGAAGTGGAATGTCAGAACGCGTAAAAGCCTCGCTTGCTGGGCTTAAATCATCAGTATTAGTTTCTCCCGCAACCTTAAAAACGATGGCTTTTATGCACTCTTTTAAAGTTGGGCGCGACAAAAACCACTCCGCATTTGCCCAAGATTTTATAACTTCAAGTGCAAATTTATTACTTTTTGAAAGCTGAGCTATGTCATTGAAATAATCATGCACAAAAATGGTATTTTTTAAGACTTCACAAGCAAAGTTAGCAACGCTAAAATCATTACTTTGAAGTGCTTTAATCAAAACTATGACATTATAACCACCAAGCATAGATTCTAACATCTTGATTGCCTTAATTTTATCAATTCCATTAATAATAAGACCAAAATTTATAATTTCATTTAAAAATTCTGCCTTGATTTTTGCCGCATCATCAACGCCAGGATTTACGCAATTTGCCAATAAGCAAATCAGCTCATCTTGCCTTTCATCGCCATTTTTTAACAATTGACAAATTTCCTCAACCTGATTTGCGTCCAGCGGCAATGGCGGAATGCCTAAACTGACCCTTTCGTCAATGTGTTTTTGATAATTAGTAAAAAAATCCACATTCGCTCCTTTTTTTGCTTATTTTATCAAATTTGAGATATAATTTTCATAATTTTTAATCAAATTTATATTTTTTTAAGGACAAGGATAATTGCAAAAAGCATACTTTAACTCTCCGATTGGAATTTTAGAGATAATAGGCGATCAAATCGGCGTTTGCAATATAAATTTTGTTTCAAATTTCATCAAAATTAATGTCGAAGATGAAAATATAAAACTATGCTTAAATGAGCTAGAAAGATATTTCAGGGGCGAACTAAAAATTTTTAAAACAAAAATAAATATAAAATCAACCGGATTTACAAGACAAATTCACGAAGAACTCTTAAAAATACCTTATGCTAGCACAATAACTTACGCACAGCTTGCAAAAAATGCCGGAAAACCACGAGCTTACAGGGCCGCAGGAACAGCAAATTCTAAAAACAAAATACCAATTTTAGTGCCTTGCCACCGCGTAGTATCGGCAAACGGACTTGGCGGATACAGTGGCGCAAAAGGAATAGAAACTAAGAAATTTTTACTAAATTTAGAAAAAAATAACTGCAATTAATAAATTTATAATAATTTCAGTCATCAAATTTGCTTTTATTTGAAATTTGATGACTTATCGCGCATTTATCAAATTTTAATTTAAACTTGACTTCGAGCTAAGTTTGGCGATAAAAATCACCAAAAATTATTTTATCAATTGCTTAAAATCCTCGACCGAATCGAGCTTTTCCCACGGATAACTTGGATTTCCAACCTGCCCTTTTGCTGCGACTTCAGCATACAAAAATGTACTTTTGCTAGGTTTGTCAAGTCCAAATTTCTCAGTTATCCAGCGCGGAGTGAGAGCGAAATTTTCGCTGACGAAATTTGATGGCAGATCTTCCTTCTCAACTTTTTTCATAAAAATTTCTCATTTTAACCTCAATGCAAAAATGAGAAATTTTCACAATCAAACTCAATCTTTGTCTCGTAATTATCCATGCCTAATCTACGGCTAGCTTTCTACACAATATTATATTTGCTCCTAGTAACGGATTGTAAGATGCTTAACAGCATTTATAGGCATCATCTTTCTATACTAATAGGTCTTGCGACCTCTACAGAAAATCAAGCATTTTTCCATCTCTTTACGCCAAGTTCGCTCATCATTTGCCTTAATACCGCGTCTGCGACAGCAAATAAATACCGCCCGTGCTTTTTATCACTTTTAAATTTTAGCTCCGCTTCATCGCATAAAAAATCATGCACCAAAACAGCTGAGAGATATTCGGGTGAATTTGGCGCAAATATGCACCAAAAAAGGCGTGGCACGTTCGCACCATTTGTTTTATAGCCTTTTGGGATTTTTATTTTTTTAGCGTTTAATCCTAAGTTAGCAGGGTCGATTTCATAATCTTGCATGAGCTCAAATTTATCCTTATCAAAGGGCTTTAAAAGCGGTCTTTTAACTGTGTTTTGCATTTTGTGTTTAAGAAAGTTAGTGTATAATTGCGTTTAAGGGTTAAGCCAAAGGGCGCCAACCCTTTAGGCTTAAATTTTACCCCCGAAAGGAGGTGATTTTAATGCTTCAAAAAATCTTGATAGTAATTATACTACTTTGTATTTTAGTAGTCAAGGCTTACTAAAACCAGCCCCTTTTTTTAGGGGGCTGTCAAGATTTTCGCCCTTTGGCAATCTAACTTTCTTTTTCTCCTTTCATTTAAATTTTGGCATATCGTTTTTTATCTCTTCAAAGCTTTGCGGTAGGCTTCTTTTGCCACTTTCTATTTCTTTAAGCAATGCATAGCCCCATTCATAAACCTGACTTCGCCATTTGCCAAATTTAATCCCCTCAGCCTGAAATGAGTTCTCATATCCAGCATAACTTACCGCTGTTACGATACTATCGTAGCCTTTTTTGCGCGCCTCTTGATTTAAAATTTCATCGACATTGCTTAAAAACTCAGCCTTAAGCGCAGTCATTTTCTCTTCTTCGCTTAATTCACGCGGTTTTTCTTTTGGTGGCAGTGGGAGCTCTTTTTCTTCGATACCTAGCTTTTTAAGCTCCTTTTTGCTTAACATATCTAAAAAGAATGTCCCCTCTGGCGTTACGATATAATTGTCATAAATAAATTCTTTCGTTTTTGTATTAAACAGCATTTTTATCCTTTCTTAATCTGAGTATTCCCATGTTATCTTATCGGGGTCGGGATATTTCGTATAATCTTTGCCCCTTAAAAAATCTTTTATCGCCTGCGCGGTTTTTCTAAGACATATTATTTTTTGGCTCTGTGTGAAAATTGTATTGCTTTTTAAGCTTTATTTTGCTAAAATATCTATATTAAAAATAGCAATAAAGGCGGTAAAATGGCAACTTCTAAAGCAGGGCTTGAAATCGTAAAACAACTTTTTAGCACTCTAAGTAATGATGATAAAAAATCCTTTTTAAAATCTATAAAATCAAAAGAAAAATCAGAGCAAAATTTTACATTTACCAAAGAGATAAAAGAGTGTCCGCATTGCAAATCAACTCGTTTTAAAAAGAACGGCACAACTCACGGAAAACAAAGATATATTTGCAATGATTGTAAAAAGACATTTGCTATCACAAACGATACTATACTTTTTAGCTCCAAAAAAGACTTATCCGTATGGAAAAAATATATCTATTGTATGATAAAAAAATATTCACTTAGAAAAACAGCCCAAATTTGCGGTATAAATTTAAGCACAGCTTTTAACTGGCGACATAAAATTCTTGACGCACTACAAGAAATGCAAGAGAACGTAAAACTTGACGGCATTATTGAAGCTGATGAAACATTTATGCCCATCTCGTATAAAGGTCATCACAAGGATTTTAATTTTCCACGCTCGGCAAAACATCGTGGCATGGCAAACACTAAGCGTGGTTTATCAAAAGAGTTAGTTTGCATACCTTGTGTTGTTAATCTAAACGGCAAATCGGTAGCCAAAATAGCAAATCTTGGTAAGCCAAATGTAAAAGCTTTAAATAGCGTTATCTTTGGCAAGGTAGAAAAAGAGAGTGTATTTGTAACTGATAGTCCTAGAAGTTATTTAAAACTATCAAACGAAATGAGTTTAAATCACATAAGAATACCACGTAATAAACACTCTAATGTAAGTTTTAATATCCAAGTAGTAAATAATTATCATAGCTGTCTTAAATCAATGCTAGTGTATAATTTCAAAGGAGTATCTATAAAGTATCTTAACAACTATCTTGTCTATCATAATTTTGTAAATTTTGCAAAGGAAAGCAGGAAAGATAAAGAACAAATTTTACTAAATCACATATTAAATACCGATTGCATTAGCAAAACTGAAAGTTTAAGAGATAGACCAAGTATGCCACTACTTGTGGCATAAGTTCAAATAAGGAAAAAATATAAAATGTTAGAAGTTGAATTTGATATTAAAGGGAATATTTATAGTCATATTAGAAAACCTGAGGAAATAGTTCGTCAAAACTTTATTTGTCATCTCGTAAATGAATATGGATATAAGCTAAATCAAATGGCAGAGGAGCTTGACTTTGCAACAGGACAACGGGGAGGGGCGCAAGCAAGAGCTGATATAGCGATATATAAAAGTGCAAAAGATAAAACAGAGCAAAAAATCCTTTTATAATCGTAGAATGTAAAGCTGATAATATCCGCATAGGATCTAATGATTATTTGCAAGGCGAACTCTATGCTAGGCTTTCAAATGCACCATTTTTTGTAACTCACAATAACAATGAAACAAGATTTTGGAAAGTCATAAAAGATAAGGCACCTGGATATAGAACTGAGATTTCAGATATTCCAAAAAATGGCAATACTGATAGGCAAGTAGAAAATCTATTAAAATCGCTTGTTGCTTTTAAAGAAGATGAGTTTGCAAAGCTACTTGATAAATGTCACAATATAATAAGAAACGCTGAAAAACAGGACCCTAGTAAAGCCTTTGATGAAATAAGCAAAATTTTATTTATGAAAGTTTTCGTTGAGAGAAATGTACAAAAAGTGGTAAAACAAATATTTTTTCGCTTGATTATATTACTGAAAGAGAAAATGACCCTGGCAAAGACCCAAAGAGTAGCGTTTTGCAAATACTCTTTGAAAACACTAAAAAACAGTTTGCAAAAGACCAAATTTTTAAAGAAAATGAAAAAATCGAGCTAAAAGAAACAACTATAAAACGTATTGTTAAAGAGCTTGAAATTTACAATCTATCACTTACATCCGCCGACATTAAAGGCATTGCATTTGAGAAATTTTTAGGAACTGCATTTCGTGGCGAATTAGGACAATTTTTTACACCTCGAAGCGTGGTAAATTTTATGGTTGATGTCGTAAATCCTTGTGAAAATGAAGTGTGTTGCGACCCAAGTAGCGGAAGCGGTGGATTTTTAATAAGATTAAGCACGATATACAAAAAGACATTATTAAACAATATGAGAATTTTAAAAGCAACTTATTAAACGGTAAAGATTATAAAAGCATAACAAGTGAACAGGCAAAACTTTTAAAAGATAAATTTGATAGACTGCAAAAAGAGCTGGATAATGACGAGTATAGTATAAATACAAGATTATATAAGCTTTCAAATTTCTTTATTTATGGCACTGACGCAAACGATAGAATGGCACGAACTTCTAAAATGAATATGAGGACATGGCGGTATTCATCATCATGACGGTTTGCTTAATGTAAATGGAATTTTTGAAAATCGCTTTGATGTTATCCTTACAAATCCACCGTTTGGACAACAAGTAACAAAAGAAAACGTAGTTTTAGAAACTGATAGTGTGATGAGGTTTGCCACTGACGATGAACTTATGTATGAGCCTAACGAAAAGATAAAGCCGCGAGATGGTTACGCAGACTATGTCAAAGAATATTATCGAAGATATAGTAAAGAAATCTATAAAAAAACACAACTTAAAATTTTAGAAAATATAGGCAAGCCTATAGCGAGCCTATTTAATTTAAAGCCAAATTTAATGGCTGATAAAACTCAACATCTTTTTATAAATCGTTGTTTGGATTTACTAAAACCAAATGGTCGTTTAGGAATTGTTTTAGATGAAACAGTTCTTACTGGAAACGATACTGAATATGTTAGAAAATTTGTAGAGGGGCGTGCATTTTTAAGAGGTATCATATCTTTAAGTGAGAATACTTTTAAATCAAGCAGGACAAACACAAAAACCTCTATGCTATTTAT
The DNA here is from genome assembly GCA_052170535.1 of Campylobacter sp. Taxonomy (GTDB): domain Bacteria; phylum Campylobacterota; class Campylobacteria; order Campylobacterales; family Campylobacteraceae; genus Campylobacter_A. Next base: position 91,131 of record JBQNAH010000002.1, on the reverse strand, counting down.
TCAAAAATTTAGAGATGATGATAAAACAAAATGGGATAATTTAATTAAAAAACACACTGCTGATTTATACAATGAAAACATCAATAAGATTTCAGATTTAGAAACTATCATAAATTATAAAGCTAAAAAGGGCGAAGCAAAAATATTTAATAAAGTCGACAAGAAAAAGCCAAAAAAGATTTATCAAATTTAGAAAAGCAAATTGCTACCGATGCTTGGTAAAAGGCTAAAAATGACTTTGACTATCCTATTTTTTTGGCACACGCAGAACACACTGGTATTACAAGCACAGGTGAAACAGGCGAAAATGTATTAAATGATTTAATAGATATCAAGGAAAATGTTTATAATAGCATTGCAAATAAATATGATGAAATAATAAGAAAGGTATTGCTACATTGTTTAAAGAATTTATTAAAGAATATAAAATATCGTGGAGTAAATACGATGAATAATGCAAAAATTATATGGTTTAGTAATCTAAATAAATGGGACTTAAGAAAGATAGTTCTAAATTCAAATTACTCAATGACACCTTTTGGAAAATTTTTACAAAAATGTGAAGTAGAATATGAATTATTAAATCCAAATAAAGATTACTTAATTTTAGGAGTTCGTTCATACGGGCTTGGTGTTTATCATAATAGGATCGCAAAAGGAAACACTCTAATAACCAAAACTATAAAGCGATACCAAAAAATTAAAGCAGGTAATTTGTTTTGGTGTAAAGTAGATACCAAAAATGGTGCTTTCGGGGTAACACAGAAAGAACATGAAAATTATTATGCTTCGAGTAATATGATACAAGCAGAAATAATTATCCCTAGTTTTTTGCAATTATTATTTCAAAACAAGAATTTTCAGGAATACTTGGATTCAAAAACCACAGGATCAACAAATAGAAAATATATTTCTTTTAACGAATTGTTGGATATTGAAATTCCGCTCCCTGACTATGAGATTCAAGAAAAAATAATCAATGATTTAACAAATATAGACAATAAAATTAAATATTTACAAAATGAGAAAGAACATTTTATAGATAAAATAAACTCTGATATGTTTTTGTAGTTTTATAATAAAAGTGCCAAATTAAGCACTTTTATTTTTTTACCTAACAATAACATTTAGCATACAGAGCCTAATATATTCAATTGCTTATTCTGAATAAAAATTTTACCGGAGTTTTAATACTCAAACTTTACGAAACTTTTTGTTCTTGACATATTAAAACAAGATAATGTTAATAAATGATAAATTTAAAAAAGAAAAACCAAAGGTTATAGTCTCCAACTAACTCTTAAGCTGGTTATACGCTAACTTTTTAAACATAAAAAATAGTGAATTTTACAAAAGCTATGCAAAAATGCTAAATTGAGAATTAAATGGCAATTTAATGTCTTTTATATGAGACGATGATTCAAAGACTAAAATGGATTTTTACTAGTAAAATTTATGGAAAATCAAAGGCTAGAAAATAAAATTGCAAAAAATAACCAAAGAAATTTTTGTTTTACAAGTATAAGTAAATGTTTTGCATATTAGCCTACTTATGCAACTAAAATAAATTTATACAAAAACTAAGCAATTTTCTTAAAATAGCGTTGTAAAATAATCATCGCGGCGACGCTATCTAGACCACCGTCTCTTTTGGTACTCGTATAAAGCGAGCTTGCCTCAACACTACTCATCGCCTCATCTATATAAACAATCTCGCCTTTAAAATCCAAAAGCGAAACAAAATGAGAAATTCTACGCCTCATCTCATCTTCGCTCAAACCTCCAAGCGGAACGCCCACAACTAGAATCTTGATGCCAAATTCTCTCAAAACCGCACTGATATCTCTTGCGGCTTGGTTTCGATTTTTGCGCAAAATAGGCTTTTGTGGAATTGCGATACCATTTATGCCATATGCAACGCCAATTCGTTTTAGACCAATATCCAAAGCCATCACACTCATAACTACTCGCTTAACACCCTCAAACCACTTATCTTAACGCGTCCAAGCAATTCATATTCGTAAATTTTATCGCCAAATCTAGCCAAAACCTCATCTAAATTTGCCCCATTTTTGCAAAAATTTACAATTTCATCACTGTCTGTTTTTTCGTCATTTTTTGTACCAAATTTCATCACAAAATTTTCAAAATTATCAATAAGTTTTGCCTTGCCACTTGCCAAAAGAGCGTTTGTTCCATCGCTTTCACCTATTCGCTGAGGCAAAACATAAATATCAACGCCCATTTGTATCGCCATTTTTGCACTTTGCATAGAACCACTTTGCAAATCAGCCTGAGCTACAACCAAAGCCTTAGACAAACCCACAACTATGCGATTTCGCTGTAAAAAATTGTGTGGCAACGGCGGAGTTGATGGCTCATACTCACTAATGGCAAGCGATTTAGAGTAGATTTCGTTGATAATTTTTGCATTGGATTTTGGATAAATTTTATCAAGTCCGTTGCCAAAAACGCCAATTGTATTTGGCAAAGCACCCCTGTGAGCTTCAATATCAACCCCAAGTGCACCACCGCTAACAACGCAAACACCAGCTTTACTAAGCATTTTTGACAATTTAAACACACACTCTTTTGTGTAGCTCGTAGCCCTTCTAGAACCAACAATACTCACAAGCTGGCCGCTTAGAAGATTTAAATTTCCTTTGTAAAAAAGCTGCTTTGGGGGATTTTTTACACGTTTTAACTGCGCTGGAATTTCAGTTAAAATCATAAAATTTCCTTCAAATAAACAACCTCAACGCCACGCAAAATCTCCTTAGAATTTCTCAAAACCTCTATCGTATTTTTGTGCGGATGACCAATAGCTATGGCATAGCCCTTTTGTTTGGCTAATTTGACAGCATATTTTAGCTGCGATGCGATGGCTAATTTTGAGTCGTCATTATCCAAAAATACATCTCTGGCTATGTATCTCATACCATTTTTTTTAGCCGCTTCATAAACCTTTGTTGTGTTTATTGTCTTACTGTCAAGAAAAATCAAATTTTCTCTCTTTGCAACAGACATAAACTTATCCATAGAATTAAAATCGCTTGTAAAACGGCTTCCAGTGTGATTGTTTATGTGCCTTAAATTTGGAAAATCCTTTTTGATAGATTGTAAGGTTTTTTGAATTTTCTCAATACTATCACCAACCTTTAAAGTTCCTATCTCCTCAGGGCTATTGCCGATAGCCTGCATTGGCAAATGGACCATATAAAAGCTAAAACCTTTTGCGATTTGGGGCGTGTCTGGATGAAATTTCGTAGCAGGAAATATCGAAGGCGTAATTTTAAGACCCGTGCTTTTTATGGCAGTTGCGTGCTGCATTGTAGCAACATCATCTATTATTATTACTAATTTTGCTCCAACTGCACTAATTTCACTATCGTGAGTTGAAATTTTGCCTTTAAATTCTGCGCTTTTAATTGGCTTTTCTTCTTTTTTTGCTGGCAAATTTTTAGGCTTTTTTATCTCTTGTTTTGTCAAATTCTGATCGAAAACACTGATTTGATGCTGATTTTTTGTTGCATTTATTTCAACTTGTTTAATTGAAGTTTTGTTATGCTCAGTTGATAAATTACTATCTGATTTTTTAAAATCATTTGCAACACTTGTGGTTAAATTTATATCAGTTTTTGCAACTTTTGTTTCGTTATTTTCGACCTTTTTGGGTTCTTGCATCTCTGCTTTTTCAGAAACTAGCACATTTTTTTTTGTGTTTAAATTTTGCTCACTTAAAACACTTTTAGTATTTTTCTCCTGCTTTTGCAAGTACCGATTTATATCATCTATCGTTTTTTGCGTGCCATCTTTTTTTTCTATATTTTGCGTTTTTTGAGCTACTAAAATCGGTTTAGAGTCATTTTTATTGGTCAAAAAATAGGCAAAAAAGCAAAGAGCTAAAACAACCAAAAGAGCAGATAGAATTTTAATGTATAAGGTCTGGTTGCTTTTTGCACCTATTCTTGATTTCTTGATTTTTGGCGACTTTTCTTCACTTAAAGCCGCCTTTTTAACTATCTTTTGCTTCAATTTTTCTTAGTTCTTATTTTGATCTACTAGCTTACCAGCACTTATCCAAGGCATCATAGAGCGAAGTTTTTTACCCGTTTTGTTTAACAAGCTTCGCTCTGCTATACCGCGTTCAGCGTTCATTCTAATATATCCAGTTGTCTTTTCTAAAATGAAATTTTTAGCAAAAGTTCCGTTTTGTATCTCTTTTAAAATTTCTTTCATAGCCTTTTTGCTATCTTCGCCAATAACGCGCGGACCGCTGACATAATCACCAAATTCGGCTGTATTTGATATAGAATATCTCATATCAGCCATTCCGCCTTGATACATCAAATCAACTATAAGCTTTAACTCGTGCAAACACTCAAAATACGCCATTTCAGGCTCATATCCTGCCTCTACGAGCGTTTGAAAACCAGCATTGACTAATGAGCACAAACCACCACAAAGAACAGCTTGTTCGCCAAATAAATCAGTCTCTGTTTCGTCTTTAAATGTGGTCTCAATTATGCCAGTTCTACCACCACCGATAGCCGAAGCGTAGCTTAATGCTATTTGTTTGGCTTTTCCGCTCGCATCTTGCTCGACTGCGATTAGATCAGGAATTCCCCCACCACGCACAAATTCGCTACGAACCGTATGTCCAGGCGCTTTTGGAGCGATCATTATGACGTCTATATTATCTGGGGCTTTAATTTGACCAAAATGAATGTTAAATCCGTGACCAAACGCAATCGCTGCCAAACCTTTTAAATTTGGCTCAATCTCGTTTTTATAAATTTCAGCCTGAAGCTCATCTGGTGTCAAAATCATAACAATATCAGCCATTTTTGTGGCCTCTGCAACTGTTTTTACCTCAAAACCTTTCGCCTCAGCCTTAGCCCAACTTTTGCCACCCTTTGCCAAACCGATAACGACTTTTACGCCACTATCGCGCAAATTTTCAGCGTGTGCGTGCCCTTGCGAACCAAAACCTATCACTGCTACAACGCTGTCTCTAACAAGACTTAAATCACAATCTTTGTCATAATAAATATTTACCGCCATTTCTATACCTTTGCAAAAATTTAAGCACGATTATACATTTAAGGAACTCAAATAACACTGAAATTTAAAATTTATTTTGTATTTAAGTTTTTTAAAAAGGCAATTAGTGTAGAATTTGGACGAAATTTATAAAATACGAGAAGAAAATGAACGAATCAATACACCAACACATAAAAACACTTCCACCACTTGACAATACGATAGTTAAAATTCAGGCTATTTGCGCTGATGATAATGGCACGTCTGCGGATTTGGCAAAAGTGATCGAAAAAGACCCAATGCTAACAGCAAATATCTTACGATCGGCAAATTCTCCGCTTTACGGTTTTAGTCGCGAAATAAACAATATAATGCGTGCGGTTTCGCTATTTGGTATGGCAACCATAAGAGGCTTTGCGCTTTCAAGTGCTATTAAAAAAAGCTTTAAGATAGATTTAAGTCCATATAATATAACAGATAACGATTTTCTAAATATAGCCGTTATGCAAAACGCACTTACTTATAACTGGTATAGCAAAGTAAATCCGGCTGCCTTGGCCGTTCTTTCACCAGCGTCATTTATGTTAGAAGTTGGGAAAATCGTCTTAGCAAACGAACTTTTAGAAAGCTCAAAGGCAAATGAATTTAAAACAAAACTAAAACAAAATCCATCTTTATCTGCTCTATCTGAGCTTGAAAATCAAATGCTAGATATAACAAACGAAGTAGTTGCAGCCAAAATTTTTGAACAATGGAATTTAGAAACTGAGTTAGTTGATGCGATAATGTATGTAAATAACCCAGATGAAGCACCACAGCATATTAAGATGTATTGCAAAGCACTTCAAGTCGTAAAAAGCGCGATAAATATATTTCACCAGCTTGACGAAGAGAGCGTAAATGCAACGTTACTGCTACTTGACCAGCACGGTTTTGCTCACGATAAATTTTTAGAATCCGTCTCAAAAGTAAAAGCTGGTTTGTGAAAGAATTTTTAACCAAATTACAAAACGGCATAAACGAAAAAGAGATCTCTTCTGCAAATAAAGAGATTTTACGAAACCTTTTAAATTTAAACGCCGTTGCTTTTCACAAAAACAAATTCTATCTAAATAACGGATTTGTTTGTGGAAAGCTTGACATAAATCAAAGCGGAACTGGCTTTTTGATGCCGTTTGATAGCAGATTTAAGCAAGATATAATAATAGAAAACAAAAATTTAAACAATTCACATTATAGCGACATTGTTCTAGCTAGGCTTTTGCCACTTAAAAAAAAACGACAAAGCGCAAAAATAATAATTAGTTTAAAATTAGCCAATGAAACAAGCGTGGTTTATACCAAGCAAATCGGTGTAGCGATTATGGGCGTTAATCTAAAAACTGGTCTTAGCATGGCACTTAAAGCTTCTCAAAAGTCGTTAAAAATTTTACCGCCATCAACGCTTTTAAAAATCAACAATGCAAATAACGAAATCGTTGAAGTAATAGGCAATCTAAATGATCCATTAAGTGATGAAAAAATATCGCTTGGCATTTTTAATAAAAACGACAAATTTAGCTCTCAAAGCGAAGCTGAGGCATTAGCTTGGGGCGACGATGTCGATATATCAATGTATCCAGATAGAATAAATTTAACAAATTTGCAATTTTGCACGATCGATCCAACAGACGCAAAGGATTTTGACGATGCGATATATTTTGATGAAAAAAATTTAGAAATTTATATAGCAATAGCTGACGTAAGCGAGTATGTAAACGCCTACACTCCAATTGATAACGAAGCAAAAACTCGTGGATTTTCGATATATTTCCCGCACATTGCTATACCGATGTTGCCAAGAAATTTAAGCGAAAATATATGCTCTTTAAAACCAAACGTTCCACGCCTTGCATTTTGTTTCAAAATCAAACTAGATAACGAGTGTAACGTCATTGGCGAAGAGCTCATAAACGCCATAATCGTTTCAAAAAAGCGCTTTAACTATGACGAGATTGACGATATACTTCAAGGCAAAACAAAAAGCGAAATTAGCTGGATAAAACCGCTTTTTAAAATTACGTCAAAACTGCGCAAAATTCGTCTAAAAACTGGATTTGATTTCAAAAGCAAAGAGCTTAGAATGAAGCTTGATAAGAGTGGAAATTTACTCTCAACTTATTTTCAAACCGATAGCAATTCTCATATGCTGGTTGAAGATTGTATGCTTTTAGCCAACAAAGCTGCCGCAAAACTCATCACAAAGGGCATTTTTAGAAATCACGGAATACCAGATCTAAAAAAAATACTAAATTTACTCGAAGATTTAGCTTCTCTTGGCTTTGATTTTACTTACGAGAGCGATCTTGCAAATTTAATCAGAAAAATTCAAACAAAAGCCGATGAAATCGGTAACAGAGAAGAGATTGATAAATTAATAATCAAATCGCAACGCAAAGCCGAATATGCAAGTGAAAATTTAGGACATTTTGGACTTGGTTTTGATAGATACACGCATTTTACAAGTCCCATCAGAAGATATTCTGATCTGATTTTGCATAGGCTTTTAAAAGCAAAAATCAAAAAAGACGAGAAATTATTTAATTATTTACTTTTAAACATAGAAAGTACGGCAGCAACATTAAGTGAGCTTGAACGAGAAGCCGATAAGGTTGCGTATGATTTTATGGATAGGAAATTTGCTAGATGGGCAAAAGAGCGCATAGGTCAGCGTTTTAAAGCTTACATCAGTGAAAATCAAAATGCGCCAGTGGCAAAACTTGATGATGAAATCAAGGGTGCTCGGATATTTTTAAATACTTATGGGGCAAATTTGCTTCAACAAATTATCGTAGAAATTACCGATGTCAATATCACAACGGCTGAAATTTTTGGTAAGGTAGTTAAAAAAATCGATGTATAAAAATGAACTTGAAAAGCTATTGCAAGCGCCGAATTTTCCAAATCACTTCTTACTTTACGGCGCGGACGAGTACCAAATTGAGCTTTTTGCGAAGGAAATTTTAAGCCGTTTTAAAGATTACGAAATTCTAAGTCTTTATTTTGATGATTACGATTTTAATACCGCAAAAGCGCATCTTTGTGAGCCTTCTTTGTTTGGAGAAAAATCTCTTTTGCACATTAAAAGCGATAAAAAAATATCATCAAAAGAGCTAAAAATTCTCATTCAAGGCTGCCAAAACGGTGGTGCTTTTGTTTATGAACTATATGAGCAAGACGCAAAGGCTGTATTTGATACACAAAAGGCATTTGGAGTAAATTTTGCTAGATTTTTTAAACCAAATTCGCCCGAAGAAGCCGTTGCTTTGCTTCAAAAACAAGCTGAAAAAATGAGATTAAATATAACAAAAAACGCCTTATTTGAAATTTACAGAATTCATAATGAAAACTTATATTTATCTGCAAGTGAATTAAATAAACTTAAAAATTTAGGTTGCCAAATCGATGAAAAAATAATACAAAATTTGGTTTTTTCTCTATCAAGTATCAGCTTTGATGATTTTTTTAATAAATTTATAGCACTAAAAAATATCAAAAATGATTTTTTTTCTTGTGCTGACGATGCAAATTTTAATGAAATTTTGTTTATTAACTCATTTTATAGAGCATTTTTTAGGCTATTTAAATTACATACAAGCATAAAAATGACTGGCAAATTTGACATTAAGCAAACACTTGGTTATGCTCCGCCGACAAAAATAGCAAATGAATTAAAAATGCAGTGTTTAAGCCTAAATTTAAAGGCTTATAAAGAAATTTTTATGGCACTCAATTTGAGCGAATTTGAACTCAAAACAAACTCAAAACTAGATAAAAAAATTTTTTTATTATCGACTCTGTTAGCAATGCAGGGCATTATTGGTAAAAACAGCAAACATTAAGTAAAAAAAAGATAGAATCGGAACTTGTCTTTAAAAAGACTTCCTTGCCCGCACAAGCGAGCTTAATACCCATAAGGAGAAAATATGAAGCATTACGAGCTTTTATTTATTTTAAAGCCTACTTTGACAGAAGAAGAAGTAAGCGCAAAAGTTGATTTCGTAAAAGAAATCCTAACCAAAAACGGTGCAAATATTGCGTCTGTACAGACTATGGGCACAAGAAAACTAGCCTATACTGTTAAAAAATACGAGCGTGGAACTTATTTTGTCGTCTATTTCGAGGCTCCAACCCAGGCTATCGCAGAGGTTGAACGTATTATAAGAATTACAGAAGAGATTATCAAATTCTTAACGGTCAAATTTGAAAACAAAAAAGAGATAGTTGCTTGGGAAAAACTAAGCAAAGGCATAAAACTAAACAAAAAAGAACCAAAAGTAAAACAAGAAGAAACAGCAGAATAAGGACAAAAAAATGTTTAATAAAGTCGTTTTAGTAGGAAATTTAACGCGTGATATTGAGCTTAGATACACAACTACTGGTTCAGCCATAGGCAACAGTGCTATCGCTGTAACTAGAAAATTTAACGCAAATGGTGAAAAACGCGAAGAGACTTGCTTTATCGACATTACATTTTTTGGCAAACAAGCTGAAATAGCCAACCAATATCTTTCAAAGGGCTCAAAGGTGCTAGTTGAGGGTCGCTTGAAGTTTGATCAATGGGCAGACAACAACGGACAAAATCGCAGTAAGCATACCGTGAGCGTTGAAAATATGGAGATGTTAGGTTCAAATCAAGGCGGAAATCAGAGCGGATATAACGCACAAAATAGTAACTATGGCGGAAATTCTAACGGATATAGTAGTAATCAAAACTACAATAATCACGGTGGGCAAAATCAGAACTATCAACAAAGGCAACAGCCAAAACAACAGTCTCAACCGCAAGAAGACTATTATAAAGATGATTTCCAAGAAATAGATGTAGATGCTGACAAATACGACAGCGACGAAACAATACCATTTTAATAAGGAAAAATTATGGCAGAGAAAAGAAAATATTCACGCAAATATTGCAGATTTACAGAGGCAAAGATAGAATTTATTGACTACAAAGATACTTCACTTTTGAAATATTGCTTATCAGAAAGATTTAAGATTATGCCAAGACGTCTAACTGGCACATCCAAAAAATACCAAGAAATGGTAGAAAAAGCAATAAAACGCGCTAGACAAGCCGCGCTTATTCCTTACATCGTAGATCGTAAAAATGTTGTAACAAACCCATTTGAGGGGCTATAAAACAGGCCCTGCTCGGGGCTTGTTAAATTTTTAAATATCACATTTTATTTATTCATTAAAACTTCTTAAACCAAATTTGATTTCATTTATCCAAATTATTTATAAAATTATCGTTAAATTTTATGAATTTGCAGTAAAATTTAAGTAAAAATTATGGGGGGGGGTAGAATATCTCCTTATTTTAATATCAAAGGAATAAAATGAAAATTTCAAAGATAGTTTGTGTTGCCCTGCTTAGCATGGCGTTTAGCTCTACTGCACTGGCTGAGTTAGCCGATACGATACAAAGATACAACCAGATACGCCAACAAAAAGATGCAATGGATAAAGCCTATGTTTATTCAAAGACAAATATCAATACCGATCATACAAATATAACTAAATTTTTTAACAGCCTAGTCGGCAAAGATATAAGCAAATTAAAAGAAAAAGGTCTATCGCCTGGCGGTGGCGGTATGGACATTAATAAGGGTGCGATAGAATTTAGAGCGCAAGCAAGCAACGATGGGAACAGCATACAAAGCATAAGCGTATATATGGTTAAAAATGCAAAAGATATTGATGAAGCTTTTGAAATTATAAGAAATTTTATGGAAACTGGCAATATCCAAAAACCAGACAATGCCATATTTGAAAAGCTTACTTTTTCAGCAAATTCCACTCCAAGCAAGGATCAAATCGATAGAATTTTTAAAAATATAAGCAAAGATGAAGCTAGCGAACTTATAGAATATATTTACCACAATACATCGGTAGAGAAAATTTTACTAGATCACCACTATAACGAAATCTTAAGAACTTACAAAAGCGAGCTAAAAGCCGCTTTAAAAGAAGGTAAGTCACTAGATGATGATATGAAAATGTTTTTAGCAAGAGAATTTATGGCAAATATAGGCGATGACGAACTAGAAAGCTTATCGATACAAGAAGCGGAAAAATACCTAAAAGAGAAGTTTTTAAACGCCAAAACAAAAATTGACAAGGATTATTTTGCGGATGAAATAGAGGAATTTGTATACCAAGCGTTCTCAAAACTGTCATCAAAACAGCGTTCTGAGCTATTCGCACTTTTAAGAGAGTATAGAAAATCCATACCAAAACCGAGCGAATTAGAGACAACCGACATAGGCATAGAGCAAATCCCGAATTTGCCCGATAGCATTAAAGCGATGATGTATGACCAGGCGGCAAAAAACGAGTTAATCAAACAGATAAAAAGTTCGCTAGAAGAAATACCTGGAGCGACAAGTGTAACTTTTGTATCAAATATCATAAAAATCAGCAACGATCTATCAACCTCTACACGTCTAGCAAAACTTAGCAATCCATACAACGAAAATTTAGCCCTTGCCTATGCGATCAAAAATTTAACCGGAGAAGCTTTTGCGAGTAGCGACAACACTGCACTTAGTTCGGTTATCAAAAGCTACACCGATCGCTTCAACTACGATAACAATTTGTGGGCTAACATGATCGGCGCAAAGAGCAACTTAAAAAATAGCGCAAATCCTAAGCTTTACGGATTTAGTATCGGTTACGACAAGGCATTTGACGAAGCGATCTTTGGCGGATATATGACGCTTGGTAGAAGTAAGGCGCAAAATAGCTTAATAAACTACGATGCAAAAAACTACGAGTTGGGAATTTATGCTAGAAAGTACTTCAATAACAATGAAATAGATATGAAATTTAGCTACGGCATTGTAAAAAATGCACTTGATAGAACGATAATGGGCTTTAAAAACTCATCAAAATACGATACTAAAATTTTTAACTTTGACGCCACCTATGGATACATATTTAAAATACAAGAAAATTTGTTTATCAAGCCGCTATTTGGGCTAACTCATACATCTATAAAAAATGATAGATTTACGGAAACTGGTGCGCTGGCGATGAGTTTTGACAAGACTAATAAAAGCATAATGTCGGCAAAATTTGGAGCGGAGATGAGAGTTTATTTGCAAAATGGTAATTATTTTTATATAACGCCAACATTTGAACGCGATCTATACAAAAGCAAGAAAAATGCCATGGTAAGATTTGCCCAAACAAACCACAATATAATCATAAATAGCGACAGCAAAAAGTACTCTTACGCAGTCATAAACGCCGGTTTTGAGTTGCAACTTAACAAAAATTTCTCTACAAATTTAAATTTGGGAACAAAGCTCAGAAAAGATGAGAAATACTACACCGGGTCGCTTGGATTAAAATACAAATTTTAATCAATCTGTGCGGTTAAATCTCGGCATCTAACCACATGTTTATCAACTTTGGCGATAAAAATCGCCAAAAATTATTTTATCAATTGCTTAAAATCCTCGACCGAATCGAGCTTTTCCCACGGATAACTTGGATTTCCAACCTGCCCTTTTGCTGCGACTTCAGCATACAAAAATGTACTTTTGCTAGGTTTGTCAAGTCCAAATTTCTCAGTTATCCAGCGCGGAGTGAGAGCGAAATTTTCGCTGACGAAATTTGATAATAGATCATCATTTACGCTCGCCACGTGCGTGCCCATCATATCGACGCTTACCGAGGTCGGCTTTGCCACGCCGATAGCATAACTGATTTGGACTATACATTTTTTTGCAAGACCAGCTGCAACGATGTTTTTGGCTATCCAGCGCGCGGCGTAAAGCCCACTACGATCGACTTTTGTATAGTCCTTGCTACTTTGTGCTCCACCACCGATTGGAGCGTATCCACCAAAGCTATCAACGATTAATTTACGTCCAGTTAGTCCGCTATCGTGAAGTGAGCTGTGATTTACGTAGCGACCGGTAGGATTTATATAAATAATAGTTTTTTCTTTACTATAAAGCTCTTTTGGAAGTCCAGCATTATCGATTAAATTTTGAATTAAAGCACGAAGCTCTTCGATTTTCATACTCTCTACGCAAGGCGCAGAAACGACTATAGTGTGAATGGCTTGTGGGCGACAATTCTCAAAATTTTCCTTATTTTCGTAATCAATCGTAACCTGAGTTTTAATATCCACACCCAATTTATCTGGATTAGCTTTGGCAAATTCATAAACATTATCACAAAGCATTCTTGCGTAAGTTATGGCCGCTGGCATAAATTCAGCCGCCTCGCAACTAGCAAAGCCAAACATTATACCCTGATCGCCTGCGCCCATCTCACCGCCAACTTGATCAACACCTTGATTTATATCCGGGCTTTGCTGATTAATGCAAACTTGCACTTTCACATCATCTGGATGCAAACATTGCTCTTTGCTAAAATGCGGATTTGCATTGTAGCCGATATTTACTAACGCATCTTTTACGATTTTTTCATAATCATCAAAATTTAAACTAACTTTTGAATTTATCTCACCGCCGATAATGATATTTTTACCAGCTACAAAAACCTCACTCGCGACACGACCGTTTTTGTCGCCTATTAAAATTTTATCAACTATACTGTCAGCTATTATGTCCGCACATTTATCCGGGTGTCCTGGACTAACGACTTCCGATGTAAAAAGATACATAATTCTCCTTAAATTTGCAACTAAATTTGGCTCTTATTGTAGCACTTTTATATAAAATTACTATTAACTATTGATTTTCTAATATTTTTTTGGCTAAACTTACGTTTATTTTTCAAAAAAAGGATTTAAATGAGCTTGTTTGGCAACGTAGCTAGGCGTTATGCCGATGGGAATTTGATGCTTCAAATTCTAATCGGCATTATTTTAGGTGCCGTAATCGGCTTTTATACGCATTCAGAAGTTAATGCCTTAAATCAATTTATAAACTCTGGCGTAACCGACAGCGCAAAGCTTGCAACCCTACAAAGTGCTACAGATAATGCAAATTCTATCGCAAATTCTATCGCTGTTTTAGGAAACCTTTTTGTCGGGGCATTGAAAGCTGTCGCGCCGATTTTGGTTTTTATATTAATTTCGACATCAATTATCGTTAAAAATTTTGGCGAAGCAAAAGGTATGGGTAAAATAGTAATGCTTTACTTGATTGGAACTTTTTTGGCCGCAGTTGTTGCTGTTATTGCAAGTTTTTTATTTCCTACAACACTTTACTTAAAGGATGTTGAAGCTGTTACCATGGGCGCACCCAAAGATATTGTAGCGGTATTAAAAGATCTGATATTTAAAATGGTTCAAAATCCAGTTACTGCCATATCATCAGGCAACTACATAGGCATCATAACTTGGGCTGTCGGAGCTGGAATAGCGATGAGACACGCTTCTGATGAAACCAAAAAGGTATTTTCAGACATTAGCGATGGCGTTACAAAAATCGTAAAATTTATCATTCGTCTGGCTCCTTTTGGAGTTTTCGGACTTGTTACAATAAGCATTCACGAAACAGGTTTTGAGACCTTACAGAGCTACTTGAAACTAATTTTAGTGCTCGTTGGAGCTATGCTTTTTGTAGCATTTGCTGTAAATCCTTTGATAGTTTTCGTTATGACAAAGAAAAATCCTTATCCACTTGTATTGACAACCATAAAAGAAAGCGCGATAACTGCGTTTTTTACGCGAAGTTCGGCAGCAAATATTCCAGTAAATTTAAATCTTTGTAGAAAACTTGGTCTTAAAGAAGAGCTTTATAGCGTTTCCATACCTCTAGGAGCTACCATAAATATGGCTGGTGCAGCCGTTACCATAAGCATTTTAGCACTTTCAGCAGTTAATAGTATACCAAGCATTGACGTTAGTTTCGGAGATGCTTTATTGCTTAGCTTTATATCCGCTATCGGCGCGTGCGGAGCTTCTGGAGTAGCTGGCGGTTCTTTACTTTTAGTTCCGTTAGCTTGCGCACTTTTTGGAATTCCAGATAGCATTGCGATGCAAGTTGTGGGTGTCGGATTTATTATCGGTGTCATACAAGATTCGGTAGAAACGGCATTAAACAGCTCATCTGACGTAGTTTTTACAGCTGTCGCTTCTCAAACATCAAATTAAAATTTGGCACTTTGTGCCAAATTTATCTTTTGTAAAATTTTATAAGTAAATAAAAATTTATAGAGGGTAAATATGACGACTTGGGATTTAAAAGCACTTTACAAAAGCGATAAGGAGTGCGAAAATAACGCGATACAAATAGTGAATGAATGCGAAAAATTTGAAGAAAAATATAAGGAAAATTTTCATAATTTAAGCGCAGATGAATTCTTGCAAGCTTTTAGTCAATATGAAAATTTATTAGAGAAAATTTCAAAAGTTACGACTTACTCATCGCTTGTTTTTGCAAAAGATACTACAAAAGGTAGCTTTTACGCGAAATTTGAACAAATAGCCGTAAAGGCACACGAAAAATTACTATTTTTAGAGATAAAATTTAACGAATTACAAACAAAGCAACAAGAGCAAATCATAGCAAAAACCAAAAAATATGGGTATTACTTAAACAATCTAGCCAAAGCAAAAGCACATCAGCTAAGCTTAAAAGAAGAGCAAATTTTACTAAAAACAGCAAACACGGGCGCGGAAGCTTTTGCAAGACTTTTTGATGAAACAATGAGCAATATGAAATTTAAGTTTAAAAACGAGTTCCTTGGCGAAGAAGAAATTTTAGCAAAGCTTTACAGTAGCGATCAAAAAGAAAGAAAAATGGCTGCAAAAAGCCTAAGCAAGACGCTTGGCGAGCATCAGCATTTGCTTGGTTATATTTATAATATGATTAAAACGGACTTAAAAACAAGTTGCGAATTAAGAAATTTTAAGCTGGCTGAAGAGCCAAGACATCTGGATAATCAAATTTCAAAACAAAGCGTAGATGCTCTTATCCAAGCGACGCAGAAAAATTTTGATTTAGTCAGCCAATTTTACGAAACAAAAAAAGAGATTTTAGGATACAAAAAGCTTTATGATTACGACAGATACGCACCGTTACCTGGCATAGACAAAAAGTACGAATTTAAAGAGTGCAAAGACATCATTTTAAAAGCATTTACAAATTTTAGTCCGAAATTTGGTCAAATAGCAACTACGGCTTTTGACAACGGCTGGATAGACGTTTATCCGGCAAAAAACAAAAGAGGTGGAGCGTTTTCGCATTCAGGCTCGGCAGATGCGCACCCTTATGTTTTGCTGAACCACACCGATGGTAGGCGCGATTTATTTACCTTAGCCCACGAATTGGGTCACGCAATTCATCAAAAATTATCATACGGTGTAGGTTTTTTAAATTCCGACACACCCCTTACCACAGCCGAAACAGCGTCGGTTTTTTGCGAAATGCTAGTGTTTGATTACATCAAAAACGACCTTGACGAAACGGAGAAAATTTCACTGCTAGCGGGCAAATTAGAAGATATTTTTGCTACGCTTTATCGCCAAATAAATTTTACTACATTTGAGCGCCGAGTTCATAATTTCGATGGCGAAATTTCATTAAAGGATCTAAATGAAATTTGGCTTGAAGAGAGCAGGAAAATGTTTGGAAAAAGCGTTATATTAAACGATTATTACGCTATTTGGTGGAGTTATATACCGCACTTTATCCATACGCCGTTTTACTGTTATGCCTACTCTTACGCTCAGCTTTTAGTACTTGCACTTTTTGGACTTTACAAAAGCGGAAAATGTCAGAATTTTGTAGAAATTTACACCGATTTTTTAAGCAGTGGCGGAAGTCGTAGTCCAAAAGAATTAGTCGGAAAATTCGGACTTGACATAGACAATAAGGAATTTTGGAACATAGGAATAAAAGAAATTGAAAAGCTAGTTAGTGAATTTGTAAAAATAACAAAAGGAGCAAAAAATGCTAGATGAAATATTAGATGATGAAAAATTTTCTCTGCTGATGAAAATGCACGTTTATGAGTGTATTGATTATCTTTTGCAAAACAACAAGCCATTTTCGATTATGGCGAACATTGATCTGGTGAGCTTTTCGCCAGAGTTGCCAACTTATATAAAAGATAATTTTAACCAACCAGTTATCATTTTCGCACTTGCTGGATACACGTTTGAAAGCGCAGTTCTAACGGAAAATGAGATAAAATTTGAAGCTGGATTTGGAAAGGAAAATTTTGCCAGTACCGTAAAATTTCCGCTTGGCGGAGTAGTTCAGTTACTCGTTGAAAACAGCCCTATTTTAGTAAATTTTTCAATCCACAAAGAGCCTGCAAATAAAGTCGAAAAATCGATGGCAGCATTTATGTCAAATCCAAACAATAAAAATTTATTTAAAAAATGACTAAATTTTAAGCTCGCCATCAGAGCTTAAAACTATCTTTAAGTTCAAGAAATTTTGCAAGCGTATCCTCATTTTCCTTTAAAGCAACAGCATAAACATTTCTTGTGATTTTTAATTTATTGACATTTATTTCAAATAATTGCCCATTATCAATCGCTTCTTTTGCTAGGAATTTTGGCACAAAAGCAAAATATTCGTTTGCGTGATTATTCAAAACCGCACGTTTGGCCATTATCGATCCATCAAGTAAATAAGCCGTTGGTAATGCACTATAATCAACTCCGTGCTTTTGCAATATGTCGTAAATATAATCTTTTGTACTATCTTTTATAAATCTAAAATATTTGAGCTCAGATACCTTAATAGGGCTAGCGTGTTTCTTGTTGCAAACCAACACAATATCGTATTCAAAAATCTTTTTTGTAACCAAAGCTTCATCAAGACTTTGCTCTAAAACTAAGCAAATATCACTTCTGCGATCTTTCAGGTAAGCAATAAGCTCGCCTTGATCTTTTATTCTTACATCAATATCACTTTTGGTAACATCAGCGATTTTATCCAAAAGTAACGATAAAAACGTCTCTGCGATGATCTGTGTGGTTGAAATAACAAGTGGAATTTTATCGCTTTTAATTCGCAAAATTTCATCTTTAAAGCGATACAGATAATTTTCAAATTGTAAACAAAGTTTGTAAAATTTCTCACCTTCCCTGGTTAAAACTATTCCATTTTTTTTGCGTATTATAAGCGTTGTCTGAAGCATTTCTTCTAGTTTTTTAATTTGTAAAGTAACGGCTGGCTGAGATATGGCTAATATTTTTGAGGCCTTAGAAAAGCTTTTTTCCTTTACTATTGCCATAAATGTGTAAAATTTGTTAAAATCATTTATCATAACAGATCCTTATATTAGTTTAACTTATATAAATTTATTCTCGTTATTATATATATTTATACTAAAATTAAACTGAAATTATAAAAACACTTTGCAGGTAAAATTTTAAGCATAAATTTGCTAAAATATAAATAAAACAACGGAATATTTTATGCAAAATTTGATAGAGAATCTCAACGAAAATCAACGTATAGCAGCCACTCATATAGATGGAGCGATGCTAATCTTAGCCGGTGCTGGAAGTGGCAAAACAAAGACAATAACCACTCGCCTAGCCTATCTCATAAGCGAAGTGGGGATCGATCCAGCTAGTACACTAACCCTAACTTTTACAAATAAAGCCGCAGACGAAATGCGTAGCAGAGCCTTAAAAATGCTTGGCGAACAAGGCAAAAATTTCACCCCCCTACTTTGCACATTTCATAAATTCGGACTTTTATTTTTAAAATTTTATATAGATAGACTTGGGCGCAAAAATAGCTTTGTGATAATCGATGCGGACGATAAAAAGCGAATTTTAAAGAGCTTTGAGAGTAACATCGCAACTTCGGTATTATCAAACGAAATTTCAAATTTCAAAAATTCCCTTTTAAGTGTTGAAGATGTATTAAAAAGTGCCGATTTACAAATAGATGAGCAAAAATTTCAAGAAGGCTACTACCAAAAAATCGCAAACATCTATAAACTTTATGATGAATACCTAATCGCTAATAACTTAGTTGATTTTGACGATTTAATATCCCTAACATATAAAATTTTAGATCAAGATAACGAGCTTGCCAACATCATTTCAAACCGCTACAAATACATAATGGTTGATGAATATCAAGACACAAACGACTTGCAATATAAGCTTTTGCGAAAGCTTTGCTTAACACACCAAAATATCTGTGTCGTTGGCGATGATGATCAAAGTATTTACGGCTGGCGTGGTGCAAAAGTTGAAAATATTTTAAATTTTAAAGATCAATTTCAAGACGTTAAAATTATCAAATTGGAACAAAATTACCGCTCAACAAGTCAAATTTTAAAGATCGCGAACGAACTAATCGATCATAATCGAAACCGACTTGGTAAAAAACTAGTTAGCACCAAAGAAGACGGCGAAAACATTGTTTTGCTAGAATCAAATGACGAAACAATGGAAAGCTTAAAAATCGCTAAACGAATAAAAGAACTTTTAAATACAGGAACTCACGCAAGCCAAATTGCTATTTTATACCGAATAAACGCACTTTCTCGCTCACTTGAAGAGGGACTAACAAAGGAGAAAATTTCATACAAAATGGTTGGTGGAGTGAAATTTTACGAGCGAGCCGAAGTTAAGGATATAATCAGCTATTTAAGGCTGGTTGCCAACGAAAACGATGATTTTTCAATTAAACGAATTATAAATCGTCCAAAGCGCGGGCTTGGCAAAGTTAGCCTAGCTAAAATCGAAAAAATCGCCTTTGAGCATAAAATTTCAATCTTTGAAGCAATATCAAATTTAGACGAAAATGATAAAGATTTAAGCAAAAAAATCGTCTCAGCTCTTAGCCAATTTGCACAAAATTTAAAAGCACTTCAAGAGTGCAAATCACCATTTGAGCTAATTGATAGTTTAGAGACTAAATTTGGCATAAAAGAATACTACAAAAGCCTGCCTGACGGGACTGAACGCGTGGCTAATATTGACGAATTTTACGCAATGTTAAAGGACCAAATAAAACAAAATCCTGATTTTTCGATTGAGGAATTTCTAAATGAATTAGCCTTACAAAGCGAACAAGATGGCATAAGCGAAGAATCAATTTCAATAATGAGCATACACGCCAGTAAAGGACTAGAATTCGAGCATCTTTTTGTGATAGGCTTTGAAGAGGGATTTTTTCCATTAATAGGCGATGGAAGTGATATAGAAGAAGAGCGTCGTTTGGCTTACGTTGCGATTACGCGAGCTAAAAAAACATTGACGTTAAGTTACGTAAATTCGCGCTTTTACAAAGGACAACGCACAAGACTAGACAGAAGTCGGTTTCTAAGTGAGGCTGGATTAGTAAATGGAAGTTTAATCATACAAACCACAAACGAGTATAAAAAGGGTGATTTAGTAAAGCATAAAATTTTTGGAATCGGACGCGTAATAGCGGTAACAAAAGTTAAAAAAGAGCTTAAATTAAGCATAAATTTTGGTGGCATTAACCGCGACATTATGTCGAATTTTGTCGAAAAGGCGATCTGATGAACGCACTTTTTGTCGCAAACAAGCCAAGTGGTATCGGCTCAAATCAATTTTTAAGCCAAATTAAGCGCAGATATGGCGTTAAAAAGGCTGGATTTTCAGGCACACTTGATCCGTTTGCAAGCGGGTCTTTAATAATCGCTTTTGGAAATCGCACCAAACTTTTTAACTACATAGACAAAGTGCCTAAAATTTACATAGCAACGATGTGGCTTGGAGCCAGTAGCCAAAGCTTAGATAATGAAAATTTAACCGTTTTAAAAAGTCCGATACTAAATTTAGCCGATATAAAAAGTGTTATGAATGAGCTCGTTGGCGAAATTTCATACACTCCGCCAAAATTTTCAGCCAAACAAATAGGCGGAAAGAGAGCTTATGATTTGGTTAGAAATGGCGTAGAATTTGAGCTAAAAACGCAAATTATGCAAGTTTTTTGGGTAGAAATTTTAAGCTATATGCATCCATTTTTGACATTTAAGATAAGTGTAAGCGAAGGGTCTTACATACGCTCATACGCGCAATTAATAGCGCAAAAGCTTAATGTAACTGCTACGCTATCGGCTTTGAGAAGATGTAGTGAAGGAAAATTTAAATTTGAAAATGAAAGATTTTTAGATCCGCTTGAATTTATAAATTTACCAAGAAATGAGTATTTTGGCTCGAAAAACGACATAGAACTTGGCAAAAAAATAGATATTTTAAAGCTAAAATTTAAAGAAAATGGGTTGTATTTAATAAATTTTGATAATTTTTTTAGTATCATAGAGATACAAAATAGTGTTGTAAAATATAAATTAAATAAGGTTGAAAAATGCTGATACTTTCAAGAAAAGAAGACGAGAGCATATTGCTTGGAAACGACATAAAAATCACAGTAGTTGGGACTTCAAGAAGTGGAGTGAAAATAGGTATTGATGCGCCAAGAAATATGATGATATTGCGCTCAGAGCTAGTTGCTGACGTAAAAACAGAAAACAAGCACGCAGATAAAATCACAGATGAGTCAAATTTAAAAGAACTAAGTCAAAAAATCACAAAATGAAAAGTTTTGCAAAGATAAATGTATTCTTAAAAATAATCGGCACACGTGGCAATTATCACGAAATTTTGTCTAGATTTGCACTTGTAAAAACGCTTTATGATGAGATCGAATTTGAGTCATCAAATCGGTTTTGTATAGAGTGTAACAACGATAAAATCACGGATAATATCATACTAAAAGCGATAGAAATTTTAAATAAAGCTGGATTTAAAGATCGTCTTGATGATTTTTTTAAAACACATAAGATTGTGATTAAAAAAAACATTCCAATTGGTGCGGGCTTAGGTGGCGGTAGTAGCAACGCAGCTACGTTTTTAAAAATGGTAAATAGCGAGTTAAAGTTTGGATTATCGCGTGAAAATTTGACCGTCCTTGCAAGCAAAATAGGTGCAGATGTGGCATTTTTCGTTAGTGGTTTTAAAACAGCAAATGTTAGTGGAATCGGCGAAATTGTAAGAGAATTTGATGATGATATGCCAGATGTTGAAATTTTAACGCCTGATATTTTTTGCTCTACGTCAGCTGTTTATAACGAATTTAGAGCTAATTTTATGCAAAATATAGACAAAAATTTAGCAAATAAAATGCTAAATTTAAGCTCACGCAAACTCTTAGAAAACTACACAAATAGCGTTTTAAACGATCTTTATGCACCCTGCTTTAAAATCTATACACCGATGCATAAATACGCTAATATGTATCTAAGCGGTAGCGGAAGTAGTGTATTTAAGGTAAGGGATTAAAGTGAATAAAGACCTAGCCAAAAACAAAAAAGCGTTGCATGATTTTGAAATTTTAGAAACCTTTGAAGCCGGAGTGGTGCTAAAAGGCAGCGAAGTGAAGGCGATTAGAGCTGCAAGAGTCAATCTAAAAGATAGCTTTGTCAGAATAATAAAAGGTGAAATGTTCTTGCTAAATGCCCACATTAGCCACTTACAAACCACTCACGTGGCTTTTCGTCCAAACGAGCGCGAACCGCGCAAACTACTAATGCATAAAAAACAAATAGACAAGCTTTTTGGATCAGTTAGTCAAGACGGGCTTACTTTGGTTGTTTTAGCACTTTATTTAAACACTAAAAATATCATAAAAGCCAAAGTTGCGCTTGCAAAAGGTAAAAATTTGCACGATAAAAGAGAGACTTTAAAGCGCAAAGAAGCGGACAAAGAGGCTCGTGCGGCTATGAAAAATCATTACTAGGACTTATAATGCCATACATAAATATAACAATTACAAAAGAAAAAGAGCCTATTACACAAGAGCAAAAAGAAAAACTTATAAGCGGCACAACAGCTCTTCTTAGCGATGTTTTAAACAAAGATACGAGCCGAACGGTCGTTATAATAAACGAAATAGATACTGAAAATTACGGATTTGGTGGCGAAAGTATAAAAAATTTAAGAGAAAAGAGCAAGCTTGGTAAATAAATCTATTAAGTTTAAATTCAGATAAATTTTAAAGGAAAAATATGAAAAAATTTTTGTTTGCGATTTTTATAGCGTTGTTTTTGGCAGGTTGTAGTGATGACGAAAGTGCAAAAGCACCAGCAAAAGAGCAACCATACAAAACTGGCGAAGAGATAGCTTTAAAAAGTATCTTTGGCAAAGAGCTAACTTTAATTCGCAAAGATGGTGGATTTGTGATAAAAGGCGATGAAAAAAAGGTGATAATGTTTGATATTTTTGGCACTTTTTGCAAGCCTTGCCAAAACGAAGCCCCTGAGCTTACGAAATTTCAGCTTGACAACATAGAGTGGTTAAACATAATAGCACTTACGCATTTTGAAGATGTAACCGATCAATACGTGATAGAAAATTTCGCACAAGCCCACAATGCGTATTATTTCATCTCAAACGACGTAAAAATCAATAATCGCTTATCAGCTCAAATAATAGAAGACATAAAATATCCATCGCTAGAATCTGTGCCTATAAAGATGGTTTCAAAAAATGCCAAATATTACGAATTAACCGATATAGACAGTGGTAAATTTGGTGTAAAATACTATCTTGGTGGCATAAAAATCGAAGATGTGAAAAGAGATTTACAAAGTATAAAAAATGCCGAAAATTAAAGAAAATGAACGTGGCGATGTAGCTTTAAAAGACGAGTTGAAGCGTCCTAAAAAATTCAAAGTTTTATTACTAAACGATGATATTACACATATGGATTTTGTCGTTTCAGTTTTGATAGAAATTTTCCATCATACAAACCAAAGCGCAGTTAGTGTAATGCTTGAAGTTCACAAAAATGGGCAAGGAGTGGCTGGAATTTACACAAAAGATATAGCTCAAACGAAACAAAACGAAGTTAGACGCGCGGCAAATGCGGCTAATTTTCCGTTAAAAACAAAGCTTGAGGAGGAGTGATGATAGATTCTAGTTTAAGCTATTTTTTAGAAAAGGCAAGCAAATTTGCGTATGAAAACAATCACGAATATCTAACGCCCGAGCACGTTTTGCTAACGCTTTTGCGCCTTGATGAAAATTCGGTAGAAATACT
Source organism: Campylobacter sp. (assembly GCA_052170535.1). Taxonomy (GTDB): domain Bacteria; phylum Campylobacterota; class Campylobacteria; order Campylobacterales; family Campylobacteraceae; genus Campylobacter_A. Next base: position 67,069 of record JBQNAH010000002.1, on the reverse strand, counting down.
AAATTTAGCTGGATTAAACGAATTTGATAAACTAAAAACACAACTTGAAAATTTTATAAACGAAAATTTAGAGCCTTTGGCAAATCAAAAAAATTTAAAAATCACACTGACACTCGAAAAAATTTTAAACGAATTACAAAACGAAAAACACAATACAACCGCAAAGGATTTTTTATATAAACTAGCCTGCAAGGAGAGTTTTAGCGCGGATTTACTGAATTTTTTCGGTGTTGATAAAGATAAAATTTTAAACACGCCACCAAAAAATGAGTTTGAAAATTTAGCCCAATTTGCAATAAATTTAAACGAACTAGCCAAAAATGGCAAAATTGACGAAGTTATTGGCAGAGAAAATGAGTTAGAAAGGGTTATACAAATCCTAAGCCGGCGCAAGAAAAACAACCCATTGCTAATAGGCGAAGCAGGAGTTGGCAAAACCGCAATAGCAAACGCACTAGCACTTAAAATCGTATCAAACGATGTTCCAAATCGCCTAAAAGAAACGCAAATTTTCGCCCTTGATGTTGGTGCTATGATAGCTGGAACAAAATACAGAGGTGATTTTGAAAAGCGCTTAAAGGACGTTTTGGACGAAATAGCAACGCACAAAAACGCGATTTTGTTTATAGATGAAATTCACATGATAGTTGGCGCAGGAGCTACAAATTCTGGCGGTCTAGATATGTCAAATTTGCTTAAACCAGCCTTAGCTGATGGGAATTTAAGGCTAATTGGAGCAACAACATACGCCGAGTATCACAAATTTTTTGAAAAAGAAAAGGCGTTATCTAGGCGTTTTGCAAAGATAGATGTTAGTGAGCCAAGCCTAAATGACAGCGTTTTAATACTAAAAGGATTAAGAAAGCATTACGAAAAATTTCACGGTGTAAAATTTAGCGACGAAATACTAAGCCAAAGTGTAGAAATGGCGAAAAAATTCATATCGGATAGATTTTTACCAGATAGCGCGATCGATCTAATTGATGAGCTAGGGGCCACTCTTAGCATAAAGGGCGTAAAAATAGCCAAAAATAGCGATCTGACAATGGTTTTAAGTAAAATCGCAAATATACCTGATGCAAATATAAAAACAGATAATTTACAAATTCTAAAAGGGCTTGAACATAACATAAAAAAGGAAATTTTTGGTCAAGATGAAGCCGTTTCAAGCCTTGTCGCGTCTATAAAACGCTCTTATGCAGGACTTAAAAACGAAAATACCCCAATTGGTGTTTTTTTATTTACTGGTGGCAGTGGTGTTGGCAAAAGCGAGCTAGCTAGGGCTTTGGCTAAAAATTTAAACATACACTTTCATCGTTTTGACATGAGCGAATATATGGAAAAACATAGCGTCGCGAAATTTATAGGCGCGCCTCCTGGATACGTTGGATTTGAAGACGGCGGATTGCTTACAAATGCAGTCAAAAAGCACCCGCATTGCGTTTTGTTATTTGACGAGATAGAAAAAGCAAATGATGAAATGGTTAATATATTTTTGCAAATTTTTGATAACGCAAGTTTAACAGACAATACGGGCACAAAAAGCGATTTTAAAAACACAATTATCATAATGACGTCTAATTTAGGAAGCAAAGAAGCACCACAAATGGGCTTTACAAAAGATGAAAGCATCAAAAACGAAAGTGCAATTAAAACTTTTTTTAGTCCAGAATTTCGCAATAGAATTGATAAAATAATAAATTTTAAAGAATTAAACGATGAAAATTTAAACTTAATTATAAACAAAATTTTAACCCAAATATCTCAAAGTCTAAAAGAGAAAAAAGTCATTATAAAAGCCGACAAAAACGCGACTATGTTACTTTGGAAAAAAGGGTATGATGCACAATTTGGCGCAAGAAATTTACGCCGCGTTGTAAATGAACTGATAAGCGATAAGATCAGCGATGAAATTTTGTTTGGAAAGCTCAAAAACGGCGGTTTCGTTGAAATCACAGCAAAAAATAATGAGCTTAATTTTATCTTTAAAAGCCTAAAAACAAACCAAATAAAGGTAAAAAATGTCAAACAAATACCACTTTCCAGATCCGCTCAAAGCACCTAAAAATTCGCCATTAGCTTACGGTGGCGACCTTAGTGTTGAGGCTCTTTTGCAAGCTTATGATCTTGGAATTTTCCCTTGGTTTTTAGACAATGAGCCCATTTTGTGGTGGTCGCCAGATCCAAGAGCTGTTTTAGAGCCAAAAGAAGTCAAAGTGCAAAAAAGTATAAAATCCTCGCTTAAAAAATTCAAAATAAAAATCGACTACGATTATGAAAATTTTTTAAGAATTTGCAAAGACGAGCGTAGTAAAAAAGAGCCCACTTGGATAACTCAAAACATCATACAAGCATACACAAACCTACATAAAATCGGAATTTCACACAGTGTAGAAGTATATGAAAATGACGAATTAGCAGGAGGACTTTACGGGCAAATTTTTGGTAAAGTTTTTTGTGGAGAAAGTATGATAAGCCTAAAACCGAACGCATCAAAAGTAGCCTTGATAACGCTTTGTAAAATTCTAGAACCGTTTGATTTTTTAATAGATTGTCAAGTTATGAATGAGCATTTAAAATTTATGGGCGCACAAGAGCTTAGTAGGGTCGAATTTTTAAACAAATTTCACAAATTAAAAGCGATGCCTAGCGGTTTTAAAAATTTTAGCGATTTAGTGCAATAAAATGGAATGAAATTTGCTTGAAAAGCGATATTAACTTAAAAAGGGAAAAAATGTTTGCAGGAATCACTACTTCAAAATCAAAACAGTTAGTAGAAAGTGCATTAGCTAGCCGAAATTTACGCCAACAGATGATTTCAACAAACATCGCAAACATCGACACTCCTTTTTTTAAATCGCGCGATATAGCCTTTGAAGCCGCACTTAGCCAAAAGGCTGATGAAATTTACAACAAAAAAACAAATCAAATTTTACAACTTGCCAAAACCGATCAAAGCCACCTTTCAAGAGTTGATTTCCCAACCAGTAATATGGCGACGATATTTTTGCGCGACGGGCATATGGCACGAAATGATGCAAATACTGTTGATTTGGACGTTGAAACAAGCGAACTTAGCAAAAACAACATTATGATAAGCGCACTTGATAATGCTATGAAGCGCACAAGTGCTATTTTTAAAAGCGTGATAGACGCTAGTAGTAAAATTTAAGGATAAAGTATGAGCAATTATTTAAGTGATTTCGATATCAGTGGATACGGCTTAAGCGCACAGCGTTTTAGAATGAACGTAATCAGCTCAAATATAGCAAACGCACAAACAACTAGAACCGCCGAAGGTGGTCCGTATAGACGCCGTGAAGTAATATTTAAAGCTGTTGATTTTGATAAAACGCTAAATGACGAGCTTGCTAAGAAAAATAACCTTTTAGAATACGAAAATCCGCTAGATGATAAATTCTTCACAAAAGACGCAAAACCTGCTATAATGAGCGTCGTGGTTGATAAGGTTGTGCGTGATGATAAGGATTTTCAGCTCAAATATGACCCAAGCCATCCAGACGCTGATGCGCGCGGTTATGTTGCGTATCCAAATATTAATCCCGTTATCGAGATGGCGGATTTGATAGAAGCGACAAGAGCTTATCAAGCTAATGTTTCTGCGTTTCAAAGCGCAAAATCGATAGCTCAAAGCGCAATTGAACTGTTAAGAGGATAAAATTTATGACAGATATTGAAAAAATAGGCTCGGTAGCGTCGCCTTTTCAAAGCAAGCAAGCAAAGCCATTACAAGCGCCAAATAGCTTGGATTTTGCCACAGTGCTTGATAATTCATTAAAAGAGTTAAACGAAATACAGATAACAGCCGATAAAGCCGTAGCCGATTTGGCAACTGGCGAAGTCAAAGATCTACACCAAGCAGCTATTGCGATTGGCAAAGCCGATACATCAATGCAACTAATGCTTGAAATTCGCAACAAAGCACTTTCTGCTTATAAAGAAATTTCAAGAACACAAATTTAATCCTTTATGAATTCGCGCAAGTCAAAAATTCTTATCCTATTTTCGCTCGTTTTGTTTGGATTTCTTATATTTTTGCTGGTAATTTTTTACAGAGTTAATATAGAGCGAAAACTACCAAAAATTGAAACTAGCTACTTTAATACCGCTCTTAGAGGAAGTATCATTACAAAGGACGGGTTTAACGTAGCAACTAGCCAAAAAATATATAAAGTTACAATTGATACGAGAAATATAGACCCAAATAAAAAAGATATGCTTATAAAGCTTTATTCTATTTATAGCGGAGATGACGAAAAATCAATAAGACAAAAGATAAATTCCGTAAAAGGCTCGTTGATTTTATCCTATAAAGTTGATGCAAAGGGCGCGGCATATTTACAGGAGTTATCCAGAAAATTATACAAAAATAAAATTTTTATTCCATACGAAGACCCAAAAACAGGCATTGTAACAACAAGAGGTATGGATATAACAGAAAGTGGCGAAAACAGACAATATCCCACAGCTGACAAGCTCACACCATTGATTGGATATATCAAAAAAATTGAAAAAGACGGGATCACAAAAAGAACTGGCGTAAAGGGTGTAGAGAAAAGCTATGAATACTACATCTCGCCAATTCAAGACGCAAAACTAATTGGTCCAAAAGATATAGGCAATAATATAATTTTGACAAGCGATTCAAATTTGGCCAGTAGAGTCGATGGTTATGATGCAATACTTAGTATTTCATTAAAATTTCAAAGCAAATTGGAGCAAATTATCGACGAAAAGCGGGCTTTTTTGGACGCAAAAGAACTAATTGTAGGTGTTATGAACTCAAAAACCGGCGAACTTTTAGCACTTGCAACAACTTCTAGGTATGATCCATCAAATATACAAAAAAAAGACTATTCTTCGCTTAACTCGACAGCTACAGAATATGCTTACGAGGTCGGCTCGGTATTTAAGCCATTTATTTTTTCGATACTTTTAAGCGAAAATAAAGTAAATCCGCTTGAACTTATTAACACATATAACGGACACTACCAACTTGGCAAACGAATCATTCGCGATACCCATCCAGAAACTTATATGAGCGCAGAAGACATAATAGTATATAGCTCAAACATCGGTATGATTCAGCTTGTTCAAAGGCTAGAAGGGCGCGAATTATACGCTGGATTAAGCAGCTACGGTTTTGCCCAAAAAACAGGCATAGATATGCCATACGAACAAGTTGGCAATATGCCACCTGTCGCAAAGCTAAATTCACAAGTATATAAAGCAACTATCAGCTACGGATACGGGCTTCAAGCTACATTTATGCAACTTTTAAAAGCTTATAATATCTTTAACAACAAAGGCGTTATGGTAACCCCGCGCGTCGTTAGTTCGCTGTATAAAAATGGCAAATTCTTCAATGTAAATAAATCAGAGCCAATTCAAGTTATCGGTCAAGATGTTGCAAAAAGAATGAAAAGAATTCTAGTAAAAACAGTAACAGACGGAACTGGACTAAAAGCCAAAACACTGGGTCTTGAAGTCGGGGGCAAAACAGGCACTGCCCACATCGCGACAACGGGAGGGTATTTAAATTTATACAACGGCTCGTTTTTTGGATTTGTAAATGACAGCGAAGGCAACAGCTACACAATAGGCGTTTTAGCGCGTGAGCCAAAGCGACCATATTACTATTTTGGTGCTCAAAGTGCGCTACCTACGTTTAAAGCCGCAATCGATCTGCTAGTCGAAGATGGTTACCTAAAAATCGACGAAAAAGTAGTGCAAGCGGATTTAGAGCGAGATAGAAAAAGTAAAGAAAAAAAGATAGTAAATGATTAATCCGAGCCAAAACTCGGATTAAAAAGAGCTCAAAACCGCACCAAGTGTCAAATTTGACGAACCTGAGTTGGCTAACTTTTGCTGTTTTTCAGCAATAGCATTGTTTTGCATTTCGGATAGCAACTGCTTTTTGTAAGCCTCTAACTGATCTGAAAGAGTTTGCTTCAACGCTTTGATTTCGCTATCACTCTTGCCAACAATGCCCTCACTATCTAAACCAAGAGCTTTTTCCAGCTCAGCTTTTTTAGCCGCAATCTTTGCTTCTATTTTAGTGTTATTAAGGCTATTCATAAAAGCGACTGCGCCCATTTTAGTAAGGTCTTGTTTAAATTTCTCAACCTCGCTCGTTTCGTTTAGCATTTCATCTATGCTATTAATGCCGTGATTTAGCCCCTCGCCTAGACTATCAACTTTTTCTTTAGCAGCCTTTAAACTCTCTTCAAAATCACTCGCATTAGCACTATTTGACAAATTCCCATAAAGCTGAGAATACAAAAGCGACGCAGAATTTAAATCTTCTACCTTCATAACATCTCCTAGTTAAAAGATATTAGACAGCAAGCAAATTTCATTCCGTTACGTTTTCGATTATAAACTCCACAAACCAATCGCTAAAATTCGGACATTTCACAACATCGTAAAATTCATATCCAAGTTTATCAGCAACGGTCTTAAATTCCTTGTGAAGTTCAAAAATTGTCTCAGAGTTATCAATGCAAAACGAAATTGGGTAAATCAATGCCTTCTTTTCTTCAAGCTCGCTCAAAACGTCATTTAAAGAAGGTTCTAGCCATTTTATATTTCCAAGACGGGACTGATAAGCCAACCTAACGTCTTTAAATTTGAGCCCATTTGCTTGCAACATATCTTTTAAAATTGCAATATGCGCATTTATATGAGCCTCATATTTATCGCCTTTATCTATGATCTTTTGCGGTAAAGAATGAGCTGAAAAAATGAGCGTAATACCGCTTGTGTCTAAATTTTTGACCGCTTCTTTTATATCGCTTATTATCCCAGAATTGTAAATTTTACTGTTAAAAAACGGCTCAACGGCTCTAACTTTTGGGCTGATATTAAGTTTATTGCAAGCCAAAACAAAGCTGTCAATGCTTGATTTTGTAGTCGTAACAGACTCGTGGGGATACAAAGGAAATACAATAATTTCGTCAAAATTTTCATATTTTTTCAATACATCAACGGCAAATGGTGAAGTATAATTCATAGCAAAATCAACCGCATCAAATTCACTAGCCATTGACGAAATTTTCTCACAAAGCTGTGCCGTTATTTCGCATATTGGCGATTTGCCACCTATTTGCTCATAGTTGTGCTTTGACGTTTTTAAGCGCGCATTAACTATCAAAAAAGCGATAAATTTACGCAAAATTGCACTTTTAACCCCCAAAACGCAAGGATCGTTAAACATATTTTTTAAAAATACCTCAACTTCATCAATGTTGTTTGGTCCGCCCATATTTAGTAGCAAAAGCAATCTTTTCATTCACATATCTCCTGAACTTTTTGTGCATCGTCTAATGTTGCAATATCGCCAAAATCGCCGTTTTCAAAAATCGCAAAAATTTGCTCGTAAGCGATTTTTAATGGTGAAATATCACAATCAACCTTTAAATTTTGCTGTCCCATCGGTGTATATTTATAAAGCTTTAAATTTATCAAATCTCCAAAATAAATCCCACTCTCGCACGCAATCTCCACAACATATCTTTCCAAATGATTAGAGTGTAAAAGTTGCAAATTCGCCAACACGTCATTTTTCGTTTTGAGCTGATAGCTAATATTTTTTGATGATTTTTCATTCGACAAACTAGCTTCAAATTTTGACGACTGATTTATTTCAGAGCCACTTAAAAACCTTACCAAATCAATATTTGAAACAGTAACATCTCTAAAACCTAAATTATCGCCAAATACGCAATTTACGGTAATTGCAAAAATTTTACTCTCTTTTAATATAGCCTTTTTTAAAGAAATCACCGCTTGATTAAACCTAGTAAAAAATCCAACCATTGCCTTTACGTTATCACTTTTACTACAATACTTCATTTCGTTAATCAGTGCTGTATTTTTCGCTATTGGCGAACAAAAAAGTATAAATTTACAAATTTTTGTGCATTTTGAAAATATGTCTTGATGCTTAACATCTCGACCGATAACCAAAATTTCAGGCTTTTGACTAAATAAAAATTCGTCCAAATCGTGATAAATTTTAACTTTGCAATTTATGTCGCTCTTGTCATAACTAAAAATACCTACAACTTCGAAAAAATCAGACCTTCTAAGTTCGTTGTAATGTAACTTTGTATTATCATCAAAACCTACAATTCCAAGACGTTTTTTCATTGAAAATTCCAAAATTTTTATTTCGCTTTCAGATCCAACATTATACATTTTTTATCCTAAAATTTATATTTTTTATGTTAAAATCAGGGCATTTTTAGATTAATTTAGGAACAAAAAATGGATATTAGACAAGCGTATTTAAATTTTTTCAACAATAAAGGTCACGAAATAGTCCCTTCTGCGCCACTTGTGCCAGATGATGCGACGCTACTTTTTACAAATGCAGGAATGGTTCCGTTTAAGAGCATTTTCACAGGCGCAGTGCCTCGCCCGACTCCCCCGATTCGGACAAGCTGTCAAACGTGTATCCGCGCTGGTGGCAAACATAATGATTTAGACAATGTCGGCTATACAGCGCGCCATCACACTTTTTTTGAGATGCTCGGAAATTTCAGCTTTGGCGCGTATTTTAAAAAAGAGGTTATCGGCTATGCGTGGGAATTCGTAACGCAAATTTTAAAACTACCAAAAGAAAAACTCTACGTAACAATCCACGAAAGCGATAACGAAGCGTTTGAATATTGGAGCGAACATATCGCAAAAGAGCGAATTTACCGCTTTGGCGATCACGATAATTTCTGGGCGATGGGCGATACTGGACCTTGCGGGCCTTGTAGTGAGATTTTTTACGATCAAGGTGCGGAGCACTTTAATGGAAGCGAAGACTACATGGGCGGCGATGGCGATCGTTTTTTAGAAATTTGGAATTTAGTCTTTATGCAATATGAGCGTAGTAGCGATGGCACTTTAAGCCCATTGCCAAAGCCTAGCATAGATACAGGCATGGGATTAGAACGTGTAACAGCGATAATGGAGGGCAAATTTAGCAATTACGATAGCTCGATTTTCATGCCAATTATAGATAAAGTCGCTACGCTTTGCGCTAAACCTTATATTTATGAAAATGGCGCAAGTTACCGCGTGATCGCCGATCATATTCGCTCGATTACGTTTTTGTTGGCGCAAGGTGTAAATTTCGACAAAGAAGGGCGTGGATATGTTTTGCGCCGAATTTTGCGCCGCGCGGTGCGACATGGCTATTTGCTTGGCATTAAAGAGCCGTTTATGTATCGCTTGGTTGATGTTGTGTGCGAACTCATGGGGCATCACTACACATATTTAAACGAAAAAAAGGTGGCCATAAAAGAGCAAATCAAGCTAGAAGAGGAGCGATTTTTATCGACGATCGCAAATGGACTTGCACTTTTTAACGATGAATTATCGCGCACAAAGGGCGAATTTAGTGGCGAGGTTGCGTTTAAGCTTTATGATACATACGGCTTCCCGCTTGATCTTACGATGGATATGCTAAGAGAGAAAAATTTGAGCGTCGATGAGGCTAAATTTGATGAATTGATGGATGTTCAACGCAAAAAAGCCAAAGCTAGTTGGAAAGGCAGTGGCGATACAGCTATGCAAAACGGGGATTTTAAAGATTTGCTTGAACGCTTTGGAGAGAACGAATTTATCGGTTATGACACTCTAAAAGGTGAGAGTGAAATTTTGGCGATTTTAGATGAAAATTTCGCGCTTGTAGATGAAATTGCCGATGGAAAAACAGGCTATGTAATGCTAAAAAATACGCCATTTTACGCGCAAAGTGGCGGACAATGCGGAGATAGCGGATTAATTGGCGAAAATGAAGTTGTTGATACGAAAAAATATTTCGGGCTAAATTTAAGCCAAATTAACGCGAAATTTGCTTTAAAAACAGGACAAAAAGTAGCGTGTGAAGTGAGTCCTAGACGCTATGAAATTCGCCGTCATCACAGCGCGACACACCTTTTACAATACGCGCTAAAAAGAGTGCTTGGCGAGCGCGTCGCACAAGCTGGAAGCGAAGTGGGCGCAGATAGATTGCGTTTTGATTTTTCGCATCCAAAGGCGATGAGTGCGGATGAAATTTGTGCTGTTGAAAAGCTGGTAAATGAGATGATAAGAAATGGCGAAAGCGCAAAAACTGAGATTATGGCGATAGATGATGCGAAAAACAGCGGTGCGACTGCGCTTTTTGGTGAAAAATATGGTGAAAAAGTTCGTGTGGTAACACTTGGCGAGAGTAAAGAATTTTGCGGTGGAACTCATGTGCAAAATCTCGGCGAAATTGGCACATTTTTTATCACAAAAGAGAGTGGTGTGAGTGCTGGAGTGCGCAGGATAGAGGCTGTTTGCTCGCGTGCAGCGTATGAATATGCGCTAAATTTGCGTCAAAATTTGGGCGAAATTGAAGCCGAGCTTAAATCAAACGAGCCATTAAGTGCGATAAAAAAGCTAAAAGACGAGCTAAAAACGCTTAAAAACCAGCTCAAAAATACTAGCAACGCAAAAAGCTTAAAATTCAATGAAGTAAATGGCATACAATTTTGTATCGATACGGTTCAAAACGGTGATATAAAAACAACTATTGATGAGCTTAAAAACACTCACGAGAAGATTGTCGTGCTGTTAATTCAGCCAAAAGATGACAAAGTGATGATAGCAGCCGGGGTCAAAAACGCGCCCTTGAAGGCTGGCGAATGGGTAAAATTTGTAGCCAAAATTTTAGGCGGAAACGGTGGCGGGCGAGATGATTTCGCAACCGCTGGCGGTCAAGATATAAGTAAAATAAACCAAGCTGTCGATGCGGCGATAAATTTTGCAAAAGAAAAATTAGAACAAATAAAAGGGTAAAAAATGCCAGAATTTGACATCGCTTTTGTAAAAACAAGCCATTTTTTGCCATTTGCGCATATTATTTCTGTGATAGTTTTTGTCGGCTTTCAGGCACATTTTTGGCTAATGGCAAAATTTTTTATTGACGGTTCAAGCCAAAAGCGCGAATACGAATTAATAATAACAATGGCTAGGCGACTTTGTTTGGTGATATATCTTTCTCTTTTTGTAATCGCCATAACAGGAGCTTTGCTAAGAGTACAAGATGTCATAAAAATCGCAGATCCGATGATGGATACTATACTTACGACAAAATGGGCTTTATTTGGCTTTTTGCTGACAAACATAGTCTATACTACCTATCGATTCCGTAAGGCGTTAAAGTCAATAAAAAATGCCCAATATATTGAGCTACACGAAAATTTGATCGTAATTATTTACTATTTTATACCGCTAAATATAGCTTTTTCACTTTTAGCGGTATATCTTGGCGTGGCTTACGGAAATTTGTAATGCTGATTTTAGCTTCAAGTTCGCCTACTAGGGCAAAAATTCTGCGCGATTATGGTGTCAAATTTAAGCAATTTTTCTTTAACTACGATGAAAGCAAGATTGACAAAAAATTTAAACCGAACATATATGTCCAAAAGGTAGTGTTAGCCAAAAAAGAGCAATTTTTAAGTCAAAATCCAGATCTTAAAAACATTCTTTTTGTTGATAGTGTCGTAACTTGCGATAACAAAATTTTAGGCAAAGCAAAAGATGAGGCAGAAGCTAAAAAAATGCTAGAACTCCAAAGTGCAAATATTGTAAAAATAGTAACATCAATGCTGTTTTTGGGAGAAAAATTTAGCTTAAATAACGTTAGCTCAACTCGGTATCAATTTACAAAATTTGATCCGATAGATTTAGAAAAATATCTAAAAAGTGGCGACTGGCAGGGAAAGGCCGGAGCTATGACAATAGAAAATTTTAACAAAAAATACATCATTACCCAACAAGGCAATACAACCAATGCTATGGGGCTAAATTTAGAACTTTTAAAGGCATTTTTATGAAAATTTTTATGTCGTTTTTGTTTATTATATGCGTTTCAGTTAGTGCGGCGTTTGTTTTTATCTACTCACAAATAGAACTCGACGCATCAAATATAATAGAATTTAAACCAAAACTAACGACACAAATTTATGACAGAAATGGCGAGCTCATAGCCAATATTTTTGAAGAAAATCGGCTATTTGTAGGATACGAAAACATACCACCTAGGATAATCGAAGCGCTTGTAGCCATTGAAGATACGAGTTTTTTCGAGCACGGCGGAGTAAATCCAGAAGCCATAACAAGAGCTATGATAAAAGACATTAAAGCCATGAAAATGGTTGAAGGTGCTAGCACATTAACCCAACAACTCATAAAAAATATGGCTTTAACGCGAGAGAAAAAATTAACAAGAAAATTAAAAGAAATCGTTTTGTCAATCAAACTTGAAAACGAGCTTACAAAGGAGCAAATTTTAGAAAGATACCTAAATCACGTATATTTCGGACACGGCTATCACGGTATAAAAACGGCTGCTTATGGGTATTTTCATAAAAATTTAAACGAACTAAGCCTAAAAGAGATAGCTATCTTGGTTGGACTTCCAAAAGCCCCAAGCACATACGATCCCACAAAGCATCTTGATCTCTCTTTAAGCCGTGCGAATGCCGTTTTGTGGCGACTAAACACGATAGGCTGGATAAACCAAGAAGAATATGAAGCTGCACTTGTTGAAATTCCAAAAGTATATGATGATACTCTTACGCAAAACAAATCGCCTTACGTGGTCGATGAAGTTGTAAAAGAGCTCTCAAAAAGCTTTTCTGATATTAAAACTGGCGGATACGTCATACAAACAAATATTGATTTAAAAGTTCAGGCAATGGCTGAAAATGCACTAAAATTCGGTTACAACGAAATTTTAAAACGAAATAAAGACGCAAACACTAGCACTTTAAACGGCGCTATGGTTGTAACTATGCCAAAAACAGGAGAAATTTTAGCCTTGGTTGGTGGCGTGGATTATGCGAAAAGCAGTTATAATCGCGCAACTCAAAGTATGCGCCAGCCAGGATCGAGCTTTAAGCCTTTCATATATCAAATAGCGCTTGATCTTGGTTACTCGCCGATGAGTAAAGCTGCGGATATAGCTCGCGTTTTTGAAACTGGGAGCAAAGAGCCTTGGAAGCCAAAAAATTATGGCGGTGGATTTCAAGGATACATAACCTTCAAAGAAGCCATAAGACAATCTCGTAACCTTGCAACGATAAATTTACTAAGCGATATTGGATTAGATGTTGCTCGCAAAAAATTGGTCGATATAGGATTTAAGAATATTCCGGCAAATTTATCAATTGCGCTTGGAAGTTACGGCATTTCTCCTGTTGAATTTTCAAAATTTTACTCAATGTTTCCAAATGGTGGCGAAATCGTAGAACCGCTACTGATACATAAAATTACAACTTCTAGCAACCTAGAAACCGTATTTGAGCCTGAAAAATTAGTTGCAACTTCGCCAGAACAAGCGTATTTGATGACCGATATGTTAAAAAATGTCGTAAATGCCGGAACTGGAAGAGGCGCAATCACACAAGGCATCGAAATAGCGGGAAAAACGGGCACATCAAACGATAGCAAAGACGCTTGGTTTTGCGGATACACACCAGATGTCCAAGCCATAATATGGTATGGAAACGACAACAACACTCCAATGCGTAAAGTAGAAGGTGGTGGCAGAACCGCAGCACCTGTTTTTAGAGTTTTTATGGAGGAATATTTAAAAGCTTTTCCTCAGACTACTAGGAATTTTAAAGAACCAGAAGGTGTATTCCACGCTATATATGGTGGAAAAGACGAATTATACACGCACACATCGCCACTACCAAGACAAGATAGGGTTGAACATTTAATAGAAGAAGATAGTGAAGGATTGATGTTTTAAAATCCAAATCCCTGTCGGACTTGGATTTTAAATTTTTAACCCAAAAGACGACCAAATTGACTTTGTAAATTTGCAGTGTTATGAGCTTGAGCCACGAGCGAAGCCGTTATTTTAAGCTCACTTTGTTTTTGCTCATTTATATTTCGCGCAACATCGTTATTTTGCAACTGGCTTTCACTCGATTTTAAGGCTATATGTTGAGCTATGCTGGAATTTATCCCAGATAAAATTCCATTTTGGGCTGCGCCTATCTCGCCACGCATACTATTTACATTATCGATGAAATTTGTAACGCTCTTTTGATCGGTAACGTCTATACCGCTAAAATTCGGAGATGATAAATTTATGCTTTGCATACCACTGCCAGTTAGAAAATTCATCTCGCCAGAAAAAACATCTTTGCCATTAAAACTAGCCTGTTTGACGCTATCTTTCATAGAATCAACCAAAGCATTAGCTTGCGAATCGATCATAGCCTTTTGGCTCTCGTTTAACAATCCACTATTTCGCCTTACGGACATTTCGTTTATTTTGTCTGCACTTTGAGATATATTAGAAAGCGTACTATCAGCTATTTGAAGTATACCGATGCTATCGTTTGCATTTGCAATACCCTGCTCCAAAACAGAGCTTTGGCTTCTAAGACTATCAGCGATTGCTAAATTTGCACTATCGACGCCACTTAGCGCACGTTGAGCGGATATGTTATTTAAAGCCTTAGACGTGCTATTTTTTGCTTGATCTAAGTAGTGATTACTGACACCAGAATTTGAAATGTAATTTCCAAGCTTCATTTTATGATCCTTTTGGGCTTGATTATATTATTATAAACATAAATTTAAACTAAATTTAAATACCAGACTTTTCTTTTATGTCATTATAACGCACTTCCACAGAGCGCTTATGAGCGCCCAAACCTTCGGCGTCGGCTAATTGCATACAAGCCAAGCCAAGCTCGCTTATGCCCTCCTTACCGATTGATATTAACGAGCTTCGTTTTAAGAAATTCTCAACCCCAAGCGGCGAATAAAATTTTGCACTTCCGCCAGTTGGCAAAGTATGATTTGGTCCAGCTAAATAATCACCCATAGCCTCAGGTGTGTAATGCCCCATAAAAATCGCACCGGCGTGGCGAATTTTAGGCATTATTTCAAGCGCATTATCAGTTGCTATTTCCAAGTGCTCCACAGCTAAATCATTCATCAAATCAATACACTCATTCATATCGCGAGCCACGATTATAGCAGCTTTATTATCGATACTAGCTTGAGCTATGGGCTGCCTGCGAAGGCTTTTAATCTCTTCATTAATGGCGCAAAAAACGTCCATTCCAAATGCTTTACTAGGGGTAATCAAAATCGAGCTAGCCAACTCATCGTGTTCAGCTTGAGAAAGTAGATCAATGGCTATATGGCGAGAATTTGCGCTATCGTCAGCGATAACTCCTATTTCACTTGGCCCCGCTATCATATCGATATTTACATCGCCAAAAACCATTTTTTTAGCCGTTGCGACATATATATTGCCAGGCCCTGTTATCACATCGACTTTTTTAATACTTTCAGTTCCGTATGCCATAGCTGCAATTGCCGACGCACCGCCTATTTTATACGCTTCTTTAATTCCACAAATATGCATTGCAGCTAGAAGCAGAGAATTTACGCTTCCATTTACCGCTGGCGTGCAAACCACGATACTTTCCACGCCAGCTACGATTGCAGGAACGGCATTCATCAAAAGAGAGCTCGGATAAGCAGCTTTACCACCAGGAATGTATAATCCCGCACGATCAACCGGGGTATATTTAGCTCCAAGCAATACACCACACTCGTCTTTTTGCGTCCAAGTTTTTGGGACATTTTGGTTATGGTATTTTTTAATGCGATCAAAAGCGATATGTAAGGCGTCTTTTAACGAATTTTCAAGCTCATCGTATGCCTTTTGCATATCGTAAGTAGAAATTTGCAGACTAATTTCATCGGGTTGCCATCTGTCAAATTTTGAAATTTGCCCAAAAAGAGCCTGATTGCCATTAGCCTTCACATCGTCTAAAATTTTACAAACCACGGGCATAACATTGCTCATATCCATATTTGATCTATTCACCAATCCGTTGAAAAATTCCTTAAACCTATCATCAGTTGTCGTAATAAATTTCATCTCCTCTCCTTGATTTTTCTTTCATATCTCATTTTCTGACTTATATTACCAAGCACTCCGCCTTGGTGAATATATAAAATTTCATTATTAAATACATCTAAATTTTTTATCATACTTATAAATCCGACTGGATCGTAAATAAGCTCAAATTCAATATTTGTTTGTTTAAGCAATTCAAGCCAAATATCGTAAAGTTCGAGTTTTAAATCTCCAAAATGATATTTTCTCGGCGGATTTAAAATTTGCACTTTAGAAAACGGATCAAGCGCATTAATCTGGGCTTTTAAATACTCTTCATCTCCTACGCAAGCGCAAGTAAAAACCCTAAAATTCGTGTGTTTAGCCAAAAATGCAGCCGAAGTGCCAGTCCCTGATGGCAAAAAAATATCCACTATTTTATTATTGTTTTTAGCCCACTGATTTATTAAATTTGCCTGCGTTATAAATCCATATTCAGCCTCTTTTTGAGCTATACCTTCATTTATAAAAAGTGCATTGTCAAGCTTGCTAAATATATCCTTAGCCAGTTGCGCCCTATCTTTACAGATATAAATTTTCATTTCATTTTCAAGAGCGAATTTTAAATTTCCCACAGGATTTTGCAAGAGATTTGAGCTTATATTTGAAACCACATAATGAAACTTAAATCCTTTCATTTTGCAAAAAACGCTCAAAGAATACATGGCGTTTGATTGAGCCGAACCGTAACTTACGACGCTTTTTATATCCTGCAAATTCACATTTAAGAAATATTCAAGCTTTCTGGCTTTATTGCCATTAAATTCTCCAAGCAAATCATCTCGTAAAACATAAAATTCAATATTATTAAACTTAGTTTTTTGGATATTTTCTATTTTGCTGCTCCAAGAATTTTTCAATATCCTTTTTCGACTCTTTATCAGAAATTAAGAAGCGAATTTCAATGCGCTTTGAAGCATTCATATCTTCAACTCCGTCTTTATAAATCAGGTCGTTAAAGCTTCTTCCGCTCGCCATAAGGTATTTTTCTAAACGCTTGTCTTTGTTCCAAGAGTGAATAAATTTTAAAACCTCGTATGCTCTTTTTTGAGATAAATCAAGGTTATAAAGATAGCTTCCCATCGAATTTGTATGCCCTTCGATGACAATTTTATCGATATGTTTTAAAATTTCTTCGCTACTAAAAATTGTATCAAAATAAGTCTGTAAGATTTGCTTTAACTGCTCTTTTGATTCTTCTTTTAGCTCCCACTTGCCCAGATCAAAAAGTATAGAATCAGGTAGTGAAATCACACCAGAATTTGGATCTATCTTTGCCTTATCACCCAATTTATTTTCAAGCTCTTTTACGACATTTCCACGCACCGAACCTAAAGATGAAATTTTATTTTTAACATCGTCATAATCTTGTTGCAACACATTAAATGCTAAATTTCTTTGTTTTAAGGCGTTTAAAATTTTGTCATTTTCTTCTTCTTTTTGTTTCAAAAGAGAAGTTACGGCAAGCAGATTTTGTTTTAAATCATTTATGGTTAAATTTGCATCATCAAGCATATTTTCAAAGCTATTTTTCTCCTCTTTTACTGCTTCAAGCGTTTGACTTATCGCTTCATTTGCGCTAGATAAACGATCATTTTGGCTTTTTGCTTGGTTTAAATTTGCAAATGTTTCGTCTAAAACCTTCTCTTTTGCAAAAAGTTCATTTTGATAATTTGTAATATTTTGCTCTTTCACAAAAAGATCGGCTCTTGCTTTGGCAAGATCACTTTGAGTTAATACATATTTAACAACCACAGCACCAATGATAAGCAAAAAAACAAACATCAAGCCTGCCATCAAATCAGCGTAAGAGATCCAAAAAACGCTATTTTCTTGTTTTTTATTTATTCTCATCTTGATTTGTTTGCTCTATTGTTTGCAAAATTTCATTTGCCTGTTTATCTATCTCGTCAAAATCTTTTTTTAATTCGTCAATATCGCTTGTTTTATCGCTATATGCGCTATTAGCTTCGTCGTCAAAAACTTCCCTAAACGCCTGCATACCGCTAACTAAGCTGTTTTTAAATCCGTCCATTGCTCTGCTTTGTTGCTCTAAAATTTCAGCACTAAAGCCCTGCAAAGAAAGATTAAATTTCCTAATACTTCCCTCAATATCGGCAACACTTCGTTCAAGTCTAGTTATGCGTTCACTTCCAACGTCATAAAGCCTATTGTACTGCTCTGAAAATTTAACCTGCATATCTTTAAAATTATTATTAAATTTACCCACGGCATTTAAAATATCGGCGTGAACCTTTACTAAATCTTTTTGATCTTTTGATGAGCGCAACAAGGTATTCATCGTTTGTCTGATGTTTTCGCTACTGATTTTTACGGCGTCTCTTTCATTTTGCATTATATCAGTAAAAATTCTAAATTTATTATTTATAGTCTTATCAAGTTCGACAAAAAATTCCTGATTACAAACATATTCAAAAATCGTCCCCATTTTTTCAAAATACTTCAAATTTTCTTCGAAATATTTTCTATCTATCTCTTCTTTTGTCCAAAAAAAAGCACTTGTAGAAGCCTTTTGAACGCTAACTAAACTTTCAAATCTACTTGTGCCATATTTTTCAAAAAATATCCACCAAAGTGCCAAAAATATCCCATAAATAGATACGTAAAAAGCCGTGCCTACGCCACCTAGCAAATTTGCTATCTCTGTTTCAAGCCCTTCAACATTAGATGAGCTAAAACTAGGCATAGAAATAGCTATGCTAACAAATGTGCCTAAAATTCCAAGCATAGGAAAAACGCCAGCCCCAACCGAGGCAAAATTTTCATTCCTTAAATTTCTAGTGTAGTGAGCTACAAAATCGTCAAAACCAGCATTTGATTTTGTCTCTTTTCCAATAACTAAAAGATGATTTATTATATATTCTTTTAAACTTCGCTTAAAATCAGAGCCACTTTGTTCAAAATAACAATACGCAAGCTCTGCACTATTTCTTCCAAAAACTAGCGCGACAAGAAGTATCGCACCCATTAAAACAACCGTATGAAGTCCAATCTCAAAGCCATCAATATAGCCAAAATATCCGGCCAAAACCACAAGATATATAAACACAGGCAAGGCGATGATTTTGGCATAAACCAAAGCTCCTTGCCTACTTTGCACCTCTGGCAAAATCAACTCTGAAAAAGCGTCATTTCGGATATCCATAAAATTTAATTCCTATTTAAACAATTTAAATTTTCAAAAGCCACAAGCAAACGTTTAACCATAGCCTCTTCGCCACTTCTAAGCCACTTGCGCGGATCGTAATACTTTTTGTTTGGTTTATCTTCGCCCTCTGGATTGCCGATTTGACCTTGCAAATAATCCCTATTTTTTAGCTCGTATTCGCGAACACCGTCCCAAAAAGCCCACTGTGTGTCAGTGTCAATATTCATTTTAATAACACCGTAACTTACAGCATCTTTTATGTCTTTTAGCTCGCTTCCGCTTCCACCGTGAAACACGAAATTTACAGGTTTATCGCTTAATGTATTAAACTTTTGAGCGACAAATCTTTGAGAATTTCTTAAAATTTCAGGTCTTAAAACGACATTTCCTGGTTTATAAACTCCGTGAACGTTACCAAAACTAGCTGCTATGGTAAAATTTTTACTTATTTTACTTAAACGCTCATACGCAAGTGCAACATCGGCTGGCTGCGTATAAAGAAGCGCATTATCAACACTAGTATTATCAACGCCATCTTCTTCACCGCCAGTTACTCCAAGCTCAATCTCTAAATTCATACCAAGTTCGCTCATTTTTTGCAAATAATTCTCGCAAATTTGCAAATTTTCTTCCAAACTCTCTTCGCTTAAATCAAGCATATGTGAGCTAAAAAGTGCAACACCATGATGTTTTTTGTATTCACGGCTAAATTTTATTAGCTCATCTATCCAAGGAAGCAACTTTTTAGCCGCATGATCTGTATGAAGCACGACAGGCACGCCATAAGCCTTAGCCAGTAAATGCACGTGTTGAGCACCAGCTACTGCACCCAAAACCGCGGCATTATCGCAAGCCTTACCAGCGCAAAAATTCGCCCCACCGTTTGAGAATTGAATAATTACGGGCGATTTAGCTATTTTTGCGGCTTCTAAAACAGCATTTATAGAGTTGCTACCCACAACATTTACAGCAGGTATCGCAAATCCTTGCTCTTTTGCGTAGTCGTAGAGTTTAGCTACATCATCGCCGCTTAAAACACCAGCCTTTACAACGTCTAAAACACCCATTTACTATCCTTAATTATTTATACTCGATTTTTGCTTTTGATCTAAGCTCATCGCTACGTTTTTTCATCTCAGCCCTAAATTTTTCCATCTTTAAGCCATACTCAATCTCTGGCTTTGCCTCAGCAACACTTTTGGTTCTAGAAGGCTTAAAATCCTCTTTTAAGATGACGTGATAACCAAAATTTGTCTTAACTGGTTTTGCACTAAATTCGCCATTTTTAAGCGCGAATGAAGCATCTGTAAAAGGCTTTACCATTTGTGATTGATCAAACCAGCCCAAATCTCCACCATTTACTGCAGAGCCTTGATCAATTGATTTACTCTTTGCTAATTCAGCAAATTTTTGAATTAAAGCATCGCCTTTTAAACCTTTTAATTGCGCGATTATATCATTTGCGGTTTTCTCATCAGCTACTAAAATATGTCTTGCTTTTGTTATCGCAGGAACAGCAAAGTTGGCTTTATTTTTATTATAAAAATCGTTAATTTCATTATCTGTAACTTTTATATTATTAAAAATTTTCTTCATCCACAAATCAAGCGTGATATTTGCCTTGACTTCTTCAAGCATCTTTTTAAATTCATCTTCTTTTTCGACACCACTTTTCATAGCCTCATCGGTTAAAAGTTTCCTACCGATGGCCTCATCTATAACCTTTTTTTGGGTATCTTTTGGAAGTTGTCCAAACTCAACCCCAGGCATAGCACCTAGCACAAAAGCCACGTCCTTATCGGTAATCTCGGCATTATTAACAGTTGCTAAAACAGCCGCATTTAGGCTCATAGCCGTAGCCAAACTTAAAGTCGCGAATAAAAATTTATTCTTCATTTTCTTCCTTATTTTTGAAATTTGATGCGTGATTATACCAATAAAGTAATTAAAAATAAGTTTAATTCATAAAATTTTTAAACAAAAATAGATAAAATCGCCAAATGAGAACGAAAAAAGAAATTTCGACTATAAAAGATCTATTTTTACAAAATTTTAAAGATGCTAGAAGCGAGCTAAAATTTAGCAATATTTACGAGCTTTTGGTTTGCGTAATGTTAAGCGCACAATGCACCGATAAACGCGTAAATTTGATAACTCCGCAGCTATTTAAAGCCTATCCTGATGTGAAAAGTTTAGCTGGGGCAAATTTAGCATCGCTTAAGTTATTTATCCAAAGCTGTAGTTTTTTTAATAACAAAGCACAGAATTTAATCAAAATGGCAAAAAGCGTAATGAGCGAATTTAACGGCGAAATTCCGCTCAATGAAAAGGATTTAATCAGCCTTGCAGGAGTTGGGCAAAAAACCGCCCACGTTGTTTTAATCGAGCATTTTGGTGCAAATTTGATGGCGGTGGATACGCACGTCTTTCGAGTGGCGCACAGGCTAGATCTTAGCCGCGGCAAGACACCCGAAGCCGTCGAGCTTGATCTAACCAAAGCCTTTAAAACGCAGCTAAATACGCTTCATCAAGCGATGGTGCTTTTTGGTCGCTACACCTGTAAGGCTGTAAAACCAAACTGCAAAGAGTGCTTTTTAGAGCCGCTTTGCAGTAGCGCGGATAAGAAAATTTAAAACAAACTTCGTTTCGTAAAAACGTCGCCTAAGTCATCGGCCAGACAGTAGCTGTAACCGTCATCGTGTTTTTCTAAGACGCCTTTGCAGTTTGTGTCGGCTATGTCCATCGGTATATAAGCCTGAGTTGCGGTATCTACAATGTTACCGTTTTTGTCGCGATAATTAACTTTTTGATAATCTTTTATCCGTATGCCGTCAAGGTTGTGCTCGGGAGCCATCAAAACATAAGCATTACCACTTTCAATTGCTTCGCCGACGTAATAAGCAAAATCCTCCCTTTGGGATAGCTCCTGAGCGAGCCTTTTTGTGATATTTACATTTACATATTTTACGCCGTCTTCTTTTTGGATCACAAAATGAATTCCGTTTGCGTTTCTATCCCATCCGCTTTTTAGAGATAGCTTATATTTGCCGCTTTGCAAATCAGCGTATGTTAGCGGTTTAGCATCTTTGTTTATATGTCTATTGGGCCACACCAACGCCTAGTTGTTCAAGCAACTTGCTTGGATTAAAAGCGTTTGCGCCGGTTGCTAGAAGCGTAGCGAACGCAACGGACGTTAATGCGAATTTAAATATTTTCATGCTCGTTCCTTTTTTGAAATTTAGATTTTTTAATATAAGCAAAAACAATTACCGATATACAAATAAAAAATATACTATTAATAATAGTATCCGCGTAATTAATCTCATTAACATAAGATAAAATCATGGACAAAAAGCAAGACGACGCGAATGCTAAAAGTAATTTATGAGCGATACCTAGCTCTTTCGTGCCGTTTGGAATTTTTTTGAAATCAAGATAAGTTATATATGCAAATAACGCTAAAATTCCCAGCGAAAAAATCATTGCAATAAAATACACAAAAGGATAAAGATTTGCAATAGATAATGTTGTCGCGCCAAAGAAAGAGCTTAATAAAGTCAGCGCAAAATCATCGATTATTTTTGACCTATTTAAATTCTTCATTTAAATCCTTTGATAAAAATTTAAATCAAATTTTTATTCTTAAAAGATTAAAAATATAAATATTTATGCTATAAGAATAAAATTAAGATCGCATTCTACCCCCCCCACCGCCTTAAAAATAGGTTAATGCGCGGTTATGTTTAAAAGATAAAAAGTAGAAAAATTCAGTAATATATCTAACGGTATCGAAGTAGAAATTTATCCCTTAAACGAGGCTAAATTTGATTATTTCATAGTTACTTCGTAGCGAACGCGTTTTTTAGCACGTCCTCGATGACGTCCACGGGCAAAATTTGCATATCGTTCTTGACGCCGGTTGGAATTCTGCCAAATCTCGCTCGTAGTTTTTACGCGGTATAAGAGCCATTTTTATACCAGCCTTATGCGCGGCAATGAGCTTTTCTTTGAGCCCTTTTGCTGCAACTTCGGCATACAAAAATGTGCTTTTGCTAGGTTTGTCAAGTCCAAATTTCTCAGTTATCCAGCGCGGAGTGAGAGCGAAATTTTTGCTGACGAAATTTGATAGCCATATATTTACAAAACGCATAATCGTTAATATAAAATTGCTCTAAATCCGCCATCTAATTTATTTTTGAAAATCAGCTTTTATTTATAAATTAATATTAAATAATTTATAAATAAAACAAATTTGTCTTAAAGCACAAGCAAATACTAAATCGCAACAAATTTGCCATCTACTAACGTCTACTAAGTAGGTCTTTTAAGCTTTTTTGCACGTCTTTTCCGCGCAACATAGCCGCTACCTCATTTACAATTGGTGTGTAAATATTTTTTTGAGCCGCAAGTTTTTCTATTGCGTAAGAGGTATCAACACCCTCAGCTACTTCGCCAAGCTCATTTAAAATTTTACCTAAACTTTCGTTTTTAGCAAGTCCAAGCCCGACGCGATAGTTTCTAGAAAGTACCGAAGAAGCGGTCAAAAACAGATCTCCTGCACCACTAAGTCCCAAAAACGTATCACTTTTTGCACCAAAAAATTCGCCAAATCTAGCCATTTCAACAAGTCCGCGCGAAATCAAACTTGCCCGTGCATTATTACCAAGCCCAAGCCCATCACAAATTCCGCTAGCTATGGCTATAACATTTTTATAAGCTCCAGCTATTTCAGCACCTATGACGTCCGTGCTCGTGTATGCCTTTATGAAATTTGGAAAAAGTGCGGCTATATCGGTGGCTAAGATTTCATTTGTAGAATTTACTACCAACGCGCACGGCATATTGTTTTGTATCTCTTTTGCAAATGTTGGACCGGACAAAAAGGCTAAATTTTGCCTTTTTGCGTATTTTTCATAAATTTGGTTTAAAAATCTCAATGTCGTAGTTTCAATTCCCTTTGAAGCCACTAGAATTTTTTGATCGTTATCTTTGTAGTTTTTCTCCAACCACAAGCAAATGGCTTGTGATGGCACAGTTATAACCAAAAGATCGCGTTTTAAAGCTTCGTATAAGCTGACAAAATTCGAGATATCTCTAGGGGTTCTTGAAGTGATAACGCAATCGTTTTTTTGAGAGAGTGCATAAAATAACGCACTGCCCCACTTTCCCGCGCCGATAACAGCTATTTTCATATTTTTAACCAAGCTTTGCTTTTAAAAGCTCATTTACTTTACTTGGGTTAAACGCACCTTTGCCATCTTTCATCGTTTGACCAACAAAAAATCCAAAAAGCTTATCCTTGCCACCTTTATATTCAGCAACCTTGTCTGGATTTGCCGCCAAAATTTTCTCAATCGCACAAATAATCGCCGAATCATCGCTAACTTGCTTTAATCCAAGCTTTTGTATGACATCATCTACATTTTCATCGTGCTCAATCAAATAATCAAGCACGTCTTTGCCAGCCTTAGCACTTATCGTGCCATCTTCAATGCGCTTTAAAAGATCCGTCATCTTGGCTGAATTAACTGGCGAATTTTCTATTGTAACACCATTTTTTAAGCGCCCCAAAAGCTCAACGCTAAGCCAAGTGGTTACTAGTTTTGGAGAAATTTTAGCCTCAATTAATTCTTCAAAAAACCTAGCCATTTCAACACTAGAAACTAAATTTTCAGCATCTGCTTCTTTTATACCAAATTCACGTTGATAGCGAATGATCTTTTGCTCGGCAAGTTCTGGGATTTTAATCGCCTCTTCATACATTTCCTCAGGAATTTCAACCGGCAACAAATCAGGATCAGGAAAATAACGATACTCTGCACTATCTTCTTTGCCACGCATTGACCTGGTAACTAAATTTACAGTATCAAAAAGACGCGTTTCTTGATAAACTTCTTCATCGTATTTTCCATCTTCCCACGCTATACTTTGACGCTCAACCTCGTATTCAATGGCTTTTTGGATAAATTTAAACGAATTTAAGTTTTTGATCTCCACGCGAGTGTAAAGCTTTGTATCGCCTTTTGGACGAATGCTTACATTTGCATCGCACCTAAATGATCCCTCTTGCATATTAGCGTCGCTTATATTTAAAAATCGCAAAATAGAATGGAGCTTTTTAAGATACGCGACCGCCTCATCTGAACTCCTTAAATCAGGTTCAGAAACGATTTCTAGCAGTGGCGTTCCAGCGCGATTTAAATCAACCAAACTCTCGCTACTTTCGTGGATATTTTTACCAGCGTCCTCTTCAAGATGCGCTCTTGTTATGCCTATACGTTTTTTAGTCCCATTTACATCGATTATAAGCTCGCCATTTTCTACTATTGGTATCTCAAATTGCGAAATTTGATAAGCTTTTGGCAAATCTGGATAAAAGTAATTTTTTCGGTTAAAAACAGATCGGCGGTTTATCTTTGCATTTACAGCTTTACCAAAACTGATAGCTTTTTTTACAGCTTCTTTGTTTAGCACTGGCAAAGCGCCAGGCAAAGCTAGACAAGTCGGACAAACGTGAGTATTAGCCTCATCGCCAAAACTGGTTGGACAAGAGCAAAATATTTTGGTTTTTGTATTAAGTTGAGTATGAACTTCAAGTCCTATTACGACTTCAAACATTGTTATACCTTTTATTTAAATTTGCGCGCATTTTAGCAGGTTTTTTATTTAAATTTAATAAATAGTTCAATTTTAACAAAAATGAGATTTTAAAACAAAAGCGTTTGAGATGGAAATTTATATAAAAAGGAGTGCAAAAATGCACCCCAAAATTTTAATGATGTTCGTCGCTAATTAAAATCGCGCCAGCAAGATAAACGTAAGTTAGTATCATAAAGATGAATGTTTGTAAAAGCGCCATAAAACTAAGCAACGCAAAAGCAGGAAGCGGTGCAAACCAAGGCGCAAGAGAAAGCACTACCATCAAAAACAAATCATCGCCCTTAATATTACCAAAAAGACGGAAAGACAACGAAACGACGCGCGAAAGATGCGAAACTATCTCAACTATAAACATAATCGGTGCAAGAGCCTTGCTAGGTCCCATAAAGTGAGCAAAATATTTAATCAAGCCATTTTTTCTAATGCCCTCAAAATGATAATACACAAACACCACAAGAGCTAATGTAAGCGTTAAATTTAGGCTCGAAGTAGGTGCTTCAAAACCAGGAATAATGCCTATTAAATTGCTCGTAAGAACAATTAAACCGACAGTTGCAACAAGTGGTAAATATTTTCTGGCTAAATTTTCACTCCCAAGAACATCTTTTCCCATAGACACAACGCCTTCTAAATACGCTTCAAGCAAATTTTGAGAACCACTTGGGACAAGTTGCATATTTTTAGTTGCCAATTTAGCAAAAATCAAAACAATAATCGCAACTAAGATAAAATGTGATACGTAATTAAACGCGTGAGAGTCTGAAAACAAACCTGAAAATAAAAACAAATCTTTCATAAACTAACCTTGAAATTTAAATTTTGCGCCAATTTTAACAAAAAAAACGTTAAACTTTTTTTAAGATAATAAATTCTAAACAAAAAAGTATGTATAAACCAGCTTAATAATCGTCGCCCCAACTATTATCAAAAACATCGTGCGAATAAATTTCACATCCTTTTTGATAACCATATTTGAGCCAAAATACGCTCCAAGCATTTGCCCTACGCCCATAAGTAATCCAAGCACCCACAAAACTTGACCGCCAATTATAAAAACGCCTAAGGATACGATATTGCTGGTAAAATTTAAAATTTTCGTATGAGCAACGGCTTTTTTCATATTTAAGCCGATCAAAGCAACCAAAGAAAAAGTCCAAAAACTTCCCGCACCAGGTCCAAAAAAGCCATCATAAAAACCAAGTAAAAGACCAAAAATAATATAAAAAATTCTAGGATTTATTCGAGCTTTTCTATCTTCATCTCCAACTTTTGGCATAAAAAGCGTATAAATGAAAATTGCTATCAAAAAAAATGGAATGATAAGTTGTAAAAATTCTGTCGTCAAAAAAAGTATCAAAGCCGTGCCTATGCAAGCTCCGATGAAAGTAAAGACAATTCCAATCGTAACTTCTTTAAAATTTATCATACCCTTTTTAGCAAAATTTACAGCCGCCATAAAACTGCCAAAACTAGCTTGCAATTTACTCGTTGCCAACGCAGCGTGCGGCGGTATGCCAATTGACATTAAAGCTGGAAGCGCAATCAAGCCGCCACCACCAGCGATAGCATCGACAAAACCTGCAAAAAAAGCGACTACAAAAAGCAAAGTGTAAGTTAAAATGCCAAACTCGAATTCCATATATTTTCCAAAATTGAAATAGATTTAAAAGAAGAAAGTTAAATTTTACCGACTAAAAAGCCGGTAAAAAATTATTTTATAACACCGCAAGCCATTCTTGCGCCACCACCGCCAAGTGGTTTTGGATGGTCGTGATGATTGTCTGAGCCGATATGAATCATCAAAGAATGACCTTTAAGCTCATCAATATTTTTAATTTTAGGAGCTAAAACAGGATAGTTTGCAACCCCATCTTTATCCACAAAAAGTGCGGGTAAATCACCCTTGTGTCCATTATCGTCCCACGCAAAAGAGTGTTTTTTAGTATCTTTTGGATCCCAGTGTCCACCAGCTTTCATACCAAGTCCCTTTTCAGTAGCTCCACAATCAGGATTTTGATGAACGTGAAATCCGTGCATTCCGCTTTCAAGACCTTTTAAATTTGGAAATAAAGCGACACCGTAGTTTGTATCAATAGCTACGATTTCACCAATATTTGTATTTCCTTTTTCATCAAGTTGCTCCATAGGGATAACCAAATGTTTGCCAGCTTTTGGGTCAAATTCCATCTCGTGAGCAAACAAAACGCAACTAAGCAAAGCACTAAACATAAAAACTTTTTTCATTTATTCTCCTTAAAAATAATTTAGGCGATAAATATAACTACAAATTCATTAATAAATCCTGAATTTTTAAAAACTAAAATTTATAAATTCCTATCTAGTTCCTGCATTTGTCCGATGCGATAAAGCGCAAAATCGTATTTTATCGGATCGGTGCTGTCAAATTCTCTAAGTTTTTGCGTAAGCTCTAAAACAGCCTTAAAATCATAACTTTTGCGAGTCATAAGCCCCAATTTTAAAGACACTCTGTGTGTATGCACGTCAAGCGGGATCAAAAGCTTATCTTTTGGCAAATTCTTAAATAATCCTAAATCAATATCGCTATCTCTTACCATCCAGCGAAGATACATATTATAGCGTTTATATGGGCTTTGAGGCTTATTTTCAAATGCGTTGCCAAAGAAAAATTTATAACCGTCCGAAGTGTAATCGTTTAAGGTATAAATAAATTTTATAAATTCGTTTATGCCATCTATCATTTTTTGATCGTTTAAAAATCCATTTCTAAAAAAATTTTCAATATCGCCGTGCTTTTTTAAACGAGAAACAGTGATAAAAATTTGCCTCACGTCTTCACTACTTTGAAAACGATATTTGTGCTTTTGTAACGCTTTTTTTATCTCATTTTCACTAGCGTCAAGCAGTGAAAAATCAAGCGAATTTAAGAATTTAACAATCAATTTTGCATTGCCGTAAGCAAATAAAGCGCAAATTAAAGCAATATAAGGATCGTTAAATTTGCTCGCAACCTGCAAAGGATCAGCATTTGCAAACAAATTTTCACTGGTATTTTTTGATAAGACATTATCATCAAGAAGTTTTTTAATATCCATTTTCAGCCTTTTTTAAATGAATTGTAATAAAAAAGGCTGAAAAATTTTTTAATTTTATTGTTTAATAGTTAAAAGCGTGTCTAGTAATTTTTCAACCGTTGTAATTATCTTTGCAGCCGCTCCGTAGCTACTTTGAAACCTAATAAGGCTTGTAAGCTCTTCGTTTAAATTTACGCCACTTATGGATTGGTGTTCTGTTACGGCTACTTTATTTATCGCGGTATAAGTTTCGTGCAGATCGTTATTTGCTTGTGTTTGGCTAGCCAGCTCGCTTGTTATGTAGCGGTAGTAACCCTCAACCGATTCGATTTTATCGGCAAATTTTTCAGAGTAAAAATTTATCTTTTTATACTGCATTTGAACCATCTCGTTTGCGACATCGTTATTACCAGGAGTTGGGTTTGAGTATGCTTTTAGCAAATGCGGATTTGCGTTAAGCTCGCTTTTTACGCTCATATCTTTTGCTTGCGTGCCCTTAAAAAATCTATTCGCGCCAATCACGCCAGGAAAATTAGTCCCTTTATCGACAAAAGCGATACTATATCCACCAGCACTCTTTTTTGGCGAAACACCAAAAATTCCTTTGCCAGTTTTTGGATCATACTGATAATAAGCTTTAAAATAATCACTAACATCGTTTAGGAAATTTTTATCTTTATTATCATCGGTATCAGAGTTAAAATCCCTTACGATAGAATTTCCAGATTTATGTTCATCCATTGTAGTTCCGCCATCTACTCTTATGGTTTTTCGAGCCACCTCTTGACCCTGACTGTTATAAACTACAACATCAAAAGTTCCGTGTTTAATATCGCTGTCAAAATTCATTAAACTTTGAGTTGGCTTTAAATTTAATTCGCCGCTATCGGTTGTAGACACAGACGATCTTGCGTAAATATTATTCGCTTCTCTAATGATACCTTTTGCAAATGTATTAAGTTGATCTTTATATTTTTGTATAGCACCATCCATAAATTCGCCTGTTTTACTCATATTTCTGCCGCGCAAATCAAGTGCAGCACCAAGCTTACCATTGTCTATTTTACCAGCCATATCCGTGCGGTTACCATCTTCTCTTTCATAATAAATTCCATAATAGCCATGCTTATTTTGAGATTTATCTAGTTTAAGTGGATGAAAATTTCCACCATCCACTATATTAAATCCACCTATGTTTAAATTATACTTACTTCCCATATCAGTAACAGTCGGATCAACCTTAGTAAAACCTTGTTGCTCACCCTTAAAAACACTCGTATTAACTAATTTCGAAAGCGCGAGTTCTAATTCGTCTCGTTTGTCTCTAAGGTCGTTTGCTCGTGTCATACCTACCGATTCAACCCTTGTAATTTGCTTATTTATCTCCGCAATCTCTTTTGCATATTTATTAATCTCATCAACGATAACTTGAATTTGAGAATTTACATCTTGTTGCATTTGATCAAGCATTTTATAAGTATTGTTTATATTTTTTGTCATAGTATTGGCAAAATTTAATACATTTATCTTTTGTGAACCTTCTGTTGGATTGGCCGCAAAGTCATTCCAGGCTTTAAAATAATTTTGAATATCTCTACCTATGCCAGCGCTTTTTAAATCTGGAAATCTTTGGGCTATCTCCTCTAAAACGCTCTTTTTATAAGTTGTAGATTGCAAATTTGTTTCAGATGAGCGAAGTCTAGAAAATGTAAATTCGTCATGAACTCTAACAACAGTATCGACCTTGGTTCCAGTTCCTATGTCTCCTGGTATATCGTGAAGAGGTTCTCTTGCGGATTGGACCACGCGCTGACGGGTATAGTGGTTATTGTCTGCATTTGTTATATTATGTCCTGTTGTATTTATCTGCGTTTGCGCAGCGTCAAGTCCGCTAAGCCCCATATTTAAAGTCGAAAAAATACTTCCCATATCAAACCCTTGCTTTAAGTAACGACTCAGGTGTCGGTTTTGATTTCGTGTATCCGCCATCTCCGCTATTTTGGTCTTTAAACATACTTGCAACCAAACTATCAAAAAAATCTTTTATCATCACAACATATCTTGCGTATTCTTTGTTTTTCGAGTAAAGATCTTCTAATTTACTTCTCATTAAAACTAAATTTGATTTTACTTCATCATCTAAAATAGAAGCTAAATTCGTGCTATTATTTTCTTTTGAAACCCTTACCAACTCTTTATCTAGCTTGGATTTGGCGCTTTCAAAATTTTTAACCAGCTCATTTTTCTTTTTTACACTTTCATCGACGACTGAATGCTTTGCCTCTTTGATATTTTTTATATCACTATCGGTTAAAATTATAAGCTCGTCTAAAATTTGTATCGCCTCTTTTAAATATTCTTTAAGCATTTTATTCCTCAAATTTAGTTAAATATCTCACATCAACGTATCCGCTATCGCCTTGGCTGTTTTTGATAAATCAACCTTATAAGTTCCGTCAGCTATCGACTTGGCTATTTGAGATACCTTGTCATTTTTTTTCTCGTTCGCACTTTCGATACCGCTACTTCTTTTAATGTCGTTTGTGCGCGAAATTTGAGCGGTAGAAATTCCAACTTTCGCACCTAATGTTCCTATCATTTTACACCCTTTATAAGTATTTGCTACTAAATCGGCATAAAATGAATTTTCTTAACCCCTTTCTTTTAAAAAATTAAATAAAAGCTCGCTAAACCCTAAATTTCCGCTCAAAGCCTTACTCATGGTGTCATTATACATAGATTGGTAAATTCCATCAGCGGCATCTTTGCCAAAAAGAGGATTTTCGTTTTTGATCGCCACATCAAGCACGGCTTTTACCATAAAAGCCTCAAAAGCATCGGTTTGCTCGCGCAAAAGAGCATCTTCTCTTGCGTCAGCTTTTTTAAATTCGCCCTTGTTTGCCAATGAATTTGTCGCATTATTATAAGCATTCACAGCCATTGTCGTATCAAGCATTAAATTACCTCCAAATTTACGTGTATAGCACCAACTCTTTTTAAATTTTCTAATATAGATATGATGTCGCTTGGCGTTGCACCAAGCTTATTAAGAGCCCTTGCCACGCTTGCAACGGTTGTTTTTTGACCGCTTATCAAGAGCCGATTTGAATTTGCATCAACAGCCGTGCCATCTTGAATATCTACAATATTTCTGTTTTCGGTATCGATTTGCTCGTAAGTATCCGGCTCGATTTTTATAGTTATGTCGCCGTGAGTTATAACAACAGGATCGACGGTTATATGTATGCCACTAACAACCGTGCCGGTTTTTTCATCTATTATTATCTTATCTAGGGCTTTATATTCGACGTCGATATTTAAAATTTGCGCCAAAAAATCCACCATATTCACCCCACCCGGCTTTGAAATTTTAATAGTTCTTGAATCAACAGCCAATGCCAATTCGCCACCGATATTTAAATTTACGGCATTTTGTATATTTGAAGCGATATTAAAATTCGACTCTTTTAAACTTAAAAAAACTGTATCTTGATTGTAAATATCATAAGCAACCTCTCTTTCAACGAACGCACCACCAAAAATCGTCCCCGAAGTTACGTGATTGCCAGGTGTTTTACCACCAAGTGTTAGCGAGCCTTGCGCAAGCGCATAAATTTCGCCATCGACAGCCTTTAGTGGAGTCATTAAAAGCGTTCCGCCTTGAAGCGATTTAGCATCGCCGATAGATGAAATGGTAATATCAAGCTTATCACCTTGTCTAGCAAAAGCTGGCAGCTTAGCAGTTACCATAACAGCTGCTGTATTTTTTGATTTTATATCATCAGGATTGATTTTTACATTCACGCTTTGAAGCATATTTGAAAGCGATTGTATGGTAAATTCCGAGCTTGAGCCGTCCCCAGAACCGTTAAGCCCTACAACCAAACCATAGCCTATAAGTTGGTTTTCTCTAACTCCTACAACGTTTGCGATGTCCTTAATCTGAGCGGAAAAAGCGCAAAATACGAAAAATAACGAGGCAAAAATAAATCTCATAAAAAGCCTTACACTAAAAATTTATATAGTGTAAGCAAAAACTATTCCAAGATTTATTTATAATAACTTAAACTAGTATTGCCGAATTTTTTTGTTTTTATAAGCGTAAAATTTCCAATCGAGTTTGGCAAATCAAGTCCGCTAATATGCTCAATAGCGATGAGAAAAATTTTATCCTTGTCGATTGTTTTTATCATTTCATAACATTTTTGATAAATATCATTAAATCCGTCCCTAATATCAAAAGGCGGATCGAGATACAAAATAACTGGTTTTGTTGATTTTTTTATAAGTTGTGGTGTTAAATCAAAAGTATCGGCGTTAAAAACGTTTAAATTTTCACCTATGATTTTAGCATTTTCAAACGCAATTTTAAACGCATTTTTATCTATCTCGATCGCATAAGCGGTTTGAGCCTCGTTACTTAAAGCTTCCGCAGCCATCAAAGCGCTTCCGCCAAACGCTTCTATAAAATTTTTTCCAACCAATTCGTAACGAAACGTGTCAAAGAACGAGCCTTTTACGATATTTTTTGTAGAACGAGTAGTTTGCGATGATGGCAAAAGCAGTTTTTTGCCTTTAAATTTTCCACTTGAAATTTGAGAATAAAATTTTTTCAAGAATAAGCCTTCATTAATTTTATTAAATCTCGCTTAAAATTTTCCAAAAGCCTGTTTAGATCGGATTCAAAATCGTTTTTTTCAAGACCATAAGAAGACGAAATTTGTGTCGCACTGTAAAATTCCTCCAACGTAGCCAAAAGTGTTTCTTTACTAAACGGCAATTTTAAATGACCAGAATTTTTAGATATTAAAAAAACTGGTTTTTGACACTGTATTTGCCTATCAGATATCACAAAATCGCAATCTTTTTTGGCCCAAATGTAATCTTTTAAGAAAAGCTTAAGCGTTTCTTGCAACAAAACACACTCACAATCAAAAGAAATTTTCATAATCAATCCTTTTAAAATCGCGTAATTCTAGCAATTTTATCCCTAAAAGCAGATAAAATAGAAATTTAATACAAAATTAGGCTAAAGAATTTTAAAATATTACCGATATAGAGCTTGAAAAGGAATTTTAACAAAAGCTAAGGAGAAAACAATGGAAGTTTCTAGAATAGATACTCAACCATTACAATACGCAACGCCTTCACACGCTCAAACTGCTACGCAAAATCGAGCGGTTGAGAAGACGCAAACACAAGCCGATGTCGCAAAAGAGCAACTTTCCGAAAAAAGTTTTAGCGAAAAAGTTGAAGAAGCAACAAAAAAGCTAAATGAGCAAATGCAAGAGCTTGGAACGAGTATAAGGTTTGGCTACAACGATAAATTAGAATTAATGTATGTCAATGTTATGGAGCTTAAAACTGGCGATGTGATAAGAAAAATACCAACCGAACAAGTTATGAAGCTTTCAGAAACATTTAAAGAAGCCATCGGCTTATTATTTGACAAGGAAAGTTAAAATGGCACTAGGTAAAATAGCATCTTTGGGGCTTGGAAGCCAAGTTTTGACACAAAAAGTTCTTGATGATCTTAAAGCTGCCGATCAAGCTCAGATTATGAAACCGATTAAAGAAAAAATCACGACAAATGCAACAAGACAGAAAGATTTCGCGTCATTAAAAACATTAATAAGCACCTTTAAATCATCTGTTTCGACTTTGGCAGATGAAACAACTTATCAAAAAAGAACAACCAATACAAACGGCAAAAGTGCTACATTAAGCGCAAATTCTGGAGTTTCGGTTCAAGATATAGAAGTAGATGTTAAGCAGTTAGCACAAAGAGATGTTTATCAAACGACAAAATTTGCAGGAGCACAATCCTTTGTAGGAAAGACTGGAACATTTGGTCTGAAATTTGGTGATAAAATATACGATATAGAAGTAAAAAGCTCTACTACTCTTGAAGAGTTGGCCGCAAAAATAAACGATGTAACAAAAGGAGCGGTTCAGGCTAAAATTTTAAAAGTCGGTGGCGACAAACCGTATCAATTAATCTTGCAATCGAAAGAAACTGGTGCGGATAATAAAATCAGCTTTTCAACAAAAAATTCCCAAAATCAAGAACTATCTGGGGCAAACGATGTTTTAAAAGAGCTTGGTTGGGATAACGCAAATGTCGATAACAATCATCTTACAAAAGCACAAAATGCCGAATTTACATACAACGGCATAAGCATTACTAGAAATTCAAACGAAATAAAAGATTTGACTATGGGTATAAATTTAAGCTTAAAAGAAAAAGGCAAAACTACCTTTAGCATAAAAGAAGATCACAAAGCCATAAAAGAAGAGATGAATAAGCTAGTAAGCGCATATAATAATTTAGTAAATAACCTAAAAGTTGCGACAGATTACAATAAAGAAACGCGCCAAGCCGGAACTTTTCAAGGCGTTACTGAAATCAGAACGATAGAATCAACCATAAATAAGGTTTTATTTGGCTCAAAAACAATAACTAAAGATAATAAAGCCGTAACGATGAACCTTGCTGCTTTTGGCTTGGGGCTAAATAAAGAAGGGCTTTTGGAGCTTAAAAGTTCGAAACTTGATGAGAAGCTAAATTCCAGCAGTATGGAAGACATACAAAAATTCTTTACTGGTGGCACAGTGCACGATACAGCAAATGTAATCGGATCAAGTGCCGTAAGTGGCGGTGCTTTGAAGACCGAAAAAGAAAATTTTGTGATAAACGGAAAGAAAATCGAATTAAACACACCTGCAAGCAACGACTCTAAACAAAACGCACTAGCACTGTTAAAGGCCATAAATGAGGCTAAGATACCTGGTTTACAAGCAAATTTAACAGCAGATGGCGATAAGATAATGCTTAAAACAACAGATGGAACGTCCATAGAAGTAAAAGGCAAGCAAGAATTTTTGGATAAATTCGGGCTTAGTGCCGTAAAAATTGAGCCAAAAAGCAAAACAACAGGCGGGTTTTTCTCGGACTTAAAATCAACGATAAATGGTTTAATAGGCAAAAATGGAAGTTTGACAAAATATTCTGAAAATTTAACTTCTGAAAAGAAAAAATTAGAAGAAGATAGAAAGACGAACGAAAGCAAATTGGACGCCAAGTATAACACCATGGCGGAAAGATTTTTAGCTTACGATAAAATAATAGCCAAACTAAGCTCTCAGTTAAATACTATGACAAATATGATAAACTCAGAGCTAAATTCTAAAAAATAAGGTTAAAAATGCGAAATAATATGGCTTACGCTACTTACTCTCAAAATATGACAGGCGGCATAGAATCCCCACAAAAGCTAATAGAAATGCTTTATGAAGGAATTTTAAGATTTATTTTTAGAGCAAGAAAAGCCATAAAAGAAAATAATATCGAACAAAAAGTGTATTTTTTAAATAGAACGAATGCAATTTTTGTGGAGCTTTTAAATTCACTTGATTACGAGCAAGGAAACGTAGCTCATTACCTAAGCGGACTGTATACAAGACAAATTCAACTTTTAGCTCAAGCAAACATAAGCAATGATGAGAAAAAGTTAGACGAAGTTGTAAATGTCATAAAACAGCTTCTCGAAGCTTGGAAAGACGTTACAAAATGACACAATGGCTATCTGAGCTGAAAGTAGCGGTTGTAAATCAAGACATGGAAGCCATAAACAAACTCTCTTCGGAATTTAGTGCCGAATTTCAAAACAAAGGTGATTTGCTAGAAGTTGCGTCGCTATATGAGCAAATGATAGAAAATTTAAACCGCGAAAAAGACAATCTCAACATAGAAATGAAAAAGCTAAGAGATATAAGAAAATATATAAATTCGTAGGCACAGAATAAGCCGAGTTCTGTCGAGAGTGATTATTTATCTAGATTGGATTTTGCAGTCCAATTCAAGCGAAGGGTTTAACATAAGACTTAAAACCATCCCTTCTTGCTGCAAGTTGGGTTTATAAGCCACGTCGCTTCCGCGAGTGCTGGTGAGCTCTTACCTCGCCGTTTCATCTTTTCCGCCAATAGCGGTAGTTTGGTTTCTGTTACACTTTCCCTTGGGTTACCCCAGCCGTCCGTTAGACGGAACTCTGTCTTATAGCAGCCCGGACTTTCCTCTTTTGCAAATACAAAAGCAATCACTTACTGTGCCCGCGTTATTATAGCTATTTAGATTTAAAATTTGCTTTTTAGTTAATATTTATTGAAATTTTGCCATACATTTTCGGTCAAATTTCACTCAAATATATCTTTATGCAAAATTTCTTCCAGCACAACCGTAGCATACGAGCCCTTTTGTAATGTAAAATTTATACCAAAATGCGCCTTTTCTGGATTATATTTAAAGCTTGTATCTTCTAAATAAGCCCAACTAAAACGCCTTGAACCATCCTGACTTGCCGAAATTTCATAAAAATCGCCAAAAATTTCATCTTCTATCTTTTTTGCCACACCACTTGAAGCATAAGCCTTTTTCCCAATTATCAATCCGCAACTCGTAATATCCCTACAAACAAATCGCTTTAATTCAGAATCCATATCAACGCAATTAAAGTATTTTCCATAAGGATAATGACCCAAAACTTCTCCGCTTAAAAGCTTAAAAAACTGTTTTTGAGATTTGAGCGATGCGATCTCGTTTTTATCAAAAAACGGATAAATTTTACAAAGTTCACTGGCGCTAAATTCGTCCGCAAAACGCGAAATTTCAATGCGTTTGCTGAGCCATTTATTAAATAAATCGCTTTGAAAAGCAGAGATTAAAAAATTACTCGTTTTTACATTTTTTAGCTTCTTGCCATTTAGTGTTCCGCTCTTTAAAATTTCCAAACCACCAAGTGCGTTATCACCAAATTTTCCAAATCTTTGATAACCAAAATAATTTGGATAGCCGATTTTATCGATAAGCGTTATGGCTTGTTGCAATTTAGTCGCCTCGCTTGGCAAGACCTTTTTAAGGCGGATAAAGAAATTATTGCCCTTTAAATGTCCGATTCGTAGCTTATTATTATGTGCGTTTGCGCTTAAAATTTTAATTTTTTCGTGGCTAAAATTACTCAATGCATTCTCAAATTTTCTCGGTAATGATAAAAATTGAGTTGTCATTCCTTGCTTATCTTTTAGGCCAGCATAACCAAAATCTCGAGCTTTGATACCAATATGCGAAGAAAGCGCCAAAATGGCTTCAGAAGTTGTTGTATCTTTTTTTTGAATTTCTATAATCAAATGCTCCCCGTCGCCGCTACAAGGATAAAGCGGAATTTCACGCACGACAAAATCATCGGTATTTTTGCTAAAATAGGCGTTTATAGGCGAATGAGTTAGTGCATAAAGTGGTTTAAAAATGGTGTTTTTTGGCATAATCTTTTAAATTTCCTTTTGTAATTTTTCCGAAAATCGTTATTTTTGTTCTTGTTTTTTTGGCTAAATTTTTAATTTTCAGTATATTTTTTGGACTAAAAGTAAATAAAATTTCATATTCTTCTGCGCTATTTAGCTGCGTTTTGCTTAGTTTTTTTGTGATTTTTGCGCCACATTTACTTTGCTTGCAAAGCTTAAAAAGATCCGAGCTTAATCCGTCTGAAATATCCATGGCCGAATTTATAATTTTTGCAGAACTATAAAAAAAATTATCTTTTAAAACCGGTCTTTTAAAACGCGATTTTGAACCGATATTTCCGCCTCTAAAAAGTGTTTTAAGCCCTTTTAGGCTGTTACCGATATTTCCAGTAAATGCGATAAAATCATTAATTTTTGCCGCGTTTCTCATAACAGCCTTACCGCAAAGATGCGAAATAATCGTAACGCTTATAAAAATTTCACTCGAACTTATCGTATCGCCACCAATAATTTTAACACCAAATTCATCACAAGCCGCGGTTATACCGCTTTGAAGTTCGTTTATCTGATTTAAAGACAGATTTTTTGGCAGTCCAAGTCCAAGAAGAGCAAATTTTGGCTTTGCATTCATCACAACAGCATCAGAAAAATTTACAATCATAGCCTTGTAGCCGATCTCCTTTAAACTCAGCCAGCCAAGTTTAAAATGCGAATTTTGAGCAAATAAATCCTTGCTATATACGAATTTATCAACAACCGCGCCATCATCGCCGATAAAGGAATTTTGAAATTTTTGTATGATTAAACTTTCCTTGTCCATCTAAACATTGTATAAAATTTGGGCTAAAAAACTACTTTTATTAAGCCATTTTTTTATACAATAAAACAAAAAGGACCGAATATGCAGGTAAAAATTTTCAGATTCGACACCAAAAAAGACGTTTTAGCTTACGTAAAACCGTATTTTTTTGACGATTTAAGCTTCAAAACCCTTACAGATTTATTAATGGCTGTTAAACAAACAGATCCATATTTTGATTTTAGCCAAACAAATTATGTCAAAATTAACGGTGCAGTAGCCTCTATAAACACCGATTTTCAAGACATTTTAAGTTTTTTTGAGAACGAACTTGAAATTTATCCACTTTGCGAAAAAAGAGTGGTCAAGGATTTAAACATTGACGATAGTGATTTTTGGGGGAAATTTGAGCCATTTGCTAAATTTTGCCAAAACGAAGACAAGGCTTTTTACAGTAGTCTAAAACCATATTTTTATGCTGATTTTATAAAAGATTATGAGCCTAATTTTATCGGATTTTCAGCGATAATTTTTGCGTTTTATCTGTCTAAAAAATACCCATCAAAAATGGCTGAAATTTTAACATTAATAAATGATAAAAAATTTGGCGCACATATCGGTGTTGATCCTAGCAAATTTATATTTAAAAGCCAAGATTTAGAACACAATTTAGCAAATAAAGCACTGCTATGGGTTAGAGAAAATTTGACAAAACCGACTGTTAAAATACCAAATTTGGCGCAAAACAACCCATTACCAAAACTAAATTTAAAGCATGATTTTAGTGAATTTAAGATAGCTTTTTACGGAAAAAATAGCCAAATTTTAAAGAATTTTAAGGCTAAAATCATTGATTTGGCTCACAAAAATACACATTGTGGGTTTGAATTTTTGGGACTAAACGACGAACTTGCAGTAAAATTAGCCAGCGAAATTTTATTTCAAGCTTTTGATAGCGGAGCGGATTTTCTTTGCGTTGAAGATGAAAAAGAATTTTATATGTTAGACACACTTTCTAACAAATGCGAAGAGATCTCAAAAAGAAAAATAGGTGATTTTTATGTTTTAAGAATGAGCGAGCTCATATCTTTGGCAAATGGCGACAGGTCGCAAAGCTTAAAAGAGCACAGACTAAAAGTAACTTTATAAAATTTAAGCCGATCTTAAAAAATTTGCGATTGGCTTAAAAATCAACCAAAGATTTCAAATT
Organism: Campylobacter sp.; assembly: GCA_052170535.1. Taxonomy (GTDB): domain Bacteria; phylum Campylobacterota; class Campylobacteria; order Campylobacterales; family Campylobacteraceae; genus Campylobacter_A. The sequence goes on along the minus strand of JBQNAH010000002.1, from coordinate 26,899 downwards.
TTTCAAAAAGTTCTGGGTCGTCTTTAACAACATCTTTTTGTATCAGCCCTAAAACAACTTCGCGGTTGCAATCCGTTTGCTTTGGCCAAACTCGCATATATCCGTCGCTCTTGTTTTTATCGGTCGCATCAATACAAAATTTTTCATCCATTATGATAATATCGCGTATTGCATCGATGTTATTTACAACTCGCCAAATAAGCATATACGGGTTTTGCAAACGATTTTGAGGCTCAACAAAAACTAAAATCTTAAAATGGTCTTGAAATTTTAACAGCCTTAAAAAAGTATCTTTTATCGGCTCTTTTTTATCGACTTTAACGACAACAATCGGACATTTTGTATCGGTTTTATACTGCTTTAGCTCCAAGATATTTTCGCTTTGGCTTTGAAATTTTTCAAGTAGCGCAAAATCGCTTAAGATTTCTACAAAGCCAACGCTAAAATCAGATGTCGCGTCGATGCCAAGTTTTCCACCGTAGCAAGAATTTGGGCTTGCATGATCTAATTGGTCGCAAATTCCTTGACTAATCAGCAAACTTTTTTCGCCAAAACGATTTAAAATATAAGTTGAAATTTCATCGTAATCTTCAAGTTTCGGAGCATTTTCATCAACAAATATCGCGTGTTTTACAAAGCTCATCTGTCCAACACCCCAAAACGCGTGCATAGCCTGCTTTGCGTGAGCTGGATAAAGAGCATTGATTTTAGCTAAAATTAGATTGTGAAAAACGCCATTTTCTGGCATATTATAATCAATCAATTCAGGAACTGTTGTTTGCAAAAGCGGTAAAAATACACGCTCAGTTGCCCAGCCCATAAATTTATCTTCAAGCGGTGGCTTGCCAACTACTGTGGCGTGAAATATCGGCGCGCGCTTGCTCGTAATCGCCGTAACTTCCATAACTGGAAAAGGCTCGATTGGCGTATAAAAGCCAGTATGATCGCCAAATGGACCTTCAAGCTCAAATTTAGTCGTATCAACAAAGCCCTCGATTACATAGTCCGCGTCGTGTGGAACGTAAATTTCATTAGTGAGCGACTTTACAAGGCGCGCTGGACGTTTGCGTATAAATCCGTAAAGCAATAGCTCAAAAATCCCTTTTGGAAGCGGAGCTTGCCCACACCAGATATAAAGCGGATCGCCACCAATCGCTACGCAAACTGGCATTTTGCGCCCTGCACGCTTATACTCGTTGAAAAAATTCGCACCGTCTTTATGAATTTGCCAGTGCATTCCAAGGCGATTTTTGTCATAAACTTGAAGGCGATACATACCTAAATTTTGCAACTCGCCATCTAAACTTTGCGTATAAACTTGCCCCATCGTTATAAATGCGCCACCGTCAAATTCCCAAGTCTTAAGAGCTGGAAGCGATAGCAAATCCACATTTTCACCAAGCATTTTAATCTCTTGGCATTCGCCCTCGCCTTTTAAACGCTTTGTAAAAATATTTCGCATACTAAAAAGATAGCTCGCAAAAGAAATTTTCTCGCCAAGCGTCTTTGGCTTTTTAGGCTTTAAAAAAGATGAAATTTCAGCCGCTATATCTTGGGGGATTGCCCCAAATATAAGCTCGGTTGCCCGCTTTGATCCGTAGATATTAGTAAGCACTGGAGCAAATTTACGCCCCGTTTTTTTGCAGATAGGGTTTGTGAAAAGTAGCGCCTGAGAGCTCTCGCGCTTAACTTCGATATAGCTTACGTGCGCAATCTCTAGGTTGATGTCTACGGGCTCATCAATTACTCTAAGTAAGCCGTTGTCTTTTAAAATTTTTATGTAATCCATTGTCAATCCTACGTTTTGATTATATTTTATAACATTATAACAAGAAATATTGTAAGGATTGATTAATGACAAAACGCTATTTTGCGCTAATATTTACGGCTATTATTTTTCTTGTAACTATGATTTTTATATTTAATTATAAACTTACCGTGTTTGCTTTATTTTTCGGTCTATTGCAATTTTTTATATTATTTTTTTGCTATATTTTTTATAAGTGGACAATGGCTTAGAAGTCTAAATTTCGCGTCTATAACGATGTTTATACTGTTTATGATAAACAGGCTTAGTTTGTATTATTACAGAAAAGCCTTGTTTGCTAATGATTTTTTGCTTTATTTAGACTACGAAAATTGGGATATTTTAGCAGATTTTAAAGAGCTACTTTTAGTTGTAGCTACGATACTTGCATTACTAGCTTTTGGCGCTTTTGCTTACTCAAAATATAAAAAAGCAAATTTTAAATTTCGAGCGATCGGAGCGCTTGTATTTATATTTTTAATTGGCGTTCATATTAAAATAGCATCCTTAGAAGTCGTAAAAAACGAATGGCTAAAAACGTTTCCAGAGCTTAAAAATACATATATGAATATATCTATGACTATAGCAAACGGCTCAACTCTTGAGTACAAAAGCCCAAATTTTAATAACTCGTATAAACTTTTTGAAGACAAATTAAGCACAATTTCAGAATATGAAAGCTCAAATTTGAAGCTAAATTTGATACTTTGGCTAAACGAAACCACGCTTGATGCGTCATTTTACAGTGGAAATTTAGAACAAGTAGATATGTTTAAGGGAGATTTTAAATTTCAAGCCTTAAGCAGAGTACATACGTTTGGCGGAAAGACTTGGAAATCAGAATTTGAAGTATTAACAGGCTTAAGTCCTGATGAATTTGGAGCAAGCTCGTCATTGATTTTTCAATACGCAGCGCCTCACATAAAATACTCGTTACCAAAAAATTTAAAACAAGAAGGCTACTATACCATAGCTTTAAATCCATATCCAGGAAGCGCCTACAACTCTAAAAATGCTTACGAAAATTTTGGCATCGACAAATACGTGCACCCAAGCGAATTAAAATGCGAGGGAGCTGGCGAAAAGATTAGGAAATTAAAACACATAACGTCTATACAAATGGGTCAATGCATGAAAAAAGTGTTTGAAAAATACAAAGACAAACAACCACTTTTCATATATATGCTAACCATAAACGAACACGCGCCATACAATAGAGCCAAAGAGATAAAATTTGGCTTAGACAAATTTTACAATAAATCTTAGTCGACAAAATTAACAGATTATTACGAAAGGCAAGTGCAACTTAGCAAAGCGGTAGTGGATTTTAACGACTTTATGCTTGGCACAAACAGACCCTATATATTTGCATATTTTGGAGATCATCAAGGCAATATGGGGCTAAAAGATAATGATGTAAAATTTAATAACTTCAATGAACCACTTTACATAACTGGCTTTTACGCTAAAGGTAGCAGTGAAATCAAACAAATAAATAACGATTTAATGGATTTAAGCGAGCTATCTTTAATGCCTAGCGTATTATTACAATTGGCTCAAATCAAACCAAATGAGTTTTTTAAGGCAAATTACGCCATAAGAAAAATTTGCAAAAAGTCGAAGATAGCGAAGATAAAGATCTTTTAACAAGCTATAAAAGTTATTTTTTATTTATCTAAACACGGCAAATAAATAGCAAATTCTCCGCAAGTTTATACCGCGGAGAATTTATAAATTCGCCATTTTTTCTGCCCTTTTTAGTAGCTCTTTTGCGCCTTTTTTTATAAACTCGTCAGCTAAAATTTTACCTGCCGTTTTATATTCGCTTTTTGGTACGACAACATTTTTACTAATAAATTCACTTCCATCAGGCAATCCAACAATAGCATTTATTAAAATTTCATCATTTTTAAGACTTGCATTTACCCCAATTGGCACTTGGCAACCACCCTCTAAAACAGCTACAAAATCTCGCTCAATAGTCGTTTCGATAACAGCTTTTTCATCTTTTAAAAATTCTATCGTTTGCAAAATTTCTTCACTATCAACAGCTTCAATCCCAAGCGCGCCCTGCCCCATAGCAGGTATCATTTCAGAAATTTCAAAAGGATAGATAAATCTAACCTCGTCTTTTAAATTTAGCCTATTTATCCCAGCCATAGCTAAAATAATCGCATCAAATTCTGCGTCTTTTAGCCTGCGAAGTCTAGTTTGGACATTACCGCGCAATGAAATAATATTTAAATCAGGTCTTAATTTTAGCAACTGCATTTTGCGACGAAGACTTGTAGTGCCTACTTTCGCACCTTTTGGCAAATCGTTAAAAGTTGCGAAATTTTCACTTATCATAGCATCTTGCGCATCTTCTCGCGCGCAAATAGCCGCCAAAACAAGCCCATTTGGAAACACGACAGGGACGTCTTTAAGACTATGAACTGCAATATGCGTTTCGCCATTTAGCATACTATCTTCAAGCTCTTTTGTAAAAAGCCCTTTGCCACCTATTTTTGAAAGCGGAGTATCCAAGATAACATCGCCTTTTGTTTTCATTCCCACAAGCTCAACGTTTAAATCCAAATAACGCTCGCGCAATTTAGCTTGTATATACTGACTTTGCCACATAGCCAATACGCTCTTTCTTGTTGCGATTTTTAAATTTTTCATACTCGCCTTTCTTCTATTATTTCTACGTCTATGATTTCGTCATCGTTTTTTGGTTGTTTTGCGCTTGAATTTTGGCTATAAAATCGCTCTTTTGGCTTTTGAAACGTTTCAAGAAAGCAAATAGCTACTATTATGATACCTAAAATATCAGTTACGATTCCTGGGATAAAAAGTAAAAAACCGCCGATAGCTATGCCAAGATAGCTAAAAATATCACTAGAACTTAAAAACATAAGCCTAGAAAAAAGATTTAAAAATCCAATCCTAGATATTAAAATCGCACCCAAAAATCCGGTAAGAATCGTTTCTATAAACAAACCCAAAAAGCCATAAGCGCTCACAAAAAATGAAGTTGAAAAAAATTCAACTATCAAATAAGGCAAAATCAATATTTTTAGCATAACTTCTTTGCCAAATCAAAAATTTCATCTTTATTTACAGTTTGTTTGCTTAAATCGACTCGTTTTATCAACTCAACTTCGCCATTTTCCAAGCCTTTGCCAACCACGATGGCATACGTAAAGCCAAGTAGCTCAAATTCGCTAATCTTTACTCCAAAGCGTTCGTTTCTATCATCAATAATCACGCTAATACCACAATTTTGTAATTTTTCGTAAAGCTCATTTGCAAATTTTACGCTATTTTCGTCCTTTAAATTTGAAATAATTATCTCAAATTTAAACGGAGTTACCGCTTCATTCCAAATAAGCCCCTTTTCATCATGGCTAGTTTCGATAATAACGGCAATCAAACGGCTAACTCCGATACCGTAACAACCCATAATAAACGGCTTTGATTTTCCGTTTTCATCTAAGAAATTTGCGCCCATTGGTTCGGAATATTTTGTGCCAAGTTTAAATATATGCCCTACTTCAATGCCTTTGCTTATCCTTAAAATTCCACCATCAAGCCCCATATCTCCATCTCTAACGCTAACTAAATCTTTAAATCTGCATTCATTAAATCCACTAACACTAACGCCTACAAAATGATAGTCTTTTTCATTTGCACCACATATCATCTGCGTTTCGTCTTTTAGTTCGTTATCTATGTAAAAATCAACACCGTTTAAGCCCACAGGACCGCAAAAACCGACCACCAATCCAGCATCAAGCACTTCGCTTTCACTTGCATCGACAATCTCTAATGCACCGCATGCATTTGCAGCCTTAGTTTCTTGCAACTCATCAAGTCCGCGCACGAAAAATACCACAACTTTTTGGCTATCTTTGTAAATGGCTTTTTTGATAACCGCCTTTATACAATAAAATTCATCAACTTTAAAAAAGTCCGCAACGTCTTTAATGGTGCTTGCATTCGGAGTAAAAAATTTGGCCCCATCAGCTTGCGGTCGCTGGGCTAGAGTTGTTCTTTTGGCTCTTTTTGCGGCTTCTATATTTGCAGCATAGGTTGAATTTTCACTTATTATAATGTCGTCTTCGCCGCTATTTGCCAAAACCATAAATTCCTTACTTCCGCTTCCACCAATAGCACCGCTATCAGCTTCAACAATACGAAAATTTAACCCAAGTCTGGTAAAAATTTTCGCATAAGTCGCTTCCATAAGGTCAAATTCTTTATTTAAATCCTCGTAAGTCGCGTGAAAACTGTAAGCGTCTTTCATTATAAACTCACGCCCACGAAGCAATCCAAATCTAGGTCTGGCTTCGTCTCTAAATTTCGTATTTATATGATACAAATTTAGTGGCAACTGTTTGTAACTATTTACTCTTCCGCGCACAAGCGCAACAACACTTTCTTCATTTGTTGGACTTAGCACAAAAGTGTTTTCTTTGCGATCTTTAAAACGCAAAAGTTCCTTTCCATAAACTTCAAACCGCCCGCTTTGTTGCCAAAGTTCAGCCGGCGTAACAAAGCTCATCAAAATTTCTTGCGAGCCGCTTTTATCCATCTCTTCTTTTATTATTGCACAAATTTTGTTATAAACCATTTTTCCAAGCGGCAAAAGATTATAAAGCCCAGCTCCTACTTGCTCGATATATCCAGCGCGTAATAAAAACCGATGGCTTGGCAAAGTAGCATCTTTTGGCGCTTCTTTTGTTGTTGGTGCATAAAGTCTAGAAAATCTCATTCGTCCTCCCATTGAAATTCATTTTCATTTTGTTGTTCTTTTATATCAAAAATTTTTCCTATTGTTTTTAGTGAAATTTCGTTAATATCGTCATTTACAAGGCTTTTTAAATTTATAGTCGGACTATGCAGGAAAGCTTTAAAAACCTGATTAATCAATCTATATGCCTCGCCGTGATCGCTATGCTTTAAATAGCCCTTTTTTATAGCCTTTTGAAGTTCATTTTTCGCACAAATTTTAGCTTGCTCTCTTATGGATTTTATTAGCGGCGTTATGGCTTGTTCTCTTAAATGCATAAAAAACGCGGCAGTATTGCGTCCAACTATGCCGTAAGCGATCTGTGCTTGCTCTTCTCTTAAAGCAAGATTGCTATTAACTATCTCTTGCAAATCATCAACCGCGTAAATTTTTATATTTTCACTAGGCGTTATGGCAATGTCCCTAGGAACGGCAAGATCGAAAAAATAACGCTTAAATTTGCACTCTTCAATCATAGAATCAATTAGCACTGGGTGCGGTGCGGCTGTGGCTGAAAATATAATTTGGTATTTATTTATATAATTTGCTACGTTTGAAAGTGCGTCAAATTCGTTATTATCACCAAGCGTTAGGGCTAAATTTTTAGCCCTTTGCTTGTTTCTGTTTAAAATCACAACTCTCGCGCCATTTGATATAAGGTGTTTGCTAGCTAACTCTGCCATCTCGCCAGCACCGATTATAACAGCCACCATTGCGTTTAAATTTCCAAAAATTTCCTTAGCCTTCGCAACCGCAACACTTGAGACGGAAATCGGATTTTTTGAAATTTCGGTTTTATTTCTCACTTCTGCGGCGCATTTGAAAGCATACTGCATAGCAACGGCTAAATTTTGTCCGCAACTTTTATTCGCAAGAGCAAATTTATACGCCTCTTTTAATTGCCCCGCAATCTGCGTTTCGCCCACAACCAAGCTATCAAGCGAGCTGGCGACGGCAAATAAATGGTGTATCGCGCCGTTATCTTCATAAATATCCGCTCTACTTTGCAACTCTTCATAACTAATTCCGCAAATTAACGCCATACAGGCGATTATGTGCTTGCTAACCCCTTCAATTCGTTTAACGCTTACGATTATTTCTACGCGGTTGCACGTGCTTAAAACCATACATTCGTTGATATTTTCATTTGAATTTATCAAGCGTAAAATCTCATTTTTGCGTTCGATATTTGAAAAAGATAGCCTTTCTCGCACCGAAATATCGGTATTTTTATGCGTAAAACTAACGCTTGCGTAACGCATTAAAATTTCCTATCTATCATATTTTTAACGATTTCTTCAAGTCCGCAAATGCCAAATTTACTCACAGCTTGCATCGCTTCAAGACCAAAATTTCTAGCTATATTAAATGAATTATTAATGATAGAAAATTCGCTCATCTTATCTTTTATCCAAGAAATTTCTTGTTGATTTAGCTCTTTATTAAATAAATTTTTAAGCTTTAATCTCTCTTCGGTATTTAAATTTTCATAAAGCTCTATATAAGGCAGTGTGGTTTTACCTTCTTTAAAATCGCTTAAATTTGGCTTTCCTAGCGTCTTTTCATCTTGAGTTATATCCAAAATATCATCAATTATCTGAAAAGCTAGACCCAAATTTTTGCCGTAAATTCTAAACTTACTCTCGTCTAATCTGGCCAAAATAGCCCCAACAACAGCCGTTGCTTCTATCAAAATCGCTGTTTTATAATAAATCATCGTTTCATACGCAGTTTTATCGGTATTGAAATTTTGCGAAAGCTTGACGTCCATCATCTCACCAATGCTTAATTTACTAACCGCATTTGAAATCTCTCCTGAAATACTATGCGGAAATTTAGACAGCTCGAAAAAACCTTTCGAATACAAAATATCGCCTAACATTATCGCATTTTTAGTTCCAAATTTAGCATTAATACTTGGACTTCCACGACGCAAAAACGAATCGTCTATAACATCGTCGTGTAATAAACTAGCTAAATGAATAAGCTCGATAATAGCGCAAATTTTCAAACTTTGCTCGCTTTTGCCGGCTATGCTTAATAAAAGCTTAGACCTAAGTTTTTTACCAGAGCTTATTTGAGAAAACATAAAATTCGCCTTTTCGTATCCAAGCTCACTTATAAACTCAAGCATTATCTTATCAATCTCTTCCATTTTAACCTTTCTAACGTCTTTTAGGCGGATCTAAAAATTCCACATCAACGCGTTTTTCTTCGTCTTTTATCAATACTCTAAATTTCGCAACGCCTTTTTTGTAGTCCTCAAACACCAAAAACAAAGTTGAATGATCTCTTGGCGGATATTTATAATCAGGCAAGAGAGTTTGTTTATATGTTGTCAAACCGTGTCTTAACGACATAATAAACTGCCTTGGATATTTGCGGTAAAACGAGTGAATAACGACATTTGTATTATCAAAAAGCGTCCAACGAAAATCAAAACTATCGCGTTCGTCAGTGCCTTTTTTGGTTATAAAAACTCTCGCCCATTCGTCTTTTTTAAGCTCGAAAATATGCTCTTCTTCAAAGCTTACCGTGGCATTTGCAAAGCTAAAAAAAATCAGCAAAAAAACAGCACATATTTTACTCATTTTGACTTAAAATATCCCCACTAAGTCCAATATAAATGTCGTTTAATCCCTCTTCAATCAAAATTTGATTTTGAGAAATAAAATCTGTTATTGCCGTTTCGCTAATGCCGTTTTGTTCGCAAAGCTCCTTCATAGCAATAAAATTTTCAAAAATTTTATCTAGCTCGTTTGCGACTAAATTTCTATTGGCATTAAATAAAATATCAAGGAATTTATCTCTTGGATTTTGGGAAAATATATCATTTTTCATAAATTTTAAAACCTCTTGTTTAGATTATTTTATGTATTATTATTCATTAAATTTTACTAAAATCACGAATATATCGCAATGCTTCATCTACGTTTTTTACATTTGCACAAGTTCGATTTTCATCGCCAAATCCCCAGCTTACATTAAGGTAAGCGATACCAGCATTACGCGCAGCAAGCTCATCTTTTTTACTATCTCCTACAAATATCACGCTATCAAATTCGCCCATTTTTATAACCAAATTTAGCATTGTAGGATCTGGCTTTTGTGGCACATCGGCTCTAGCGCCGATTATAAAATCAAAAAATTGTAAAATTCCAGCCTTTTTTAAAATAGCAACAAGTGTTTCTTGAGGTGCATTGCTTGCAAGTGCGATAAAATTTCCATCTTTTTTCAGCTCGCCAAGCATATTATCCACACCTTCATAAACTTTAGCAAATTTGGCGTAATTAATCTTAAATTTTGACTCAAAATTGTCTCTAAATTTCATATTCGGATTGTCAATATCATACAAACATTTTGCTATGTTTTCCCCAGGCTCGTTTATGGTTTTTATTATAAATTGCTCTTGCAAATCAAATAAACCAATCTCGCTCCTTATTTCATTAACAGTTACGCAAATAGCTTTCGCACTATCGATTAACGTGCCGTCCATATCGAAAATAACGCATTTCATTCGTTGTCCTCGTAGCTGTTTTTGTGTTTTTGTTTTTTATAAGTTTTGCGATTTTTAAGCTTTTGTAATGAATTTGCCGCGCTTATTAAAGCGTCTTTGCTATCTCCAACAATAGTTAAATTTACAAAATTTTCTAACGCTTTTGCGTAAGGCTGATCTAAAAAAACAGGCTCTACTTTGCGCAAAATTTCGGCATTTTTTGCGACACGGCTCAAAAACGCAACCTCATCAAAATCCTCTCTTTTTAAACCGTTTATGGTAGATTTAGTGAATTTTTCCAAGCTTCGCAGATATTTTATACGCTTATTTTTTTCGTTTTGCTCAGCCACAATGTTCCTTTTTTACAACGATTATACATTTTTTTTACATAAATTTCGTTATTTTTACACAAAATTTTAAGATTTTTTTATACAATCATTGAAATTTTTACAAAGGAAATAAAATGAAAGATGAGACGATTGTAACGCATTTTGGATACGACAGCAACGTCGGAGAAGCCACTATGGCAGTGCCTATTTATCAAACAACGGCTTATGATTTCGGAACAGCAGAAATGGCTGCCAAACGATTTACACTAGCTGACATAGGAAGCATTTATACTAGATTAACAAATCCTACCACATCGATATTTGAATCAAGAATAGCCGAGCTTGAAGGCGGAAGCGCTGCCATAGCAACGGCTAGCGGACAGGCTGCGACATTTTATGCGATTACAAATTTAGCCGCAGCTGGTGAAAATATAATAGTCGCAGAAAAGATCTACGGTGGCTCAACAACGCTTCTAACACACACGCTAAAACGTTTTGGGATAGAGGCTAGAATTTTTGACAGCGACGAGGCTAATGACCTTGAAAATTTGATTGATGAAAAGACAAGGGCGATATTTTTTGAAACGCTTTCAAATCCGCAAATTTCAATCCCAAATGTCGAAAAAATCGTCCAAATAGCAGATAAATTTAACATCGTAACGATCGCCGATAACACAGTTGCAACGCCGATTTTGTTTAAGCCTTTAACAAAAGGCGTCGATGTGGTAGTTCATAGTGCTAGCAAATACATAAGTGGTCAAGGGCTTAGTATGGCTGGAGTTGTGATTTCTAGTAAAAATTTAAACAAAAAGATCGTTGCAAATCCGCGATATCCGCACTTTAACGAACCAGATGAGAGTTATCACGGATTAGTTTATGCCGATGTCGCAAACGCATTTGATATTTTTACGCTTAGAATTCGCTTCGGTCTGCTTAGAGATACGGGTGCTACTATTTCGCCATTTAACGCTTGGCAATTAATTCAAGGGCTTGAAACTATGCCGCTTCGTATGCGAGCTCATTCACAAAACGCACTAAAAATCGCCGAATTTTTAAGTTCTCATAAATTTGTTAAAAATGTTATTTATCCAGGCTTTAAAAACAGCAAAGGCTATGATAGAGCTCAAAAATACTTCCTTAATGGTATGTCAAGCGGGCTTTTATGTTTTGAAGTTGATAGCTTTGAAAGAGCAAAAGCTGCTATGGACAAGGCTAAAATTTTTAGCATAGTTGTAAATATAGGTGATACGAAATCAATCATAACTCATCCAGCTTCAACCACTCATCAGCAAATTCCAACAGATGAGTTAAAAAAAGCTGGTATTAGTGCTGGATTAATTCGCTTAAGTGTGGGCATAGAAAATATTGATGATTTGATAGAAGATTTAGCGCAAGCTTTGGAGTAAATTTAGGCTGTTTTTGAGCCTAAGCAAAAATTTTAATCGTTTCGTTATATCTGGTTTCGCTTTCGCATTGTATCAAAAGCAAATCGCCATCTTCAAAAACAGACGAGCCGGTAGGTTTGACGTATTCGCCCTTGCGCTTTATCAAAATCACCAAAAAATCATTTGGTAATTCAAGCTCGGCTAAATTCTTGCCTATCGCGTCTGATCCAAGATGGATGGTGTATTGTCTAAGCGTATGATAAAAAATAGGCAAATTTGAAAATTCCGCACTTTCTTCTTTGTTTTCTTCCATAACCCCGCACTTTTTAGCCACAAATTCAAGACTTGTGCCTTGAAGCAAAACCGAAATCAAAACCATAAAAAATATCGTGTTAAAAATCAATTCAGCATGCGTAATCTTGCTTGCATACGGATACGTAGCAAGGATAATCGGAACAACACCACGCAATCCGACCCAAGATATGAAAAGTTTTTCTTTAAAATTATATCTTGAAAATAAAAGCGATACGAAAACGCCTATCGGACGTGCGATAAACATAAGCCAAAGCGCTATGACAAATCCCATCATCGCAACAGAAGGTAACTCGGAAGGAAATACTAAAAGTCCAAGTGTTATGAAAACGACTATCTGCATCGTCCAAGCGATACCGTCGTGAAAGCCAATTAAATTTTTCTTATGAGCAAATTCTTTTTTATTTACAAACATTCCAGCTATATAAACAGCGATATAGCCGTTACCGCCTACCTTGGAGCAAAGCGCAAAAAGTAGCAACACCCACGCCATAGAAAAAACAGGATAAAGTCCCCAATGCTTAAGTCTTAATCTGTTAAAAATAGACGGCAACGTGATCCCAAATGCGTAACCCATCAAACCACCGAGCAAAAACTGCTCGATAAGCAAAACTGCGACATCTACTGGATCTGGCGTCGTGGCGACGGTTATTATCTGGATAATGGTTATCGTCAAAAAAATCGCCATCGGATCGTTTGAGCCCGATTCTAATTCAAGAAGCGGTCCAATATTGTTTTTTAGAAAAATTCCCTTAGCTCTTAGTATCGCAAACACGGCAGCTGCATCAGTAGATGAGATTATAGCTCCCAGCAAAAACGCTTCTAGCCACGTAAAATCAAGCAAAAATTTAACCAAACAAGCCATAACTAAGGCTGTCAAAACAACACCGAGCGTAGCTAGAATTATGCCATTTAGCATAACAGGACGTATGGATTTTAAATTTGTATCAAGTCCGCCAGCGTAAAGTATAAAAATAAGCGCGATAGTGCCGACATCTTGCGCGATTTTTTGGTTTGTAAAATCAATCCCTAAAACTCCGTCCGAACCTGCAAGCATACCCACGGCTAAAAACACGATCAATGATGGAATTCCAAATTTATCTGAAATTTTACTAGATACGATGCTTACGATCAGCAAAATAGCTGAAAACAATAAAAATTTCTCCAAAGCTTTTCCTAAAAAATATCAATTATAAAATTCTACTCTTTTGTTTCATAAAAAATCAAGTCGAAATTATTTTTTCTTTTCACAAGTGCTTTTTTAGAAGGGATATTTGTGTTTTGAGAAATTTCTAGTTGTTCTTTAAGCTCTTCGATCGTTTGAGAAAAGCTTTCGAGCTGTTCTTTAAGCTGCAAAATCACATCAACACCAGCTAAATTTACTCCAAGATCGCGTGTCAGACGCAAAATCATCTTTATCCTATCCAAATCCTTTTCCGAATAAAGACGCATCTTGCCATCAGTGCGAGATGGCTCTATAAGACCTTCACGCTCATATTGTCGCAATGTCTGCGGATGTATGCTTAGCACCTTAGCCACAACGCTTATTAAATACACAGGCTCTTCGTATTTTCTCATTTTATCTCTCCGGTAATTTATCTTTAAGCTGTTTTACAAGGTCTTTGTCTAATGAATTTATATCTGGCAAATCAACTCTGATTTTTAAGTATAAATCACCGTAAATATCAGTCTTTCTGTTTTGTATGCCATAACCTTTTAAACGAATTTTCTGACCTGATTTTGAATTTTCGCCAATTTTAATCGTAACATCTTTTTTAAGCGTTTTAACACTAACCTTGCCACCAAAAAGCATTGTTTTAAGCGGTATCAAAACGTCTTTATATAAATCATCGCCATCTTTTACATACTCGTCGCTATCGCTTATGTGCACAGTTAATATCAAATTTCCTCGCCCCATACCCTGGATAGATTTGCCCTTGCCTTTTATTCTTATTTTTTCACCGTCGTTTATACCGTGTGGAATTTTTATTTTTATACTTTCGGAGTTTAAATTTATACTATGCTCTCCACCCAAAACAGCCACTTCAAACGGAATGGTAACGCTTGCATTTATATCTAAATCCTGCATAAATCCGCCATCAAACGCTCCAAAACCAGAGCTACTAAATCCGCCAAAAATATTTCTTATTATCTCATCTAAATTTCCCATTCCAGCCGAACTTGATGCAAAATCGTGAAAATTTTGTCCGCCAAAAATAGAATCGCCGTATTGGTCGTATTGCGCTCGTTTTTTGTCATCGCTTAAAATTTCATAAGCGGCGTTTATCTCTTTAAATTTATCTTCCGCACCTGGTTCTTTGTTAATGTCTGGATGATATTTTCTAGCCAACCTTCTGTAAGCTTTTTTAATCTCATCGCTTGAAGCACCCTTGCTAACACCGAGTGTTTCATAAAGGCTATTACTCATCTTACTTGTCCTTAATTCAATTTATTTTATATACATTATAGCATATTAGTTTAGTCAAAGTCAATCAACTATAAATTTTAAAATTTAAAAAATGATTAACTTTGCATTAAGCTCACTGTTTTATAATCCAAATTTAAAAATTTTTCAAAAAAGGAACAAAATGAAAAAAATTTTAACGCTATCACTTGCTGCAACTTGTTGTATTTATGCGGCTAGTATCAATTTCCAAGAAGCCAGTAGCGATTTTAAAAGAGTAAATCCAGAATCAAACCAAGATGTTGTATTGTCTTATCACAGCTCGATTGTGGATGCCAAAAAATCAGTAGTAAATATATCTACAACAAAGACGGTGGTTTCAAAAGGAAATGCAATAGAAGATATGTTTAACGATCCGTTTTTCAAGGAATTCTTTGGGCACAACTTCGCAATCCCGCAAGAAAAGAAAAAAAGCACTTCACTTGGCTCTGGGGTTATAATATCAACTAATGGCTACATCGTAACCAATAACCACGTTGTTGAAGATAGTGATGAGATCATAGTAACACTTCTTGACAGCAACAAAGAATACAAAGCTAAAATAATCGGAACAGATCCAAAAACCGACCTTGCGATCATAAAAATCGAGGCTATAAATTTGCAAGCTATTAAAATAGCGGATTCTTCAAAACTAATGGAGGGCGACATAGTATTTGCTATCGGAAACCCATTTGGTGTTGGCGGAAGCATAACCCAAGGCATAGTTTCAGGGCTAAACAAAGACAATATAGGCTTAAACCAATATGAAAATTTTATCCAAACAGATGCGTCGATTAATCCTGGAAATTCAGGTGGTGCGCTAGTTGATAGTAGGGGTGCGCTAGTTGGTATAAATTCTGCAATTCTTAGCAGAAGTGGCGGAAACAACGGTATTGGCTTTGCAATTCCATCAAATATGACAAAAGATATCGCTAAAAAACTCATAGAAGTCGGTAAAATAGACCGTGGCTACATAGGCGTTATGATTTCAAATTTAACCGATGAGCAAAAAGAGCTTTATAAAAACAAAGAAGGCGCGTTGATAAGTAGCGTAGAAAAGGGACTACCGGCTGATTTGGCTGGAATTAAAAGAGGTGATTTGATTATCAAAATTAATAATAAAGATATAAAAAATGCAAATGATTTAAAAAATACAATCGGCTCGCTTACTCCAAATCAAGAGATTAGCGTTACGTTTGAGCGTTTTGGAAAAATCGAAAACACAAAGTTAAAACTAGCCAATATGCAAGATGGCTTAGCTCTTTCTGAGCAAGATGGCTCTAACATAAGTGGGTTAAGCGTAACAAATATCGATGACAATTCGCGCAGAAAATATAAACTCACACAAGAGATTACAGGCGTTTTAGTAACTGGAGTTAAGCCAAATTCCGATGCGGATAAATTTGGCTTTGAAACTGGCGACATAATCATACAAGTATCAGAAGAAGTTATCAGAAACATCAATGATTTTAACAAAGCTGTTTCTAGTATAAAAGGTAAAAAATCGCTAGTTTGGGTCAATCGTCGTGGTGTGATTCAAGGTCTAGTTATTAAATAATTTAAATTTGTGGTTTTAGCCACAAATTTAGCAAATATTATTCGGTTAAATTTTGCATTTCTTGGGTATAATGAAACAAAAAATGGAGCTTAAAAGTGATAGAAATTTTGATGATTGAAGATGATATGGAACTAGCTGAAATTTTAACTGAATATTTAGCCAAATTTGATATGCACGTTACAACAGCAGAAGAGCCGTATTTGGGACTTTCTACTTTAAACACGAGCAAATTTGATCTTGTTATACTAGATCTTACTTTGCCAGGAATAGACGGTCTTGAAGTTTGTAAAGAGATACGAAAAAAGCACAATGTTCCCATTATCATATCAAGCGCAAGGCACGATCTGACCGATAAAATCAACGCCTTAGATAACGGAGCAGATGATTATCTGCCAAAGCCATACGATCCGCAAGAACTTTTAGCGCGCATAAAAAGTCATCTTAGAAGGCAAAATATCATTAGCGAAGAGCAACAAAAAATACAAAAAGACATTGCAATTGACGATTATCAACATATTGCTACACTAAATGGCAAAGAGCTAAATTTAACCGCAGCTGAATATGATATATTAAAATATATGGTTAAAAAAGAAGGCGGTGCGATCACAAGAGAGGAATTTGTTTATAATTGCGAAAATATCAGTGAAGATTCGACAAATAAGAGTATTGACGTGATAATCGGTCGCATAAGAGCCAAGTTAGGCGACGATCCAAAAGAACCACGCTATATCCACGCGATACGGGGCATTGGCTATAAGCTGGTTCAGTGATGAAGAGATCATCTGTTTTTTATACTATAACTTTTATCTTTGCGCTTTCAGCTATAAGTATTTTTTTAGCATTTTTGTGGTTAATGGATTTTGATAAGCAAAATTATTCAAGAGAGTTAAATTCCAAATACTCAACAATCGCTAGAAACACGCTGTTTTTTATGGGTGGTATAATTGACAAAGAGGAATTTAACCGCCAAACAAAAGATTTTAAAATGCCTGAAATTTATGACGAAACTACACGCAACGAAATTTTGACAAAAAGCACGGTTTTGGACGAAATTTCAGCCGATATTGGATCATCAGCCATACTGATATATCAAAACCATCACTATCTTAAAATTCAGCACGTTGATAAAATCGTTTTGCTAGAAGACAAGGAATTTCAACCATATAGATACAAAATTATAAAAATTATTTTCATTTTGGTTGCACTTATTTTACTAGCAGCATATATTTTCGTGATTAGAAAACTAAAACCACTTAGAAGATTAAAAAAGCAAATCGACAAATTCGCAGCCGGAGAGCTTGAAAAAGTATCAAATGTTAGTAGCGGAAATGACGAAATTTCTGAAGTTGCAGAGGCGTTTTACGATGCTGTTTGCCAAATCAAAAATCTCAACAGCTCAAGGAAGTTGTTTTTAAGAAACATAATGCACGAGTTAAAAACACCTATTACAAAAGGACGTTTGGCGGCTGAAATGATAGAAAAAAGCAAAAACCAAGAGAGGCTTGTTGCTGTTTTTATAAAATTAGAAAGTCTGATTAATGAATTTGCCGCAGTTGAGCAAGTAACATCAAATATTTCTCTTCAAAATAAACAAATTTGTCTAATCGATGACGTCATAGACGAAGCTCTTGATATAGCAATGATCGAGCCAGAGCAAATTACAATAAGCAAGATTGATGAGATAAATTTAAACATCGACTTTAAACTATTTGCAATCGCCATAAAAAATATGATAGATAATGGCATAAAATACTCCACCGACAAACACGTAAATATCTGCATTTCAAAAGAAAATATAAAATTTATCAACAAAGGAGAGCCGTTAAAACAAAAGTTGTCGCACTATATAGAACCATTTACGAAAGGCGATGATAAACAAAAAAGCTTTGGGCTTGGGCTTTATATAGTAGATAATATTTTAAAAGCCCATAAAATCAAGCTCTCTTATGAATACAAAAACGGCTTAAATGTGTTTAAATTCCAAGACCTAGAAAACATCGTAGTTACTTACTAACTTTACTCATTTCTAAGTGTTTGTAAAACATCTATTTGTGCAGCTTTTTTTGCCGGATAATAAGATGAAAAGGCTACTATCACGACCGCACCGATTATTATAAATAATAAATCCATAATAGACAACTCCATAGGAAGTTTCGCGCTACCATAAACATCAGCCGGCAAACTAACTATGTCAAAATTTCCAAGCAACCACACGCCAAAAAGTCCAAGAATAAGTCCAAAAACTATCCCACTACCGCCAATACTAGCACCAAGTGCAAAAAAACTCCTTTTTATCTCACTTTGACTAGCACCAAGCGATAGCAAAAGTGCAATTTCGTGGCGACGATTCATAACAGTCATCAAAAGAGAACTTATGATGTTAAGCGAAGCGACTAAGATAATTAGCATCAAAACTATAAAAAGGGCACGCTTTTCAAGTGCAAGTGCGGAAAAGAAGTTACCATTTTGCTGCCACCAACCAATCGCCCTTTGACCCAAATTTAACTCTTTTGAGATTTTTTCTATATCATTAAACGGATCTTTTGAAAATACGTGAATGCCGTCATACGAGCCATCTTCATAATCCAAAATTTTACGAAGCGCACCAACGCTAGCATAAAGATAGCTTTTGTCGTACGCGACAAGACCTGAACTAAACGCCCCAACGACGTCAAATCTTTTCATTTTAGGTATCAAAGCAAACCCGCTTGGATCGTTTTTGGTAAATATCAACGTAAGCTTATCTGCATCACCAAGCATTTCATTTTTGACACCTTGTCCGATTAGAAGCGCATATCCATCCAATTCTGCACTACCAAGCCCTGAACCAACAACAGAATTAATTTTCTTTTCGTTTTGAGAATTTACCCCAAAAAGTATCCCGCCATCAAAGCCGTTTGAGCCTTTAATAATAACTTGGGTCATAATATAAGGACTAAATTGCAACTGTGGAAATTTATCCTGCAAATCGCTCACATCGCCATCTTTAATGCTTCCTTTCATAGATGAAACTATTGTTATTGGATAATTCATCGTGAAAAGTTTTCGCTCAAATTCCTTATCAAAGCCATTCATTATCGCCATCGCAACGATTAAGACCATCAGACCGATACTAACCCCCAAAAAAGCCAAAATCGCCGAAAGAGAGATGAAAGGTTGAGTTTTATCAAAGCGAAGATATTTAAAAAGTAAATATTTGGTTAAACTCATTTATTTTCCATTATCAAATTCACGCAAAAGCTCCTTTTTTAGGACCACTTTTTCCACAACACTCTTTGTATTTTTTGCCACTTCCACAAGGGCACAAATCGTTTCTGGCAACCTTCTTACTATTTTCATCTGAGCGAATTTGTCTGTCCTTATCCCCGCGATCTTCCATTTTAAATTTAACAGCCGTTAAGGCTCTTATAGTTTCAAATTTTATCCTATTTACGAGCTCGATAAACAGATTATAACTCTCTTTTTTATACTCGGTAAGTGGGTCTTTTTGGTTATATCCACGCAATCCAATACCCGTTTTTAACACGTCCATTTGATACAAATGCTCTCTCCAAGCATTATCAACAACTTGCAAACAAAGAACCTTTTCTATATATCTGCGCTGATTATTATCTAAAACACTCATTTTATCTTCATAATCGCTCTGGAATTTAGCGATTATTTTATCCATAAGTTCAGCGTAATCAAGTTCTTTTAACTCATCAGCTACTATCCAAGCCCCATTTTCAGCCACTATCGCGACTAACTTATCAAGCGCAAATTCGCTTTTTAGACCACCAGCGAAAATTTCAGCTTGTTCTAGCAAATTTGCCACAAAATCAGCCCTGTGCTGTTTTATCTTCTCGCTTATGTCAAAATTTGGATCAAGCAATTCATTTCTAAATTTGTATATTGTTTTTCGCTGCTCGTTAGCCACATCATCGTATTCTAAAATGTGCTTTCTGGACTCAAAATGCAAATTTTCAACTTTCTTTTGAGCATTTTCGACCGCTCGCGTAACCATTTTAGAGTCGATATTTTCGCCCTCTTCTATACCAAGCCTATCCATTATGGCTTTTATGCGATCACTTCCGAAAATTCTAAGTAAATTATCCTCTAAACTTAAATAAAAACGACTTACTCCAGGATCACCCTGACGACCGGCACGACCTCGTAATTGATTGTCTATTCGGCGACTTTCATGCCTTTCCGTGCCAATAATATATAAACCGCCCAAATCACGCACGCTATCATCTATGCGAATATCCACACCTCGACCAGCCATATTTGTAGCTATTGTAACAGCACCCTTAACTCCAGCTTGGGCTATTATGTCAGCCTCTTTTTCGTGATTTTTAGCATTCAAAACGGTATGTGGAATTTTTTCTTTTACAAGCAAATTATGTAGCTTTTCGCTCTTCTCAATCGAAGCCGTTCCTACCAATACTGGCTGACCTCGTCCATGAGCTTTTTTAACTTCATCAATTACGGCCTTAAATTTCTCAGTTTCGGTCTTGTAAATCAAATCATTGTTGTCTTTTCTTGCAACTGGAACATTTGTGGGAACAGAGATAACATCAAGGTTATAAATTTGGGCAAACTCGGTGGCCTCAGTTTGCGCAGTTCCTGTCATTCCGGCTAATTTTTTATAAAGTCTGAAATAATTTTGAAACGTTATATCGGCCAAAGTTTGGCTCTCTTCTTGAATTTTAACGCCTTCTTTGGCTTCAAGAGCTTGGTGCAAACCTTCGCTGAACCTCCTACCTTCGCTAAGTCGTCCCGTAAATTCATCAACAATCACGACTTGTCCATCTCTAAGCACATAATGAACGTCTTTTTCAAAAAGATTATGCGCTTTAAGGGCTTGATCTAAATGATGACTCAAAATAGCATTTTCCATATCATATAAATTTTCAACACCAAAAAGCTTCTCGGCCTTTGAAATTCCAGCTTCTGTTATCGCTATGGTTCTGTTTTTTTCATCTACGACAAAATCGCCAGTAGCCTTTTCTTGTGGCGTAGCAGGTGCCTCGCCTCGCACCATTTGTTTGGCTACTTCGTTTGCTTTGATGTATCCATTAAGAGTGCGATTTGCCGAGCCTGAAATGATAAGCGGTGTCCTAGCCTCGTCAATCAAAATACTATCAACCTCATCTACGATAACGAAATTATGCTCGCGCTGGACTTTATCTTTAAATTCCATTTTCATATTATCACGCAGATAATCAAAGCCAAATTCATTATTTGTGCCGTAAGTTATGTCGCAATCATACGCCGCTTTACGTTTTGCATCATCGTATTCTCCGCCAAGCACAACTCCGACACTAAGTCCAAGAAAATTATAAATCGCACTCATTTGCGTCGCATCACGTTTTGCCAGATAATCATTTACTGTAACAACATGAACTCCGTTACCGCTCATCGCATTTAAAACAACCGCAAGAGTTGCAACAAGCGTCTTTCCTTCGCCCGTTTTCATCTCTGCTATCCTGCCGTCATTTAGCACCATCGCCCCTATTAGCTGAACGTCAAAATGGCGCATATTTAAAGTCCTTTTACCAACTTCCCTAACGATAGCAAATACGTCAAAAAGCACTTCATCAGTTGTCTTCACTTCATCTTTAACGGCTTGTTTAAATTCGCTAAATTTAGCCCTAATTTCATCGTCGCTAAGTGCGGCGTAAGTTGCTTCTAGCAAGTTTATTTGGGCTACTTTTTTTAGATATTGCTTTATTTCTCTATCGTTTTTTGTTCCAAAAATTTTCTTAAAAAAATCTACGATCATATTGCACCTTCTTACGTTTTATAAAGCTGTGATTTTAACATTTATTTATTTAAACTTAGCTACAATCAAGCCAAAAAAGGAAAAATATGAAAAAATTTCTCTTACTTTGCGCTTTTTGCGTTTGTGCTTTGGCGGATTTGAATTTTAGCTCAATTAGCGCAAATTTTACCCAAACGCTAACCAGCAATGAAGCCACAATCACCTACACCGGCAACTTTTACGCCAGAAACGACAACAAAGCACTTTGGATATATGAAAAGCCAACTCCAAAGAAAATTTATTTTGACATAAACAAAGTTGTAATCATAGAAGACGAGTTAGAGCAAGTTATAGTTTCAAAACTAGAAAATACGCCAAATTTAGCCCAGCTTCTCAAAAACGCAACGCACATAAAAGATACGCTTTACAAGACAGAATTTGACGATGTAGAATACCTAATCACAACAAAAAATGATCTGCCTTATCGCATGGATTATCAAGACAAACTAGGCAACAAAATCAAAATTTTATTTGAAAATGTAAGGCAAAATGCAATAATTGATGATAAAACGCTAACACCGATAATTCCGTCATTTTACGACATAATTCATCAGTAATTATTTTTGCGTAAAATCTTCGCCGAAATTATCTATTTGATTTAAATCAAGCGGTTTTAGCTGAATTTTATTTCCTTTTAAAATTTCTTCAACCTGTTCTTTTTGGCTCATTTTTGGCTCATTTTTGGCTGTTTTACTTTCACGCAACGCTTGTATTAACTCATCGATTTTTGGCTCGCGAATAACTTTTAAGGATATTATAAGCACTTCCTCAATGTCAATTGAATGCTTTTTAAGCGCGTATTTTACGAGAGTTTCTTTAAATTTCTCTTTTCCAAGAGATGTTAATAAATCCTCAACATAAAAACTTCCGATTACAACGTTAAGAGAATCTAAAATGTAAGGCTCATTATCGAAAACATCTCGTCCGCTAACTCTTAAATTTACATTTACTTTTTGTATAGAATTACTTTTATCTCGCGAATACAAATCGCTTTCAAAATTTTCTATATTTAACACCTCAGCACAAACAAAAGTCGTAAAAATAGCAATTAAAAAAATGTTTTTCATATATTTTCCTCAATGTTTTCAAATTTATTCTCTAAATAAAATCTTCTAACTTCATCATCTATCTTAACAATATTTTGTAAATAATTCCTAAATGGTTTTGTTTTGCTGTAAAACAATTTTAACTTTTTCGGATCTATCGCCCTAGACAACGCAACATAAAGCTGTCCATTGGCAAAAATATGATTTAAATCACAAACCAAATTTTCTATGCTCATACCTTGCGATTTATGTATCGTAATGGCGTATGCGAGCTTAAACGGAAACTGAAAAAACGACGCCTTAACGCGCTGCTGGATACTTTCGCCCTCCAAAACAAACTCACTTAAATCAAATTTGCTTTGCAAAACCTCTATAATTTCGCCATTTGATTTTTTGACAACCACGCTATTTATGACGCCATTTTCTTTTAAAATTTGCACTATTTCTCCGCGCTCTCCGTTAAAATACTCGCCCCATTTATTTGTAGTAAATATTATTTTCGCACCTATTTTTATGTGTAAAATTTCTGGCACAGATAAATTTGCTATCCAACGTTCAAGCGCATTATTGTTGAAATTCTCATCAAAAATTTCAACCAACGCATCAGATCTTTCAAGTGGAGTAGAAAGCTTTGCGAGCATTTTACTATTTAGCTCATTTACCTCACTATTTCGCCCAAACAAAACGCTTGTATTATCGTCTATATCAACCCTATCAACTCTAAGAGCCTCAATGTAAGAAATGATCTCATCGCTTAAATTCCCAACCCTAAGAGCTGATAAAATTTCATAAAATTTTTCATCTTTTGTCCGTTTTGATATTACAAGTTCGATATTTGTAAATTCAAACTCTTTCCAAGCCGATGAATGAAAAGCATAAAGAAATTTAAACAGTGCATTTGGTTTTAAAGCCTCCTTTTGAACCGGCGGTAGCTGATAAAAATCGCCAACAAAAAGCAATCGACCAACAAATTTAGAACTCATCAACCGATAATAAATCATATCCATCAAATCGCTACTTATCATTGAAATTTCGTCTATCACAATCAAATCACAACTATCCAAAATGGCTCTTAATTTACTCAAATTTGGACGCTGTTTTTTATCCAACCCCCTTAGCTCATCAATATTTGAACATATTCCAAATTTAAAAAAACTATGAACAGAAACTCCACCCGCACTTACCGCACTAATGCCGGTGCTGCCCAAAACAACGACATTTTTAAGCTCATTTTTATAATGTTTAATAACCGCTTGTGTTAGATAACTTTTGCCAACACCACCGCGTCCGGTAAGAAAAACATTTGATTTTTTCAAAATTTCAAGTATTTTATTTAGCACAAATTTTCCTAATTTTTAGTAAAATTATAGCCTAAATTTTAGGAGATAGATTTGAAAAAAGAAATTTTTATATCGGTATCGGCTATTTTTACGGCTATAAATTTATTTGGTTGCGCAGGGCAAAAATCCGATGAGACAAGCTTTAAAACACAACCAAAGGCAAATTTATATGAAATAAACCTAAATGATCTAGATCAAAAACAAGATGAGCGATTTGATGAAAATTTAGGACACATCAGTTATTTAAATTTAGCAATCAAACAGGACAAAAGCTCGCTTTTAAATATCGATTACGAAGCAAATTTTAACGGTGAGCTTTTAAAAAAGCGTTTTGACATTTTTAACTTAAAATCTCCACCAATAACCCCAAAAGAGGCATTTTGGGCAATAAATGTATACAAAAATACAGCTCAAAAGCATTACTACGGGATAAATATGAAACCAATACAAAACGAGTGGTTCACAAAACTAGCCAAAAACGCCAACACGGGTAGCTTTGGTAAATTATCTCTTCCAGCAATCACAACTGCGAACACAAATGTACGCAATCTCCCAACCGATGAGCCGATATTTTTTAATCCCGCAAGAGCTGGCGAGGGTTATCCGTTTGATTATCTACAACTATCTTACATAAGCGTTGGCTATCCGCTTTTTATCTCGCATTTTTCGCTTGATGGCGCGTGGGCTTTTATCGGAAACGATAATGTCTGGGGCTGGGTAAGAGCAACTGATGTGAAAATTTTAAAAGATAGCGAGGTTGCGGCACTACAAAATTCCAAATTTATAGTCGTAACCAAAGAAAAAGAGCCAATTTACGACACAAATGGAAAATTTTTATTTTTTGGGCGAATTGGCACGATTTTACCAGTTACAAGCGAAAATGAATATAAATTTAAAGGCTTTTTATATACACAAAGTGGCTTTTCAAATTTTGAAATTTCAAAGCAAAATGCGAAGTATTTTCCGCTTAAATTTAACGCAACAAATCTAAAAAACACAGCTGGCGAGCTTTTGGGACAAAGTTACGGCTGGGGTGGTTTTGGCACAAATCGTGACTGCTCGCTGTTTTTGCAAGATTATTTAGGACAGTTTGGTATATGGTTGCCAAGAAATTCCAAAGCCCAAAGCAAAATCGGCAAACAAATTAGCCTAAAAGGAATGGATAACAAAAGCAAAAAAGAACTGATAAAAAACGAAGCCGTGCCGTTTTTAACGCTATTTTATATGCCAGGACATATTATGCTTTATGTTGGTTTTAAAGATGATGAAATTTTACTACTTCACGACGCTTGGGGACTTCATACAAAAGACAATGGCAGGGCAATAATAGGAGGCGTAGCGATAACAAGTGCTGAAATAGGAAAAGATGTCGCGCAAATAGATGAAAAAAACTTACTACTATCAAAAATTATATCAATGAATATCCTAAAAAATCCACCTAGCGAACCGTTAAAAAATAATGATAAAAAAGCTCAAGCTATTAGCGAGGCTTATAATGTAAAAATAGTGGGTAATGATATTATTTTTGACAACGGTTTTGCGATGAAATTTGACGATGGTAAGACCAAGGACAAAAACGAGCTTTTAAACAGTGCAGATGTAGAAGATATGCTTAGTGAAAACTACGATTTTAGCAATACTTTGCCACCAAAAAATAATGCTGGAAGGTATAGAAATTATGAATTTTTCGATCAAATTTACGGCGCAACAAAAAGCGAAGTTATGAATAATCTCAAAGATGTTG
This sequence comes from Campylobacter sp., assembly GCA_052170535.1. GTDB lineage: Bacteria > Campylobacterota > Campylobacteria > Campylobacterales > Campylobacteraceae > Campylobacter_A. Next base: position 862 of record JBQNAH010000002.1, on the reverse strand, counting down.
TTTGGTTAAAAAATAGCGTCAAAAAAGTGGTGAAATTTAACGGCAAAAACGGAGCTTCAAATGCCTTGCAGATGGTTTCAGACGAACTTGATGAGCTATTAAAAACTCGCCCAGAGATGATTGCATTTTTAAATAATCCATCTGGAACTTTTAACTGGCGAATTATAGCTGGGACAAACCGCAAATCAGCCCACTCATACGGGATTGCGATTGATATAAACACAGATAAAAGCGATTACTGGCGTTGGAGCAAAGATGGAAAATACAAAAATCAAATTCCATCTGAAATAGTTCAAATCTTTGAAAAATACGGCTTTATTTGGGGCGGCAAATGGAAGAATTTCGACACTATGCATTTTGAGTACAGACCAGAATTTGCAAAATTTCGTGATAAATAAAGGATTTATCGCAAGGCTTGTGGTTTTTACATAGTAAATTTATAAAAATCTTTTAGTATTTTAAAATTTGTAGTTACTTTTGTATTTATTAAATGCAAAAGTGAAGTTTAAAAATAAGAATTTAATAAAAATGGTTGTTTGGTGTATTAAATTAGACAAAGCAATGTTGGTTTTGGTTTAAATTTGCGTGGCAGCACAACTATAATTATAATTAATTTAAGCTATTCGTAAAATTAATATGTTAATTTTCGCGATTTTTATGGATCATGGTAGTAAATTATTGCAATAAAAAGGATAATTGACATTAAAAAAAGCGATAAATAACAAAAATTTTAAATCATAACATTCTATATTGAGCTTGCTGGCTTTAAAACAGCCATTATTGCTACTAAATGTTAATTAAAATTTTGGCTCAAAATCAGTCAAAAACTTTCAAAAGAGTTTTTCTCAAAGAGAGTGCAAGC
>JBQNAH010000001.1:0-185098 GCA_052170535.1 Campylobacter sp. | reverse complement strand
TTTGTTGAAGGATTTCTGCTTGGTCTAAATTTGTTTGAAGCATTTTGGCTATTTCAACTCCAAGAGAATTTATGCCACTAGCCATTAAACCTTTATCATTTAATCTAGCAGTAAAGTCTTGGGATTTAAATTTTTCAAGAAGCCTTAATATCTCTTGTCCGTTCTCGCAAATAGCATCGCTTAACGCTACTCTTAAATCCTCAAATGTTTGTTTTAGTTGATTTAAGGCTGGATTGTTTGTGTTTGCGTCAAGTGTTGCTACGAAATTTCCATCTTTTATTTTATTTACAAAAGCTCTAGCTTCTTTGATAAATTCGTTCTCACTAACCTTATTTTTTTCGATTTTTAATATATTTTCGTTTATTAGCCTTGACATTTCACCAAATTCATCGTTGGTTTTTATATTAATTGGTTCGGCTTTGTCTATTTTGTGATCTAGAAAATCAAAAAACGATAAAAGCCCTGATTTTAGCTTTAAGATCACTGCAAGTAGGTATTTTGAAAGCAACGTTGAGATTATAACGCCAAAAATTAGCGCACAGATGATTATGATTAAGGAATTTTGAAGCAAAGTATCCAAATCTTTAAGCAACACGTCCTTATCCATCTCGCCGATTAGATACCAGTCCATACTTTCTACGTATGCAGAGGCTATCAAAAGCGTATTTTTGCCGTTAAAATGCTCCATAACACCACCATTTTTGTTTAAAAGTTTGGCTACTTTTTGGCTATCCATAGTGTCAGAAAGCTTTACTTTGCCTACCCTGTCGCTGTTTTCTATCCTGATAACGCCGTTTGCATCGACCATTAAGAATTTGCTTCCTTCGCCCATTTTCTTTGAAGTTACCAGATCAACAATGCTTTTTAACTCTTTTCCAACAGATGCTACGCCATAGAATTTGCCGTCTTTCATTAACTTGCTATTAACAAACATTGTAAGCGCACCAGTGCCTTCAAATTCTTGAATATTTATAGAATTTATCGCACTACCGCGCTTGACATCAAAAAACCAACTATCACGCTCATTCTTCTCATCGACAACCTTTAAAATTCTGTCATTTGTGTAATAGTTATGTGTTTTTCCAGATACAAACATAACAGGTGATAAATTTAGATTTTTCATCAAAGTCGTGTGATAATCAAACAAAATAGGCAGTCTATCTTTTGGTTCACCCTCGTCAATCCAGTCTGTTAAAAAGCTGTTTTGTGTCATTTGATAGGCTTCGTTTATCGTTTTATCTATCTCGTATGCGATCTCGCCGCTTACATTTTTGACCGCTAACGGCAACTCTTGCGTGATTACGCGATTTGTGTATATTTCCTCAGCTGTTTGGTAACTGATGAAGCTAATGCTCGTGATTAAGAGCAACATAATAAACAGCAACACGGCTGTTATTTTAAATTTTAAAGATCTCATGAATTCCCCCCCCCCCCATATTCTGGGTATTTTGAAATGTAAATTAAGATTAAACTATATTATAATAGAATTTAACTAAATTTATTATAAAATGTTTTTTTAAATTGAGCAAAATTTCCGTTAATTATCGCTTGTCTAATTTGTTTCATCAAATTTAGATAATAGTGCAGATTATGCAAACTTGCAAGTCTAAAAAATGTCAGCTCACCGGCTCTGTAAAGATGGCTTAAATATCCGCGCGAGAAATTCTTGCACGTGTAGCAATTACATTCAGGATCTATTGGAGCGTGATCGGTGGCAAATTTAGCTGATTTGATATTTATCTTGCCAAAGCTAGTAAAAAGCGTGCCGTTTCGCGCATTTCTAGTTGGCATAACGCAATCAAACATATCAACGCCGCGCTCTACATTTTCGATTAGATCTTGTGGCGTTCCAACACCCATTAAATATCTAGGGCGTTTTGTGTCTATAAAAGGCATAACAGCTTCAACCGTGTCATACATCTCTTGACTGCTTTCCCCAACGCTTAATCCACCAATAGCAAGGCCGTCAAAATCCATATCGCAAAGACTTTGTGCACAAAATTTACGCGCCTGATAATCAGTCCCGCCTTGAATAATACCAAAAATATTTTGGTCAAATCCAATGCCCTTGCTTTGCTGAAATTTATGATAATCAATAGCCTCTTTTGCCCACTTTATCGTTCGTTTTATGCTTAACTCCACACGTTTTGGCTCAGCTGGAAGAGCGACTAAATCATCTAAAATCATCATAATATCAGAGTTAAAATCATACTGCGTATCAAGGACTGATTTTGGCGTAAAATAGTGCATTGAGCCGTCTATATGGCTTTTAAATTTTATCCCATTTTCGTCTGGTTTTGAAATTTTGTTTAAAGAAAACGCTTGAAATCCACCGCTGTCTGTTAAAAATGAGCGAGAAAATTTCGTAAATCCGTGCAATCCACCAAAATTTGCGATAGTTTTAGAACCTGGTCTGAGATAGAGATGATAGGTGTTGCCAAGTATGATTTTAGCGTCTAAAATTTCCATCATATCGTTTGCGTCAAGGCTTTTTACCGCACCAACCGTGCCAACTGGCATAAAAACCGGCGTTAAAATTTCACTATGAGCCGTTTTTAGTATCCCAGCTCTTGCGTTATTATCTGTTTTAACTATTTCAAAAGTCATTTTGATATAATATCCTTATTTGGAGTTTTAATGAAAAATATTTTAATTATCGCAGACGGCATTGTAGCAAAACATTTCTTAGAAAGATTATTTGTTGTGCGAAGCAGTATGCACCATTACACCATAATAACCTACGCGCAGGAGCTAAATTTTGGCGATATAGGACTTGAAAATTTTACTTTTTATAAATTTGACCCAACCAGCCTAGATAGGTTGAAATTGGTCGCAAATGGCGATTTTGCGCAATTTATGATATTAATTCAAGATAAATTTGATACTTTAAGCGTGTATAAAAATTTGCGTCAAATTAGCAAAAATACGGAAATTTTAATGCTTGATATGTGCGGATTTGAAGAGCTTGATGAAGATGGAAATTTAACACTGCTTGATGGCAGAAATGTCGTAACAACAAGGCTACTTGACCACTTGCCAGACATTCCAGTGGTGGCTGATAACGTAGGATTTGGACAAGGCGAGATAATGGAGGTCAGAGTTCCAGTTGGAAGCTCATTTATGTATAGGCATATAAATTCTATCGCGCAAAAAAAATGGCGTATAGCAATGGTGTATCGGGGTAATAATTTTTTAATAGCAAAGCCAAATTTAATGATCTTGCCAAACGATACTTTGCTTCTTGTTGGCGATCCAAACGTTCTTTTAAGTATTTTTAAAAGTATAAAAAAAGAAACCGGACAGTTTCCAAATCCATTTGGTAGTAATATTTACTTGCTTTTGGATATGAAATTTATGAGCGAAAAAGAGTGTATGAGATTGCTTGATGATAGCCTTAAACTAAATGAAAAACTAAGAAACAAACGACTTTATATTCGCGTCATAAATCCAACCTTAAATTCAGTCTATGAAAGATTAAAATCAATAAATGACAAAAATATAGTCATAACGTTTGAATTTTTTATCGCCAACTCGAATATTATCGGCAAGGATATTTTAAAGCACGACATCGGACTAATCGTAACGGATAATAAATTTTTTAACGCCAACAAAAAGCTGCTTTTTGATATTAAAAAGCCAGTTATGAGTATCGGGATCGAAGGGCTTGATAAAATAAAACAAGGTGTGATTTTAAGCGGTGGAAACGACGAGCTTGAAAATCATTCGTCTGTGATTTTGGACTGTTGCTCTCAGCTTGACGCACAAATCTCTCTTTATCATTTTGGCGGGATTAAAAGCGAGGATTTGAGCGAACATTTTGATAATTTGTCTAAAATTTTTGGTAGAAAAGTTGATATAAACAGCGATAATTCAATCAATCCAATTATAAGATTAAGAAATGAAAATAATTTGTTGCAGTTTGTTTCATTTACAAAAAAGATGAGCAAAAATGACATTTTTGCGATTTTTTCAAACGACACGAACCGTTTGTATTCAAAGTTGCAAAACAATCATCAAATTTTCATACCGACAAATTAGGCGAATTTTGATAAAATATTAAGAGGGCTAAAATGCAAATAGACATAGATTTAAACGAAAAATCCTATAAAGTTTTTATAAACGAATTAAACGAGCTTAAATTTGATTGCAAAGTGGCGATCGTAACGAATTCTAAAGTCGGTGGATTGTATTTAGAAACGTTGCTAAAAAAAATCGTTTGTAAAGAAAAATTTATAATCACGCTTCCAGACGGAGAAGAGTATAAAAATATGCAAAGCGTGGAGCAAATTTTAGAGCAGCTTTTTGTTAGCAAATTTGATAGAAATGGCGTTATAATATCCCTAGGTGGTGGCGTTATAAGCGATATAGCGGGATTTGTGGCGAGCATTTATGAACGGGGTGTAAAATTTATTAATATTCCAACCACGCTTTTAGCTCAAGTCGATGCTTCTGTTGGCGGAAAAACGGGCGTAAATAACAAATTTGGCAAAAATTTAATCGGTTCTTTTTATCAGCCAGTAGCGGTTTATTGTCAAACTGAATTTTTAGCAACCCTTCCCGTGCGCGAATTTTCAGCTGGTGTAGCCGAGGCTATAAAAATGGCGGTTATGTTTGATGAAAATTTACTAACTTGGCTTGAAAATGCTGATTTAAACGATGAGAAAAATCAAGAAATTTTAATCTATAAAAGTATATTTTTAAAAGCCAAAGCTGTCGAAGCTGACGAGAAAGAAAAGGGAATTAGAGCCATTTTAAACTACGGTCACACGTTTGCTCACGTCATAGAAAACGAAACGAAATACAAAAAATTCTTGCACGGCGAGGCTGTGGCGATAGGTATAAATATGGCGAACACTTTGGCTGTTAGGCTTGGACTAATGAGTGCTTATCAGCAAGAGAGAATTAAAAATATTTTGTTAAAATTTAATCTTCCGATTAGTTATGAGATTAAAAATGTCGATGAGTTTTACGATGCGTTTTTTTTAGATAAAAAAACACAAAATTCGGTGATTAAGTTTATTTTGCCAAAAGGAATTGGCGAGTACGAGATAAAAAAAGACATTCCAAAACACATTGTTACGGAAATTTTAGGTGGATTTAGATGAAAAAAATATTAGCTTTTGTTTTATTTTTTATTTTATGTTTTGCTCAAGATGATGCAAATTTAACACTTAATGAAGACTTAATGCATCTAAATTCGTTGCTTCACGCAACCGAAAACGAGATAAAAGGAAACGTTTGGACGACAAGATATTCAAACTACAACACTTATCAAAATTTGATATATCAGCTTGACGAAGTGGAAAATTTAATCAAAAAAAATCGCACAAATCAAGAAAAATTAGCCGAACTAGAAAAAGAAAGAAACACTTTAAAAGAGCAAATCGGACTTTTGAAAGAATTTGAAAAATCGCCATTTTCAAATATGATCTCAGCTCCTGAGATTGAAAATTTTCAAAAAATTAGTAATCCAATAGCGATAATTTCGGGTTTTTCTTATATCAAACAGCTCAAAAGCGACAAAATCGAATATGAAAATCGCCTAAAAAGCCTATCTGAAACCATAGAAAAACTTAAACAAAAAGAGAAAATTTTATCTCAAATCGTAAAAATCGATAAAAGCGAACAAATTCAAAACGACTTGCTTAACATAAGACAGGAAATAAGCGAATTTAACGCTGCCGAATCGATAGCGAAAACGACTTATAACGTATATGAAAAAAGAGTAAATGAATCTATTTTGCGTGCGAGCGATGATATAGAAGTGCAAATTAAAAAAGCTTTAAGTATAGGAATTTTTATCGTAATTGTTATCGCGCTTTCGTTTTTGTTTAAATTTATCATAAAAAAGACGATTACGGATAATGAAAGATTATATACCGCAAATAAAATTATAAATTTATTAAATATAACTCTCATAGTTTTAATACTCCTTTTCTCATACATAGAAAATGTAACTTACATAGTTACGGTGTTGGGTTTTGCATCCGCAGGTATTGCTATTGCGATGAAAGATATGTTTATGTCGATACTTGGCTGGACGGTTGTCGTCTTTGGCGGAAGCGTTCATGTAGGAGATCGCATAAAGGTTAGGCGAGATAACGAAGACGTAGTCGGCGACATCATCGACATATCCTTACTTAGGATAACGATATATGAAGATGTTACGATGACTACATATATGTCAAATCGCAGAGCTGGAAGGATAATTTTTATCCCAAATAACTATATTTTTACCGATTTAATAGCCAATTATTCTCATCAAGGTATGAAGACGGTTTGGGACGGCATAGATATAGTTTTTAGCTTTGAATCAAACCACAAAAAAGCCGCTTATATCATAAAAAACGTCGTTAGAAAATATTCAAAAGGCTATACTGATATAGCAAAAAAACAGATGAGTAAATTAAGAAATCAATACAGCATAAAAAATCCTAACGTAGAGCCTAGAATTTTTACATTTATCGAGCCTTATGGTATTAAAATTTCGGCTTGGTATATGACAAATACATTTATGACCTTGAGCCTTAGAAGCACTATAAGTGCGGAAATAATCGAAGCTTTATCGCCACACGATGACATTGTGATAGCCTATCCTACGCAAACGCTTTATTTGGATAGGCGCATAAAAGCTGGCGATATGAAACATATAGAAAACGGCGAAGAGATATGAAAGAGAGAGTATTTTTTAAAACGTTTGGTTGTAGGACAAACATATATGATACGGAGCTGATGAAAAGCTATGTTAAGGATTATGACATAGTAAATGATGAAAATTTAGCCGATATAGTCGTTGTGAATTCCTGCACTGTTACAAATTCAGCCGATAGCGGAGCTAGAACGTATATAAGCAGTATGAAAAAGCGCGGCGTAAAGGTTATTTTGACTGGTTGTGGCGCGGTTAGTAAGGGCAAAGAGCTATATGATAAAAATTCGATTTTTGGTGTGCTTGGAGCAAGTCAAAAGAGTAAAATAAATGAATTTTTAAGTAGCAAAAATCGCTTTTTCGAGCTAGGAAATTTAAATTCCATCGATAAAAATATAGTTACGAATTACGAAAATCACACCAAAGCTTTTATAAAAATTCAAGAGGGTTGTAATTTCATTTGTAGCTATTGTATCATACCTTCCGTGCGTGGCAAAGCGCGCAGTATGAACGAAAGCGCGATAGTAAATGAAGCTAAAATTCTAGCATTTAACGGCTATAACGAGCTTGTGCTAACTGGCACAAATATCGGAAGTTACGGCAAGGATACAAATTCCACGCTTGGACGGCTTTTGATAAAACTTGGCGCGATACCTGGGATAAAACGCATAAGGCTTGGCAGTATCGAGCCAAGTCAGATTGATGAAAGTTTTAGGGAAATTTTAAATGAAAAATGGCTGGAGCGTCATTTGCATATCGCGCTTCAGCATACTAGCCAAAAGATGCTTGAGATTATGCGCAGGCGAAATCAAGCCTTTCGCGACATTGAGCTTTTTAACGAGCTTGGCGAGCTTGGATTTGCACTTGGGACGGATTATATAGTCGGTCACCCTGGCGAAAGCGAGCAAATATGGAGTGAGGCGTTAGAAAATTTTAAGAAATTTCCGCTTACTCATTTGCACTGTTTTGTGTATTCACCGCGCGATAAAACTCATTCAGCTAGTATGAAAATAGACGTAAGCGGCGATGTGGCAAAGGCTAGAATGAAAATTTTAAAGCAAATTGTCGCTACAAATAACATAAATTTTAGAAAAAACAACAAAGCTCCTTTGAATGTTTTGGTAGAGCAGTTAAACGGTCAATATTACGAGGGGTTTGACCAATTTTATAACAAAGTAAAGATAAAAAGCGATAGGCAAATTCTCAAAGAATGGGCGGTTTGCGAAAAATACGACGTAAAAGACGAGGCTAACTATGCTGAAATTTAAACTTGGTAAAAAAGGAATTATCGCTGTTTTGACGATTGTTTTAGCGATATTGTTACTAATTGTGGCTCTAAAAAATCAGCCAAAAATAATAACTTATGACGATTACGAAAAATTACTTGATGGCGGATTGATAACAACGGCGATCGTTCAAAACGATGAAATAGTGCTAACTAGCAGGGGTGGATCAAGATACGTTATTATTAAAGATAGCGTTGATATGCGAAAATTAGCCCAAAAGGTTTTAGTCCAGTCGCAAAGTCAGATTTCAATTTTAGATGAAATTTTATTCGTTTTTTTGCTGTTTGTTTTAATTTATTTTAGTTTTTTAGCTTACAAAAAATTTAAAAATTTGCAAAATTTAAACAAAACAAACGATACTCAAACGCCAAATTTAGGTGTTGAAAACTTGCTTTCAAGCGGAGCTGTTATGCCAGCTATTTCAAGCGTAAGATTTGGCGATGTGGCTGGAATTTCAGACATTAAAGCGGAGCTAAGCGAGATAGTTGATTTCTTAAAAAATCCAATAAAATATAAAAAATTTGGTATCAAAATGCCAAAAGGCGTGCTTATGGTAGGCCCTCCTGGCGTTGGTAAAACGCTTGTGGCAAAGGCAGTTGCGGGCGAAGCTAATGTGCCGTTTTTTTATCAAAGTGGTGCAAATTTTGTTCAAATTTACGTTGGAATGGGCGCAAAACGTGTTAGAGAGCTATTTTTACAAGCCAAAGCCTATGCGCCATCGATTATTTTTATCGATGAGATTGATGCGGTTGGAAAGGTGCGTGGCGGTAACCGAAATGACGAGCGCGAAGCTACACTAAATCAGCTTTTGACTGAAATGGACGGCTTTGAGGATAACTCTGGCATTATTGTAATCGCCGCAACTAACCGTATTGAGATGATGGACGAGGCTCTTTTACGTTCAGGGCGTTTTGATAGGAGAATTTTCCTTTCAATGCCAGATCTTCACGATAGAGCTGAAATTTTAAAAACCTACCTTAAAGATAAAAATCACGAAGTAGATATAAACGAACTAGCAAAGATAAGTGTTGGTTTTAGTGGGGCTGCGTTAGCGACTTTGGTTAATGAAGCAGCTATTGAGGCACTTAAAAAAAATAAAATCGCGATAGAATTTAGTGATTTTGAAAACGTTTTAAACAAGGTTTTGTTCGGCAAAAAGCCAATGATTAGTTTTAGCGAAGAAGAAAAACGCATTCAAGCACTATATCAGGGTGCAAAGGCGTTGAGTATGTATTGGTTTGGCGTGAAATTTGATAAAATTTCACTTTTACAAGATAGCCTAATGCCAGCTGAAAGCGAGCTTGAATCATATACTTTGATGTATTCGAGGGTTAAAATTTTTCTATCTGGAATGGTTGCTTTAAAGATCACCAAAAACGAGCTTTTTTCAAATTCGCGCACGGATTTAGATAGAGCTAGGCAGGTGGCTAAAAGTATGATTTATGATTTTGGTATGGGACGATCCTTAATGCCAAATGAAAACGATGTCGAGCTACTTTTACAAGAAGCTTACGGCGATATCGAAAATTTCTTGCAAGGTATGAAAGAGCAACTTTTGACCATAAGTGAGTATATAGCCGAAAATGAGAGCATAGATAGGCAAAAAATAAAAGAAATAATACAAAATCATTATCAATAAGGATACGAAATGAAAATAAAAATAGGAATTTTAACGCTTTCAGATAGGGCTAGCCAAGGCGTTTATGAAGATAAATCTGGTGTTAGTATTAAAGAAATTTTAAGCGAATGGATAATCAGTCCGAAAGAATTTTTTTACGAAATAATACCAGATGAATTTGAGATGATTAAGCAAAAATTAATCTATATGGTAGATGATTTAAAATGCGATTTAATCCTTACAACAGGTGGAACGGGTCCGTCTTTGCGCGATGTAACGCCTGAGGCTACGCAAGCGATTTGCCAAAAGATGATGCCTGGATTTGGCGAATTAATGAGAGCGGCTAGCTTAAAATTTGTCCCAACGGCGATTTTATCACGCCAAACAGCTGGAATTAGAAATCAAACCTTAATCGTAAATTTGCCAGGACAGCCAAAAGCCATAAAAGAGTGTTTAGAGCCCATTTTCCCAGCTATTCCTTACTGTATTGATTTGATCGGCGGAAATTTTATACAGACAAATGAAGATGTCATGAAGGTGTTTAGACCCAAAAAATAGGATTAAATTTGGATAAAATTATTTTTGATGATGCAAAAACAGCAATCATCATTTTACTGTGTATTATTTTAGTATTTATTGTTCTTAAAATTTTAAACAAACCTAAAATAAAGCAAAGTAGATACAAAAGCGATAGTGGTGATCTTGTGCGTAGTAGAGCAGAATTAGTTGTTGCAAATTGGCTTTTTTATCATAATTTAAAATTTATTTATGAGAAAAAACCACCAATTAAGCAACGTATAATTAGTGATTTTTATCTGAGTGAATTTGATATTTATATCGAATTTTGGGGCTTGCAAACAGGCAACTATATAAAACGCAAAAAAGAAAAAATAAAAATTTACAAGAAAAATAGCTTAAAATTAATTGAAATGAATGACGATAGCTTAAGGAATTTGAGTGTATTTTTTACAAAAGAATTTAACAAATTTGGTGTAAATTTAATGTAAAAGGTTTATTTTAAACAAATTTGTATGATGCTACCTCAAGAAGTCAGAGCATAAAACTCACCAAACTTTGTTAAAATGTTTCCATAATTTTCATGATAATAAATTAAGAATTATCTCTGAGAACAAGATTTAAAGGCTTGATGGGCTTAATAAAATCGGGTTAATCTTAGCCGATTTTATATACACTCACTGAATGCAAGTGGGAATTAAAAGCCAAACATTTTAAATTTTAAAGGTATCATATGAAAAGAGTTATTTCATCGTTGCTGATGTAGGCAAAAAAGATTGATTTTAGGTTGATTTATGCAAATTAATAACATCAATTTTTTTTACAATAACAAGAACTCTTTAATTTACTTTTTATATACCTATGTAAATTTAACTTTGTTACGTTTAATCTTTCTAGATTTATCAAATTTACTTGTAGTATTAGATTATTTTGACCCCCTAAGGGGTCAAATTTATTTAAATTAAAATTTCTTCTTCCTTACATCAGCAACAATAGCCTTAGCCATATCATCTACTTCAGTTGTTACTATGTTTGTGTTGTTTGCTATCTGAACGTTTTGTTTTGTTAAGTTATCAACCTGAGCTACGCCTTGATTTATCATATTTATTGCTTCGCTTTGCTCTCTTATTGATTCACTCATTTCATTTATGCTTTGAGCTAAAACGTTTGTGTTTGCTTCGATTTCTCCAAGTGATTTGAGTTCTTTCGGCTAGTTTTGCTTATTTAATTTACATGAATTTTGGATCTTTAAAAGCAGTTAGCTCTGAAATTTTGTCCTTAAGTTTCTCGATATTTCGTATAATTATGATATTGTGGCATTTATGGAGCAAATTTGCAAATTCATCTTCCTTAAAAGCGACCAAAAAAGCCAGCAAATTCTCAATTTCTTTTTTATTTGCGCCGTTTTGTGGGATATTTGCGATCTCTTGGCGGTAGTCTGGCATTTTATCTTTCATCACTCGCCAAAATCTCGTCTCGTAGCTATTGTGAGTTACGAAAAACGGAGCTTGTGTTTGCCTTGCGTAAAGCTCGCCTTGCAAACAATCCTTGTATATTATCGGCTTTGCACTCGATGATAATAAACAGCGTTGTGGTTTTATTTTTATAGTCCACACTCGCCCAAAACAAGATATCAGCTCTTGCTCCGCCACTACCGCGCCCTGTTATTTCAAACTCTTCGCTCATCTGAGCTAAACATATCCATAAGCATTCACTAGCGTGCAAACGTTTTTCTTGAGGCACGGCGACTTTGTAAATATTTTTTATATGGCTGTAAATTTTGCCGTTTTTGTCAAAAATTGGCTCTAATACGAAATTAATATCTAAACTTTAACTATTTTTCAAACACTTTAATATAATTTTAATTATTTTTTATTTAGAATTGTCAGGTTATTCTAAGCTAAAGGATAAAAATGAAATCGGATATGTGCTGCTTAAAAAAGAGTTGTCGAAAGACTACAACTAAGCGTTAGAAATTTCTTTTTAAGTGCTTAGTTTGCTAAACATTTAAAAAGAAATTTAAAGCTTAAATTTATCCTTTTAGATGAGTTAGCTAAAAATTAAAAAAGGATAAAAAATGAAAAATATATTCACATCTTCTCTTGTTGCTTTGAGCCTGTTTGCTTTTGCAAACGCTGCAGATAAGGATAAAACTATCATTGTTGGTGCAACTCCCGTGCCTCACGCTGAAATTTTAGAGGCTGTTAAACCAATTTTAGAAAAAGACGGATACAAGCTTGAAATTAAAATTTTTAACGATTACACCGTTCCAAATTTAGCCACACAAGATGGTGATTTGGACGCAAACTACTTCCAGCATTTGCCGTATTTAAACGAATTTAATAAGAATAAAGGCACAAATTTAGTTCAAACTGTTGGTGTTCATTTAGAACCAATGGGGGTTTATTCTAAAAAAATTAAAAACATAAACGAACTAAAAAATGGTGACAGTGTTACTATCCCAAACGAACCTACCAACGAGAGTCGTGCACTTGATGTATTGGCTTTGGCTGGTCTTATTAAGCTAAATGATAATGCGTTAAAAACACCACTTGATATAGTAGAAAATCCAAAAAATTTGAAATTTAAAGAGATAGAAACGGCTCAATTACCGCGCACGCTTGATGATGTTACGATAGCAGTTATTAATACCAACTATGCGCTTGATGCGAAATTTAACCCAAAACGCGATGCATTAATAATCGAAAGCACGATAGATAATCCAAATGTAAATTATGTAGTTGTTAGAGCAGATAATGTAAATTCGCCAAAGACAAAAGCCCTAAATAAAGCCATCACAAGCCACGAAATCAAAGAATTTATCGAGAAAAAATACGAAGGTTCTATAATTCCGTCGTTTTAATGCTAGCCTAAAAGATGCGAATACAAATTTGCATCTTTTAAATTTTAAAAATTTGGAAAATAAATGAAAATATCAAAAATTTTACTTATCTGTTTGATTGTATTTAGCTTAAACGCACAAGATAAAGCTAAGACAATAATCGTTGGAGCAAGTGCTGTTCCGCACGCAGTCATACTTCAAAAAGTCGTTAAACCACTTCTAGAAAAAGACGGTTACGAACTTGAAGTTAGAATTTTTAATGACTACATCGAGCCAAATTTAGCACTAGAAAATGGTGAGCTAGATGCAAATTATTTTCAAGATTTACTGTATTTGCAAATGTTTAACAAAGAACAAGGAACAAATATCGTGCCAACAGCAATGGTGCATATCGAGCCAATGGGAGCTTATTCAAGAAAAATTAAAAATTTAAGCGAAATCAAAGAAGGCGACTTGATAGCCATCTCAAACAACTCAATAGATGCCAACAGGGCACTTGAAATTCTCGAAAGCACAGGAGTTATCAAGCTAAACAAAGAAACATTCAAAACCCCACTTGATATAATTAAAAATCCAAAAAAGTTAAAATTTAAAGAAGTTAGATCATCACAAATTCTAAACTTTTTAGACCATGTTGTGCTTGCTTTTATTAACACAAACTACGCGCTTGAAGCTGGTTTAGAGCCAAAAGATGCTTTAATAATCGAAAACAACGATAGCCCGTATATAAATTGTATTGCTGTTAGAGCCGGAAATGAAAAAAGCGCAAAAACTATCGCACTTAACAAAGCTGTACTTAGTTTAGAAGTTAAAGATTTTATAATCAACAACTTTAAAGGCGTTGTTTTACCGTCATTTTAACGCACAAATTTTATCAATTTTATAAAAAGTCGTGCATAAATTCATAAATTAAATCAAATTAAAAATAAGTGTAATTAAATTTACTATTTTTTGATACAATACGAGTTTTTAAAGGAAATTAATGCTAAATAATGTAGTAAATTTTATAGTTGATAACGTTAGCGCGTGGGGTTATTTAGGGATTTTTATTATGATGTTTTTAGAAAGTTCATTTTTCCCATTTCCTAGCGAAGTAGCTATGATTCCAGCTGGTTACTTAGCAAAAGAAGGAAAGATGATTTTTGCTATTGCTTGGTTTGTTGGCACGGCCGGAAGCTTGTTTGGGGCAATTTTTAACTACTATTTGTGCTATTTTTTTGGGCGCGAGCTTATTTTAAAATATGGAAAATTTATCGGAATTAACGAAGAAAAAATGTCAAAATTTGAAGATTTTTTCAACAAACACGGTGAAATTTCAACATTTAACAGTCGCCTAATCCCAGGAATACGTCAATATATAAGTTTACCGGCCGGATTGGCAAAAATGAATATATTTAAATTTTGTATATTTACCACGCTTGGAGCTGGAATTTGGGTTGGTGTTTTACTTTGCGTTGGTTATTTCTTAGGCACAAATTACGATCATAAAGCACTTACGCAAATCATAATTGCTATAATATTTGTGATAATTATTTTTACATTATTTTATATTTATAAAAATAAAAAACATAAAAATAAGTTACAATAAAACAATTTTTAATAAAGGATTAATATGTTTGGACATTCCAAAAAAGATGTAGAAAATTTTGTCAGATCGATCAAGGATTGCCTTGATAAAAACAAATGCTTCGTTAATAGATCCGCAAAATATTTTTCCAACTTCAAATGAGCTCAAAGAAGCCTTTAATACGTTTTTTTAAGACAAAAACGATCAAATTTCAGCAATGCAAATAAAAATTACAAATTTGCAAAACGAGCTTTTAGAAAAAGAAAAAAATATGAAAATGCGCGTAAAAGAATACGATTTGATGTTTGACGCTTCAAGCGATGAACTTTAGTATATGCACTATTTCAGAAGACAACAACGTAAATTCAAATACGCCATTTATGTGGTCTGATAAATTTAGAAATATGCTTGGTTATAAAGATACAAATGACTTTCCACATATCCTAAGTTCGTAGGCTGATAAACTACATCCTGACGATCTTGGTCCTACGTTTAAGGTGTTTCAGGACGCACCAGCTGATCAAACCAATAACACAATAATCCGGTTTATCGTTTAAAAATACATGATGGCTCGTATCGATGGTTTAGGCTGATTGAGCTATTTTGCGAGATACAAAAGGGCGCACCCACTTATCATAGCCGGATCACTAACTGATATAAACAATGAGATAACCAAAATACGACTGATAGATTTGCTCAAAAAATGATCAGCGACGGTTTGTGAGATGTGCAATTAGAAAATGGCGATATAAGCTCGAAAAATAACAAATTTTGGTTTTCAAACAGCTTAAAATTCCAGTAGGAGAGAGCCAAAACGACAACTTTGACAACTCGATAACGTCATTTTTGTCAAAAATTCACAGCAGTGATGTTGAAAATTTCAAAAAGAATTTACAAGCTCAAATTAGCACCAATGCTTTATTTGATATGGAATTTAGAATCGTTTTAAAAGATAGACCAGACGGGGCTTATTCAGAACTCAGTGTTGAGGTGCGCAAAATAACAGCAAAGTAGTGAGAGTCGTTGGTGCAATTACCAATATAGATGCAAAAATAAATGAAGAACACGCCAGATAGATCGAGCAAGAGCAAAACCAGATAATACAAAAAAATATGCAAGATATTATAAGGATCGTTTCTACAATAGATGAAATTTCAGATCAAACAAATTTGCTAGCCCTTAACGCAGCTATTAAAGCAACACGAGCTGGTGAGTACGGGCGCGGATTTGCAGTGGTTGCTGATGGGGTGAAAACTAGCCAAAAGATCACAAGAAGCTGTCGGCGAAATCAACACTATGATAAAAGCAAATGCAATATAGCCACTGGCTGTATTGGAAACAAATTTTATCTATTTACAAACCGTTTTGAAAATTCAATCCAGTAATTTTCTATATATTTATTCGTTAAAAAAGAAAAGTCAATAATAACGGCTAAGTTATTAACAATATTTTTTTGAAAACCCATCTTGCTTTGCATTGTGATGTATTTCTTACTAAACCCTTTATGTAAAAAAATAATCAAAGCGTGCGTCATATATCAAGTATAACAATTTCCCGAAAAAAAAATTAAAATTTTATTTCTTAAAAAATTCGGCAAAGCCCTTTTTAAAATGAAAAAAAAATAAATACCATCGATACAAATATCAAAAACATACAGATAAATTTAAGCTTAAAATCAACACACAAAGCAACAATCATCAAAATAAACAAAAAACACTATAAAAATGGAACACAAGCCATTTATATTTTTATTTTTTCGCCATATTTTTTATAAATTATATAAATCAATGCTCCGACAAAAAACGATTAAGCTCCACTGAGAACTTCATCTGTTAGTATATAAAATCATAAATATAGATAATAAATTCTTATATTTTGATGTAGCATAAAGTGTGATAAAAAATATAACATACAAATAATATTCTACGATAAGACTCCACTAAGAATAATTCCAGCTACCCGTATCAAAAAAAATCAAACCAAGATTGCAAAAATAGCAAATTTGGTATTATTTCACTGATGGCAAAATGTCCAGAAAATGGCATTTTGCTAAAATTTATACCATAAGCAATAAATATATATTAAATAATTTGCATAAGAAAAAATAATAAAAACATAAAAATATGCAATGGATAAAGTCTAAAAGTCCTAGTTAAAATAAATTTACAAAAAGTTACCTTTTGAAAATTATAAGCGTGCGCTAAAACGAATCCGCTTAATACAAAAGAGAACTCAACAAAATACCCCCCCCCCCTTTTTTTTATGAAAGAGAGAAAATTCTGTTAAGCTTTTAGAAATACGCCGATAATACATCGTAACACAAATTGCGCCAATGCCTCTAAATGCGCCTAAAACTAAATATCTATTATTTATGCAAAACCTTGATTATGCAAATTTTAAAGAAAATTAATTCTTAAAAAATCTAGCTATTTTTCCTTGAAGTTTTAACCACTCATTTAGCTCAAAAAGAGGAAATCCAGCATATTTTTTGCCACCTTGTATATCCTTTGTTACGCCACCGCGAGCTGCTATTTGAGCAAAATCGCCTATGCTTAAATGACCAGCCGTTGCCGATTGTCCGCCCATTACGACATTTCGTCCAAGCTTACTTGAGCCAGCCAAGCCAACTTGCGAAACGAGCAAAGAGCCAAATCCGATCTCGCAATTATGTCCGATTTGAACAAGATTATCAATTTTTGAATAAGCTTTTACAACCGTGCTTTCAAATACACCGCGATCTATCGTTGTGCAAGATCCAATCTCGACAAAATCCTCCAAAACAACGTTACCGTTGTGGTAAATTTTAACGTGTCTGCCGTCTTTTGTATGAGCATAGCCATATCCGTCCGAGCCTATGACAGAATTTGCATTGATATGGCAGTTGTTTCCTATCGTGCAATCATTATAAACCACTACATTTGGATGAAGTATGCAGTTTGAGCCAACTTTTACGTTATCACCCAAGAAAACCCCAGCCATTATTACCGAATTTTCTCCTATTTGCACATTTGAGCCGATATAAACATTTGGCATTAAAGTCGCCGTATCTGAAATTTGAGCTGGAATTTTTTCCTTTGCGATGAGGGTTTTTGCAAAAAATTCACTCAAAATAGCAAATGCCAAATGCGGATTTTCAACCACAACCGCCCTACTTCGAACAAGTTTGGCTAAATTTTGCGTTACCAAAATAGCTCCGGCGTTTGAAGCATCAATAAATTTAGCGTTTTTATCGCTATCACAATATGAAAGTTCGCAAGTTTTGGAACTTTTTAGCGAATTTAGAGCTAAAATTTCAACATCTTCGCCATCAAAATCAACATTTAAAATTCTACAAATTTCACTTAATTTCATCTTACATATCCATCAATACCGATCCGCCACGAACAATGTCTGCGGGATTATATTTTTTAATAGTTTTTAAAAACCCATCAACGCGGTTTGTATCATCACAAACCATAACAACGATACAATTTTCATTCGTATTTACAACGCTTCCATTGTAAGCTTTTAATATCGCTTCAAGTCCAGCAAAATTTTCATTTACTGAAATTTTAACCAAAGCCATCTCTTTTTCAACAAATTCTCCACTTTCGATCACCTTGTAGATTGGAATTAATTTGTGAAGTTGCTTAACGATTTGCTCTAAAATTCTTTCATCTCCGCTTGTTACTATGCTAAGGCGAGAAAAGGTGCTATCTGGTATCGGCGCAACAGTAAGGGTGTCGATATTATATCCTCGTCCCGCAAAAAGCCCAGAAATACGCGATAAAACGCCGTGTTCGTTTAGGACGATTACCGAAATTACTCTTTTTGTGCTCATTTTTATTCCTTGCCTTTTAGTATCATATTATAAATCGCAGCTCCTGCAGGCACCATTGGTAAGACATCTTCAAAACGATCCACACGCACGTCTATCATAGCCGATTTACCGCTTTTTATCGCATTTTTTAAAGCTGTTTTAAATTCGTCCTTTGTTTTACACACGTAACCAACTCCGCCAAATCCTTCGATAATTTTTACAAAATTTGGCTCTAAGCTAAGATCGGTTGATGAGTATCGTTTTTCATAAAAAAACGTCTGCCACTGGCGCACCATTCCAAGAAAATGGTTGTTTAAAATGATATTTATGACAGGTAAATTGCTCTCATAAGCAGTCATCAGCTCTTGAATATTCATCAAAATTGATCCGTCGCCAGTGAAATTTATGACTAAATTTTTAGGCTTTGCCGCCTTTGCCCCAAGCGCTGCTGGAAGCCCATAGCCCATAGTACCAAGTCCGCCACTTGTAATAAACTGCCTTGAATTATGAAACGGATAAAACTGAGCGACCCACATTTGATGTTGTCCGACATCAGTCGTTATTATCGCGTCTTTTCCGACAATTTTTGCCGTTTGCTCGATAACCCATTGCGGTTTTATAACCTCATTGCTATCATCGTAACTTAGCGGATTTAGGTTGTTGTAACGAGATATTATTTCACGCCACTGGCTAAATTGTTGCGGACTAACATCAACTTTTGGCAAAAGTTCTTCTAAAACAGATGTCAAATCGCCAACTATTGGATAATGAGCATCGATAATCTTTGAGATAGAACTTGGATCAATGTCGATATGAATTATTTTAGCATTTTTGGCAAATTCAGTCGTTTTTCCAGTTACTCTGTCGCAAAAACGCGAACCAAGTGCGATTAATAAATCACACTCGCTAAGTGCCATATTTGCCGCATAGCTTCCGTGCATACCTGGCATTCCTAAATTTAACTCATCATCAGCGTCAAGCACGCCAAGAGCCATTAGGGTTTGAACTGCTGGAATTCCTGTTTTTTTAGCAAATTTTCTAATTAGCTCAAATGAATTTGAAGCTATCGCTCCACCACCAATATAAAGCAAAGGTCTTTTTGACGCAGCTATGGCTTCAGAGGCTTTTTTTATCTGTTTAGCATTGCCTTTTATAGTCGGTTTATATGTTGGGATTGAGATTTCTTTTGGATACTCAAAATCGCCGATTTTTGAGGTAATATCTTTTGGAATATCAATATGTACAGGACCAGGACGACCGCTTTTGGCTATATAAAAAGCCTCTTTTATGATGCGTGGCAACTCTTCTATACTTCTTACTAAAAAATTATGCTTAACGCAAGGGCGAGAAATTCCAACCGCGTCTATTTCTTGAAAAGCGTCTGTTCCTATCATAAAAGTAGGAACTTGACCGCTTATTAAGACTATTGGAATACTGTCGCTATAAGCCGTAGCAAGTCCAGTTATCGCGTTTGTAAATCCAGGTCCGCTAGTAACTAACGCGACACCAACCTTGCCGCTTGCGCGAGCGTAACCGTCTGCAGCGTGAGCGGCGGCTTGTTCGTGACGAACCAAAATGTGCCTGAAATATTTTTGTTTATAAGTTTCGTCATAGATATTTAACGCCGCACCGCCTGGATAGCCAAAAACAACTTCTACCCCCTCTTCGTGAAGAGCCTCCATTATCATTTGCGAGCCAGAAATTCCTTTTATCATTTTTTAAGCCTTTGATAAATTTTGGGGCTCATTATATCTTTTATAGTTTAAAAAGGCGTAAATTCTAAAATTTGAATTAAAAAACAAAGAATAATATGTAAAATTTAATGCAATATAAGACATAAAATTTTACATATTTTAAACTAAATAAGAAAATTTAAAAAGGCCAAATTGCGTCCATAATACGCGTTCCCCAAGGTTTTTTAGTAGCTCTATCGACATCGCCTTCTGTTTTGTATAAAATTTTAGCATCGGCTATGTGTTTTGAATTGATCTCGTTTGAATTTGATATGTCATATGGGCGGATAACACCGCTTAATTGAACGATTTGCTTTTCGCCATTTACTAAAATTTCACGTGATCCTTCTATAAAATAGTTGCCATTTTCCAAAACTTTTATGATTCGGGCCGACATGGTTGTGTTAAAGCTTTCAGTGCGTGTGCTCGATCCAGTTCCGCTAAATTCGTTCTCGCTACCAGCTTTAAAACCGATATTGCCGTATTTATTTAGCTCATTTGCCACGCTTGAAAGTGGAGCTGCACCAGCTGAAAAAACACCCCCACCAAGAGCCGTGGTGCTATTTTTCTTCGTGCTGTGATTACCGCTTGAACTTTGATTAGCTCTTTCATTTATCACCACAGTTACGATATCATTTACATTCATCGCCTTTCTATCGTAAAAAAGCGGATTATCGCCACGTCCGTAAAGACTGCCAGAATTTACGTGCTGATTTGAGCGTTTAGAAGGTAACTGATCTACATAAACAGGAGGTTTCATATCTATTCTAGGATCAACGCTTGGCAGACAACCGCTAAGTAAAATCGATGACACAATTACACAAAAATAATTTTTTTCTCTCATTATTTAACCTATTATGAAAATATTTACGATACAATAAGCAATTAAAGTTCCAAATTTAAGGATAAACATGGCAAAAACTTTTCTTGCTTTAACGACCGATTTTGAAAGCTTCATTATATCCATAAAATATAGAAATTTCACCATTTTTGAGCCATTTTTGGATAGAA
This sequence comes from Campylobacter sp., assembly GCA_052170535.1. Classification (GTDB taxonomy): domain Bacteria; phylum Campylobacterota; class Campylobacteria; order Campylobacterales; family Campylobacteraceae; genus Campylobacter_A. Next base: position 164,080 of record JBQNAH010000001.1, on the reverse strand, counting down.
AAAAGGCTGCTTTGGCTTTTAATGAAGGTTGCGAGAAAGAGCTTTTTAAAGAGATGATAAACGAATTTAAAACACTTTGTGAAAACTCGCAAATCGTGATCGTAAAACCTGTCCAAAGCATTGCAAATATAGGCTTTGTAGAGTTAAATTTAAAAATTGCCCAAAACCTAAATACGCCAATTTTTACAAATGAAAATTTAAGCTATTTTAGCAAACGCTCAAAACTCATAATCAGCAATGATTTGGAGTATATTTTAAATTCAAACCAAAATATAATAACACCATTTGCGTTTGAAAACGCCTTGTTAAAAATGGCAAAAGAGCAAAAAAAGACGATAGTTTTGCCAGAAAGTTGCGATGATAGAATTTTAAAAGCGAGCGAAATTTTACTAAACGCAAGAGCTGTAAATTTAATACTTCTTGGCAATGAAAATGAAATAAACGCAAGGGCAAGCGAGCTTGGTTTAAATTTAAACGGAGTTAGGATTATAGATTTAGACAAAAACGAGTATCGGCAAAATTTTGCAAACGAGCTTTATGAATTAAGAAAAAATAAAGCGATGAGCAAAGAAGAGGCGTTAAATTTAATGCAAGATAGGACGTATTTTGCGACAATGCTAGTTCAAATGGGTATTGCTGACGCGATGGTAAGCGGAGCTTCGACCACAACGGCTCAAACGATAAGACCAGCCCTTCAAATCATCAAAACCACGCCCGATGCGCCGCTTGTTTCGAGTTCTTTTATAATGTGCTTTGAAGAAGAAATAGCTATTTTTGCAGATTGCGCGATAAATCCAAATCCAGATCCTAAAATGCTAGCTTGCATAGCGATACAATCAGCAAAAACGGCGATAAAATTTGGGCTTGAACCACGAATTGCGTTTCTTTCGTATTCTAGTGGCGAGAGTGGAAGTGGTAATGATGTTGAGCTAGTAAGGCAAGCTGGTAAAATCGCGCTTGAAATGGAGCCAAATTTAAAAATAGAATTTCCTATACAATATGATGCCGCGGTTGATTTAACCGTGGCTGCAAAAAAAATGCCAAATAGCAAGGTTGCTGGATTAGCAAATGTATTTATTTTCCCGAATTTAAACGCTGGAAACATCGGCTATAAAATCGCTCAAAGGGTCGCAAATGCCTTAGCTATCGGACCGATTTTGCAAGGGCTTAAAAAGCCAGTTAATGATCTAAGTCGCGGTTGCTTGGTTGATGACATAGTAAATACAGTTTTAATAAGCGCAATTCAAGCAAGGAGTTAAAATGAAAATTTTGGTTCTAAACTCGGGCAGTTCATCTATAAAATTTCAGCTTTTTGATATGCAAAATGAAGCTACGATTGCGTCTGGGCTTATAGAAAAAATAGGTCAATTAAATTCTTGCGCGAAGCTAAAAGTAATAAAAAGTGGTGAAATTTTTGAAAAAAATGTTGCCATAAATGACCACCGAGCTGGGCTTGAAATAATGGACGAACTGTTTAAAATTTCAAACACGCTTCATAATTTTGCCGAGCTTGACGGCGTTGGGCATAGGGTTGTTCACGGTGGGGATTTTTTTAACGAATCTACACTCGTAACTGACGAAGTTATCGAGCAAATTAAGCAAAATTCTTCTCTTGCTCCGCTTCACAATCCTGGGCATTTAGCTGGAATAAAAAATGCGATGCAAAAAAGCGGTACAGGTGTAAAGCACGTCGTTGTTTTTGATACTACTTTTCATAAAACGATGCCAGAATACGTTTATTATTACGCACTTCCATTTGATCTTTGCAAGCGTTTGCATATACGAAAATACGGTTTTCACGGAATTTCGCACAACTACGTAACAAAAAAAGCCGCAGCTATGCTTGGTATTGCTTATGAAAATTTTAACGCTATATCGCTTCATTTAGGAAATGGTGCTTCAATCTGTGCCGTCAAAGGTGGTAAAAGCGTGGATACTTCTATGGGTTTAAGTCCATTAGAAGGACTAATAATGGGCAGCAGAAGCGGGGATATAGACCCAGCTGTGATCACTTATCTTTTAAATTTAGGCGAAATTAAGCCTGAGCAAATTGATGAGTTACTTAACAAAAAAAGCGGACTTTTAGGAATTTGTGGCTCAAACGATATGCGAGATGTGGTAGATAAAATGCACGCCGGAGATGAGCGCGCAAAACTAGCATTTGATATGTTTTGTTACAGAGTGAAAAAATATATCGGTGCTTATTCGGCGGTTCTAGGAAGAGTAAATGCACTCATTTTTACTGGTGGCATAGGAGAAAATGCTCCAAATAGTAGGAGCAAAATTTGTGGCGATTTAGCCGTTCTTGGTATTAATATAGACGATGAGCTAAACTATGCTAAAAGCTGTGAGCCACGCTGTATAGACGCAAAAGGAGCTGTTATAAACACGCTTGTAATACCAACAAATGAGGAGCTTGAAATCGCACTTGAAACAAAACGGTTGATTTGCTCATAGGAAAATAGATGAAATACCAACTTGATTGTAAGCAAAATTTTGACAGTTCATTTATATTTTGGCTGGTTCGATATGTAAAATTTAAACTTAGTTCACTTTCAAACAAGGAGCTTCGCGACGCAAAGGCGTTAGCTAGTGTAAATTTCGCACTAAGCAAAGATATAAGAAATATTGAGCAGTTAGATGGGCTTGTAAAGACGGCTAGAAATGCGGGACTAACTGGCATAAATACATATTTTAACCCGCTTAAAAAAATTTATGAAACGCTTAAATTTTATGAATTAACAAGTTTAAAACAGATTGATGAAGAGCTTTTAAGCGAGGTTTTAGCGAGTGCAACCGGTGGATTAAGCGATGCTAGTAAGAAAAATTATAGAATTTCAGTGATTAATTTTTTCTCATTTTTAGATAGACAAAACGAAGAGGACAATAAAGCACACATTTTTGACATAAATTTAAAAAACTGGGGCGGAATAAGTGGGGCTAAGGGGCAAAAATTGCCTGAATTTATGAGTGAAGAAGAGGTAAAAAATTTTTTATCAGCGATTGAAGAGAGCGAATTTAAAGAAAATACAAATCGCAATAAACTTATAATAAAAATGATAATTTTTACTGGAATTAGAGTTAGCGAGGCGTTAAATTTAAAAAGAAAAGACATCAGCGAAGATGGTGATTTATATGTCATCAGGATACGTGGCAAGGGTAATAAATACCGCATTGTGATGATAAAACGCCATTTAATTGAACATCATTTAGAAAATATAGCGATAAACTACATAAACAAAGAAGGCTATCTTTTTATAAACAAAAAAGGCACAAGGCTGACACAAGCTTACGTTAGTCGCATTGTGGAGCAAATTTTGTTTCGAGCTGGTATCCGCAAGGAAAAAAATGGCGCTCATATGTTGCGCCATACATTTGCTACAATGCTTTACAAAAAGCAAAAAGATCTAGTTTTGGTTCAAGAAGCATTAGGACACGCGAGTTTAAATACATCTAGGATATATACGCATTTTGACAGTGATAAGCTAAAATTGGCCGCGCAAGTAGCAGCTGATTTAAATGAGTAAATTTAAGCAAGAGGTGCTAAAACGGCGTTGGTAAGCTTTTTGCCAATCGCGCTTTTTAACTCACTTCGTCCGCTGGCACACTCAACTATTTCGCCATTGTCTATTACCAAAACCTATCGCAAACGAAAATTAACAAGCCTTATATCGTGAGTTATCAAAAATATTGAATTTCGCCTTTTGGCTGCTTTAAAAGATCTAAAAATTCCATCACGAACGATCCATTAAGCAAACTTAACGTTTCATATAGTATTAAAATTTTAGGCTTTATTGCCATCGCCCTTGCGATACAAACGCGCTTCAACTGCCCTCCGCTTAACCGCTCTGTTAGTTTTTAAAAATTTTTCATCTATTTTAAAGTGGTAAAAGCTCTTTTATGCGCTTTAATCTTTGAGTAGAATTTAACTCACTAAGATAAATTAACGGCTCTTCTAGCACGTCTGATAGACAAAATCTGGGATTTACTGCACTTAAACTATCCTGAAAGGCGATCTGAATTTGGCGATAAAATTCTCTATTTTGAGTTAAATTAGACAGCAAAACTGGCTTGTCATTTAGTCTTATCTCGCCATTATCTAGCTTTAAAAGCCCCATTATAATCTTAGCAAGAGTGCTTTTACCACAACCATATACACCAGGCAGACCAAGAATTTTATTTTTATTTATATTAAAATTAATATTTGTTAGTATTTTATTAGTATTCTGTTTGCTAAAAAGTGAAAATTTCTTAAATAAAAAATTTAAATTTCTAACTTCAAAAAAGCCCATATCAATCCCCGTAAAATGCAAATGGTTCAATTTTTACAGAAAATGGCGAATTGTTTTTTAAATTGAATTTGCAGTTAAAATTTTAAAAATACAAAAATTAAAAATAATTTAAAAAGCCATCTTTGTGTCTAACTTTTTTGCCCCCCCCCATTTTTCAGCCATCTTGTTCTAAAATTTCAACCTCTTTTTTATATCAAATTCATATCTGTTTCTATTTATATCGGCATTTTCAAAGCTTTTATCAAACAAAAAATCAGCTCTTGGCTGTGTGTTAAAAACACTTTTTTGATAATCAAATCCCTATCAAACGCCAAATTTAGCGCAGTCCTTACAGCTTTTGAATTTGTCGGCTTTTTTGTTTGAATTTAACGCCAAAACAATCGTATAAAGAGGTTTTGAAACGGTTGAACCAAAGTCGTTTTTAAGCTCATTGAACGTATCAAACGAAATTTCTTCTCCAACCTGCTCCGCAACATAAATCATATCAATATCGCCAGTTTTTAACGCAATAACCTTAACTGCGACTTCTGGGATAATTTTGGCTGTGATTTTTCAATACTTGGCTTCTTGCCACAATATTTTTCATTTACTCTAAATTTATCAAAAATGCCCTACTTTGTATCGACTAGTTTCCAAGCATCAGTCCCAATCGGAGCTTTTATCCCATCTTTTGTGCCACCATCGCTCTAGGAGCTATAAAGCGAAATGGACGAATTAAACTAAGCTCTTTTAAGGTATTGTTGTATGCGCTACTTATTTGTAGTTCAATTTCAAATTCGCTATTTACTTTGACATTTGTAATCAAATTTGCAAGTTCTAGCCAAGCTTGGCGTTTGAGATTAGTCAAAATAGTGTCAAAATTTCCTTAACCGCATTTGCGTCAAATTTATCGCCATTTGAAAAGCTAACGTCTTCTCTAAGCTTAAATTTATAAATCTTGCCATCGTCTGAAATTTGCCAAGATTTTGCAAGATGAGGATAAATTTTACCATCGTCGCCGTAAAAAACCAAGCTTTCATAAACCATATCTTGGGCAAACATTTCATTTGGCGAATAAAAATGAGAATTTAGCTCGCCGACATTTTTAGAAACTGCTATATTTAGCTCACTTGAATAGCAAACAACAACCGCAACAAAAAGAAAAATAAGCTTTTTTAGTATATTTTACACTCCTTTTAGTAATATTAATTTTTATTTAGTATTATTTAGTGGCATTATATATTTTTTAATATTATTTTTAATATTATTTGTCAAATTAATAAATTATATTTTTAAACTTTTCATAAATTTATGATTTAAAAATCAAATACAGATGTTTTATTTTTTTTAGCTTTATTTTATTATCATTTACGAATAATCTTATTCAAAGGATATAAAGATGAAAAACTAGTTGCGATAAGCTTGGTTGGATCTTTATTTGCTACAAACGCATTGGCTTCAAGTTGGTTTGGTGGATTTGAAAGCGAGCGAAATTTCAAATCCACAACAGAGTTTAAATATGCCAATAATGCGTTAAATACAAAAATAGACGACAAAACATACGATTTGGTTGGTATAAAATTTGGATACGATTTTGATTTTGCAAGAATATACTACGGACATTACGCAATTTGCAAATCAATAGATGCTAAAATTGAAGTAGATGGTGATGCAAGATATAAATTTAAGCACAAAAGGCAAGTTTTGGGTATAGATTTCACACCTTCTATAAACGACAAAATTAAACTTGTTTTTGGTGGATACGGCGGCTTAAAAGAGATGAAATTTAAAGCTGATACGAAGATCAAAGGCACAGATACGAACGAAAACACGACTTTAAGAGGTGCAGTTTTTGGCGGTAAAATCGGCACCATAATAAATTTAGGCGTGTTTTATTCTGATCCAGAAGCTAGTAGATTAGAGATTGAACTTGGCACAAAAGCAGATTACTCTAATTTTAACAAATATGATGCAAAACACAGTAGCGTTGGCGTGTATACAGCTATAAATTTTAAATTTTAGTTAAAGTTAGTGAGCCGAAATTGGCTCACTAAGTTATTTTAAAATACTTATATTTATCTTTTCTTCGTCGCTATCGATTAAAATTTCACTACCACTTTCTAGCTCATCGCTTAAAATCATATCGGCGATTTTATCTTCCACAAGCTCGTAAAGTGCGCGACGCAAAGGTCTTGCACCATAAACCATATCAAAGCCAGCTTTGGCGATAAATTTCTTCGCTTTATCGCTTAAATTAGCCTTTATGCCACGATTTTGCAGCGTTTTTTCAAGCTCTTGAAACATTATATCTACGATTTTTATGAGCCCATCCTCGTTGAGCGGATTAAAGATTATCGTATCGTCAAGGCGATTTAAAAATTCTGGTTTAAAGTAGTTTTTAAGCTCATTTTTAACCGCTTGTTCGCGTTCATCGCCGTTTAAATCCATTATGAAATTTGATGCGATATTTGATGTCAAAATTATAATCGTATTTTTAAAATCAACCGTTACACCCTTATTATCCGTAGCCCTTCCATCATCTAAAATCCCTAAAAGTATGTTAAATACGTCCTTATGTGCCTTTTCCACCTCGTCAAAAAGCACAACGCTATAAGGTCGTCTTCTAACCGCCTCCGTAAGCTGTCCGCCCTCATCATAGCCAACATATCCAGGAGGCGCTCCAAGCAAACGAGAAACGCTGTGTTTTTCCATATATTCACTCATATCAAAGCGAATAAGAGCCTTTTCGTCATCAAATAAAAATTTCGCCAAAGCCTTGGCTGACTGCGTTTTGCCAACGCCTGTCGGACCAAGAAACAAAAAAGAACCAATAGGTCGGTTTGCCGAACTAAGTCCGGCTTTGTTTCTTTTTATCGCTCTTGCAAGTGCGTTTATAGCATCATCTTGACCTATAACGCTTTGCTTTAAATGCTCACCAACCATCAAATATTTCTGCTTTTGACTAGCTAACATTTTACTAACCGAAATGCCTGTCCATTTGCTTAAAATCTCAGCCACAAGCTCTTCATCGACTTGATTTTTAAGCAACACTCCGACCTTTTTCATCTCTTCCCATTTTGTGGCTAATTGCTCCTTTTGCTTTGTAACTTCTAAAATTTTACCGTACTCAATCTCAGCTGCGCGTTGCAAATTTCCATCTCGTCTTGCGGCTTCAGCTTCGACTTTTAGCCTATCTATCTCCTTTGTCGCATTTGAAATCGCGTTAAATACGCTCTTTTCGTTTTCAAATTTGCTATCAAGTGCGTGCTTTTGCTCGTTTAAATCAGCAACCAAACGCTCTATCTCATCAAGTCTTTGAGAATTTTTACTCTCATCTTCCATTTTTAACGCCTCTTTTTCGACTTGAAGTGTTAAAATTTCGCGTTTTATCTTCGCTAATTCAAACGGTTCGCTTTCAATTTGCATTTTTAGTTCAGCCGCAGCTTCATCTATCAAATCAATCGCTTTATCTGGTAAAAAACGGCTTGATATATATCGATCGCTCAGTCTTGCCGCTGCGACTAATGCGCTATCTGTGATACTTACACCGTGATGAATTTCAAGCCTTTCTTTTATTCCGCGCAAAATTTGCAAAGCCTCATTTACACTTGGTTCTTTCACATCAATTGGTTGAAATCTCCTACCAAGCGCGGCGTCTTTTTCAAAATATTTTCTGTATTCTTTAAGCGTTGTAGCACCGACAGCGTGCAATTCTCCGCGCGCAAGAGCTGGCTTTAAAATATTTGCTGCATCCATTGAGCCCTCGCTCGCTCCAGCACCGACTATCGTATGAATTTCATCTATAAAAAGGATTATATTTCCAGCTTTTTTTACTTCGTCGACTACAGCTTTTAGCCTATCTTCAAACTCTCCTCTGTATTTTGCGCCCGCTATTAACGCGCTCATATCAAGCGCTATAACGCGTTTATTTGTTAAGCTCGTCGGCACATCGCCAGAGATTATTTTTTGAGCCAAACCTTCGACAATGGCCGTTTTTCCAACACCTGGCTCGCCTAAAAGTATCGGATTGTTTTTGCTTTTGCGGATTAGAATTTGCATCATCCTAGTAATTTCTTCATCTCGTCCTATAACTGGATCAAGCTCGCCTTTTAGGGCTTTTTGATTTAAATCTACTCCAAATTTCGCCAAAGAATCCAGCGTTTCATCGCCTGTTTGCGTATCTATTTTTCTTCCGCCACGAATGGCTTCGATGTTTTTTTTAATCTCCAAAATATCGCCAAATTTACTTAAAATTTCCCTAATCGGCTCGAATTTTAAATTTGCTATTATCCACGTATCAACTGCAATAAAACTATCACCCAAGCTAGTCATCAACGCCTTTGCACTTTCCAAAGATTTTATCATATCTTTTGAAAGCACTACATTTTCTTTGCTTACATTTGAGCTAGTAGGCAAATTTGAAATTTTGCTCTTAATTTCTAGCAAAACAGCCTCTTTGTTTATATTCATTTTATTAAAAATTTGATTTAAAAGCGAGTTGTCATCAACACTTAAAGACCAAAATAAATGAAGCGGTACAACTTGCGGATTTTTAGCATGTATAGCAAGGCTAACGGATTTTTCTAAATTTTCTTGCATATTTGCTGTTAAATTTTCTAATATACTTGACATAATCAGCTCCTTATATTTTATATGAAGTGTATTATATAATTTTAGTCTATTATTGTCAAGTTTTATTATATGATTTTTATCAACTATCAAATTTTAAATCATTTTATTAACTTAAATTTATACTATTTTTAGCGAAAATAAACTAAAATATGCCATTTTAAATTATGGGAGATTGACTTTGAATAAAAAATTTATCGCTTGTGGTATCAGTGTCGCACTCAGTGCTGTTATTTTTGGAACAAATTTATACGCCAAAAGCAATGAAAAAGATACGGAAATTAGATTAGAATCGCTTAACAAACTTAATAAAACAATTTCAACGGTTGAAAAATATTACGTTGATGACATAAAATTTAAACAAATTATCGACAAAGCTATCGAAGGCTTGATGAATAACCTGGACGCTCACTCCAGATTTTTAAACGAAAAATCATTTAAGGATATGCAAGTTCAAACCGAGGGCGAATTTGGCGGACTTGGAATAACTGTCGGAATGAAAGACGGCGCTCTTACGGTTGTTTCGCCTATCGAGGGCACTCCTGCGGATAAAGCAGGTATAAAATCAGGCGATATAATCTTAAGAATTGATGGAAATTCTACAATAGGCATAACGATAGATGACGCGGTTAGCAAAATGCAGGGCAAGCCAAAAACTCCAATTGATATAACAATTAGTAGAAAAGGCGAGGCAAAGCCGTTTGATATAAAGCTCGTGCGCGATATTATCAAGGTTGAATCAGTATATGCCAAAATGATTGAGAATGAAAATATCTTATACCTAAGAGTTACAAATTTTGATAAAAATGTAACTCCAAAAGCAAGGGAATTTATAAAAAAATATCCACAAGCAAAAGGTATTGTTTTAGATCTAAGAAATAATCCTGGCGGTCTTTTAAATCAGGCTGTTGGACTTACAAATTTATTCGTAGAAAACGGCGTTATAGTTTCTCAAAAAGGACGAAACAGCAGCGAAAATATCGAATACAAAGCCGATAAAAGCGAAGCCATAACAAAACTTCCGTTGGCTGTTTTGGTTAATGGCGGTAGTGCGAGCGCAAGCGAAATAGTAAGCGGTGCGTTGCAGGATTTAAAACGTGGGATTGTGGTTGGAGAAAATACGTTTGGAAAAGGAAGCGTTCAGGTAATTTTACCAATCGATAACAAAGAAGCATTGAGTTTAACAATCGCGAGATACTATCTGCCAAGTGGTCGCACAATACAAGCCGTTGGCGTTACTCCAGATATAATAGTCCATTCCGCAAAAGTTCCATTAACAGATGAAAATGCATTTTCTATCAAAGAAAACGACCTAAAAAAACATCTTGCAGGAGAGTTAAATAAAATTGCAAATGGCGATAATAATTCGACAGCGGATCAAAATTCAACAAAAAATGACGATAAAATTATAGTAACCCAGACAAAAGTAAATGAAGATTTGCAACTAAAATCGGCAATTGACGCGGTTAAAATTCTAAGAATAAGTATGGGATTAAAATAAATATATTCAAAGGCGAAAATGAAAGCAGTTATTAACGTAGCTCTTAAAAATGGCGTTTTAGATCCGCAAGGCAAAGCGGTTGAAAGTGCGCTAAATTCACTTGGATTTAGCAATGTCGGCAATGTCAGGATTGGAAAACAAATAATCCTGGATATTAATTCAAACTCCAAAGATGAAGCAAAAATGGCTCTTGAAAAAATGTGTCAAGAGCTACTAGCTAACACAGTTATAGAAGAATATGAGATAAATTTACAAGGCGATAAATGAAAGTCGCCATCATACTTTTTCCTGGCACAAATTGTGAGCAAGACACAAAATATGCATTCGATATTCTTGGTTGTCAAACACAAATTATTTGGCACAAGCAAGATAAATTTGATGCAGATTTAGTCGTTTTGCCAGGCGGATTTAGCTATGGCGATTATCTTAGAACAGCTGCGATCGCAAAATTTAGCCCTGCTATGAAGTGGGTCGTATCTCACGCAAAACGCGGTGGTTACATTCTTGGGATATGCAACGGTTTTCAAATGTTAACCGAGTTAAAATTACTAGACGGCGCAATGAGGCGTAATGAAAATTTAAATTTTATCTCAAAATATCAACATCTAAAAGTCATCTCGAATGATAATAAATTCTTATCAAATTTAAGCGTTAATGATATTGTAAATATACCTGTAGCACATGGGGAAGGAAATTATTACGCAGATAAAAATACGATAAAAAAGCTCTACGATAACGATCAAATTTTGCTCAAATATTGCGATCAAAACGGAGAATATGAAAATTTAAATGGATCGATTGATATGATAGCTGGAATTTGCGATAAAAATAAGAAAATTTATGGGCTAATGCCACATCCTGAACGCGCGTGCGAAAAAATATTAGGCTCAGATGATGGCTTAAAAATACTAAAAGGCTTTGTTTGTTAAGAAAATTTATACTGATTTTTATAGCTACTTTTGGCTTCTCACAAAACGAAGTTAGCGTGTTTGATATGACAGGCGAATCTCAAAAAAGTGAAGAAATTTCTACAAAACCACAAACGCAACACAGCAAACCAAAAGCCGTTAAAGAGCAAGTTCTTACCAGGCATGCACCACGGCCCATGCTCGAAAATATCGCGCCAACAAACGAACCTGATACAAATTTAAAAGATACTCAATATCAACAAGTTGCACCAACCGAGTTAAAATTAAGCATAACAAATATGCCAAAACAAGCATACGTGGGCGAGATTTTTAAATTTATTCTCACGGCTGACATGGGAGAGGATTTATCTGTTGATATTCAAACACAAATTAGCAACGACGAAGGCGTAAAATGGCTAAATCCCAATCTGCAATGGGAAAATATCAAAAGTGGAATTTACCGTGCTGAAATATATCTAGAAGCAAATTCTGCCAATATCGAAAAGCCAAAAATAACACTAAATTTAAGACGTAATGGAGAATTTTTTCAAAGCCAAAGCACAGTGATTAATCTGCCAAAGTTTGTAAATCTCAAACCAGATAAAAAATACAATCACATTGTCGCTGATTTACTTGACGTTAAAAAATACAAAACAAGCAAATTCGATGACAAGAATTTAATAATGGTCGTAGAAATCGTAGCCACAAATACAAATATATCTGATTTTTACATAGATGATAGCTTGATAATCAAACAAGGCGTTGATTCGATCAATGGTAGATTTAACTCACAAAGTGCGTATTATTTTGCAATTTTCGAGCCAACAAAAGAGAGGCTTGAGTTTAATTATTTTAATCTAAAATCTAAGAAATTTGTCAGTTTTTCGCTACCAGTTGTCGTTGAAGATGACGAAATTAGCACACAAATAGGGCTCAATCCAAAACAAAGCAAATTTGAAATTTATAAAGATATTGTCGTATATGTTCTACTTGGTTTATTTTTTGTTTTATTTTTATTTAAAAGAAGTTTTATGTATCTGCTTTTAGTTGTACTACTGGGCGGTTACGGAATTTATAATTACAATCCTTTCGGAAGCGCTACGATTAAACAAAATGTTAATGTCAAAATTTTACCAACAACAAATTCAAGCATATTTTACACAACGAGTCAAAAACAAAAGGTTGAAATACTAGGGCAAAGAGATGATTTTAAAAAAATTTTATTTGATGACAGAAAGATAGGCTGGGTTAAAAAAGATGATTTATTCTAGGATTAAAGCTTTATTTTTTGCGTTAGAATTTGTTATAAGCGTTGTTTTAGTCGTGTTTTTTATGTGGATTTTTAACGCACATAATCTCAAAATCAGAAGAATTTGGGCTAGAATTCAGAGATTTTTTGGCGGCTATAAACTCATTCTTGAAGGAAATTTTAGTAATCAAGCAAATATGATTCTCATAAACCACCAAAGTATGCTAGACATAGTCATTTTAGAAGAATTGCACCCAAAAAATCTTTGCTGGATTGCAAAGGCTCAAATCGGTAAAATTCCAATAATAGGCAAAATTTTAAGCCTGCCAAAAATGATAGCTGTCGAGCGCGAAAATAAACATTCTCTTGTAAAGCTCGTCAAAGATGCACAAGATAGAACCCAGAATGGTCGTGTTTTGGCGATTTTTCCAGAAGGGACAAGGTCAAGTGGCAATAAGCTTTTGCCATTTAAGGGAGGAGCAAAAATAATAGCTAGTAAGCTAAATTTAAAAGTTCAACCAGTCGTTATAATAGGCTCTAACGTGCTTAATTCTAAGAAATTTAGCTTCAAAAATGGAGATATAAAGGTTGTTTGTCTTGATTTGGTAGATACCAATGATGAAAAATGGCTAGAAAATACAAGAGAAAAGATGCAAAGTATAATCGATAAATATAAAAATAAAATAGATTAATTGGGTTTAACAGAATTTAAATTACCATTTAAACGATGTTTTCAAATTATAGTGCTTTTTCGTGTTGAGTTTCAAATTTTATGCCTTTTGCAGAACAAAATTTAGAATTTAAAACCTTTATAATTAGTTCTAAAACAACAGCATTTTTGGAAATTCTAAACATTGGCTTAATTTTTTACCATTTTGACATTCATATTTTCTTAAAATGCATATTTTATAAATTTTGACCTGCAACTAAAATTTTTAAACTTGATACAAATACTATCAAGTTTAAAAAATAATTTAGCACTTTATGGTATAATCTGCCAAAATTTAAAATTAAGGATAAAAAAATGAGTGAAAAATTCGAATTTCAAACAGAAGTAAATGAGCTGCTTCATCTTATGATCCACTCTCTTTACTCAAACAAGGAAATTTTCTTGCGAGAACTTGTATCAAACGCATCAGATGCGCTAGATAAACTAAACTACCTTTGTTTAACCGATGATAAATATAAAACACTAAGTTATGAACCAAAAATTGATATAAAAATAAACAAAGAAGCAAAAACCCTAACAATCAGCGACAATGGGATCGGAATGAGCAAGGACGAGCTCATAACAAATCTTGGCACGATCGCAAGAAGTGGCACAAAAGGCTTTTTAAACAACCTTAGCGGTGAAGCGAAAAAAGACAGCTCACTTATCGGACAATTTGGTGTCGGCTTTTATTCGGCTTTTATGGTAGCAAACAAAATCGTTGTAGAGAGCAAAAAGGCTTTGGAAAACACAGCGTTTGAGTGGAGTTCAGATGCGCAAAGTTACGAAATAAAGGAAATTTCAAAAGAAAATCAAGGCACAAGCATAACACTTTTCTTAAAAGATGACGAATTTTTAGACACTTACCGCATTGAAAATATTATCACGAAATATTCAAACCACATTGCGTATCCTATTTTTGCAGATAAGGAAGAATGGGTAGCTGGCGAAGACGGAAAAGACGGCAAATATGAAACCAAAAAAGCTCAAATAAACAAAGCTAAAGCACTTTGGAAGCTAAATAAATCAAGTATAAAACAAGACGAATATGATGACTTTTACAAGCAAATTTCACACGACAGCACAGCTCCATTAGCTCATATGCATACAAAAGCAGAAGGAAAAATCGAATACACCACGCTGTTTTATATACCTAGTTCTCAACCGTTTGATCTTTTCAGGGTTGATTACCAAAGTGGTGTAAAACTTTATGTAAAATGCGTTTTTATAAGCGATGATGCAAAAGAATTGCTTCCACCATATTTACGATTTGTTCGCGGAATTATCGATGTTGAGGATCTACCATTAAATGTTAGTCGTGAAATTTTGCAGGAAAATCAGATTATGCGAAGCGTTAAAGAACAAAGCATTAAGAAGATTTTAAGCGAACTTGCAAAATTAAAAGATAAAGATCGCGAAAAATATACTAAATTTTACGAGCTTTTCGGCAGGGTTTTAAAAGAGGGGCTTTACGGTTTTGGTGAAAATAAAGAGCAAATTTTGGATTTGGTAATGTTTAAATCGAGCCAAAGAGATGGTTTTATTAGCCTAAAAGAGTATAAAGAATCAATGAAACCAGATCAAAAATCAATTTATTATATAAGCGGAAACAACGAAGCAATGCTTAAAAATTCGCCACTTCTTGAAAGCTTTAAAGCAAAAGGTATCGAGGTTTTAATAATGAGCGAAGAGATAGACACGATCGTCATGCCGATGGTAAATGAATTTGACAAAACACCGATAAAACCAGTTAATCATTCTGATGTCGATGATGAAATCGGAGAAAAAAAGGACATAGATGAGACAAAATTTGCTTCATTGATCGCAAAAATGAAGGAAATTTTAAAAGATGATGTTAAAGATGTTAAGCTTAGTTCAAGATTAAGTGAGTCCCCAACTTGCTTAATTTATGATAAAAACGATCCTGATTTTGCTATGCAAGAAATGCTAAAACAGATGGGGCAAAGCGATTTTCCAAAGGTTAAACCGATTTTAGAAATCAATCCAGACCACGAAATTTTCACAAAACTTCTGATAAATGAAGCCGCTATTTACGAAATTACCGAGCTTCTTTTTGATATAGCAAAACTAAATGAAGGAATGAATCTAGAAAAACCGGCAAATTTTAGTAAAAATTTAAGCAAAATTATCCTCAAATCACTATAAAAATTTGCACCTTAGCTTAGGTGCAAATTTACTTTATTTTTTTAATATATTTATAATTAAAAATTGTCTGTTACTTTTAGTTACACTTCAAATTTTAAATTGAAATAGCCTAAAAAACAGTATTTCTTGTAAAACGAAATCAGATTTTACAAAAAAAAAAAAAACAAATTCTTTTATTCTTTTATTTTTTTATTATATTTCTTATCTTACAATGTTAAAAATTTATTTATAAAAAGGAGAAAATGTGCTTAAATCTAAAAAATTTGAATATTTTTTGATGTTTTTATGTATGTTTTTGATATTAGCCTTAGGTTTTGTTTTCATGCAAATAAGAACTGGGTCAGACCAGCTTGTTAAAGTTGCTAATCAACAACTAAATTCATACAAAATCGCCGTTGATTTTAGGCAAAGTTCGGACGATCTAACGATGCTAGTTAGGCTATACGTTCAAACCAGCGATAAGAGCTATAAGCAACAATACGAAGAAATTCTTGACATCAGAAACGGCTTAAAAGAAAACCCGCAAATTGGCAAAAAGATCAGTTTTAAAGATTTGATGAAACAAAATGGCTTTACTAACGATGAATTTAAGGTATTAGAAGATGCCGAAAACAAATCAAATGGGCTAGCCGCACTTGAAACCAAAGCAATGTCGATAATAGACGCGGGAGCAAATTCTCAGCAAAAACAAGAAGCTGTCAATCTTCTTTTTGGTAAAGATTATCAAGACTACAAAGCGCAGATAAAAGCTCCGGTTGATAGATTTTTCAAAATGGTAGAAAAACGTACAGGAGATGAATTTGAGTATCAAAATACAATTTTGACTAAATTACAAGTCGTGTTTTTAATATTTCTTATCGCAACTATAGTCTGTATCGCACTTTTAGCAATAGTTAGCCAGAAAATTTTAGAAAACTTGCTTGGAACAAAACCAGTTGAGTTAGAAGATAAAATCAAAGAAATTTCATCTGGAAATTTAACAGTTGAGATGGTAACAGATAACGAAAAAAGCGCGGTTGGGCTACTAAAAACGGCTAGTGAGAATATAAGAAATTTGATAAATGATGCAAAACGTTTATCAAGCGAAAATTTATCTATTGCGTATGAGCTTTCAACCACTTCGCTTAACACTGGCGAAAATATCGAGAGATCTTCAAAAATAGTAGATGAAACAACGCAGCAAGCTACGAATATAAAAGATCAGGTTTTAAGCTCGATCCAAGAGGCCAAAGATGGTAAAAAAGATATGGAAGATGCAAACAAGGGCATAAATCAGGCAAATTTAGCCATATCTGAACTAAATGGAAGAATTCAAACAAGCGTTCAAGCAGGACTTGAACTAGCTAATAAAATTTCCATACTAAGTCAAGACGCGGAGCAGGTTAAAGGCGTGCTGTCTGTTATAAGCGATGTAGCTGATCAAACAAATTTACTCGCTCTTAACGCAGCTATTGAGGCGGCACGAGCCGGCGAGCACGGACGAGGATTTGCTGTTGTTGCCGATGAAGTGCGAAAACTAGCTGAAAGAACCCAAAGTTCGCTAGTTGAGATCAATGCGACGATAAATGTAATCGTCCAAGCCATAAACGACACAAGTGAGAGAATGAATGAAAATTCAAAGCAAATTGATGAGCTAAGATTGGTCGCTGATGACGCAAAAAATAAGATAGTGTCAATGGGGATTAGCATGTCAAAAGCCATTGAAATGTCTGATAAAACAGTTAATGACTACATTAAAACTGGTGAAAATATTACCCAGATAATACAAGCTATGACAAATATTAATGACGTTTCATCTCAAAACGCAAAAAGTGTCGAAGAAATCGCAACAGCAGCAAATCATCTAAGCACGATGACGGAAAATCTAAACAATAAACTTTCGACATTTAGGACATAAATCTGCAAGCTTTTAGCTTGCAGGCTAGATTATAAATTTTAAAGTTTCTCGTCCGTCGTTTAAATTTGCCATTTTGTTTGGCATGTCTTTTAAAAACTTAACAAATTCTTTCAATTCGGCGACTAAAGCTTCGCCTTTTTTGACAAAACATAACTTTTGATAAAAGCAAGAATTGTCCATTTTGCCGTAAAATTTTAGCTCTTGAGCCATCAAATCTGCTTGAAAAACACCGTCATCACACACAACTTCGATTGATCTTTTTCTAAATGGATAGAGCCAAGATACGTGAGAGCTAGCCGTTATATCATCGTTTAATTTAAAATTTAAGATAGCGTCATCTTCGCATTTTGAATGGATTTTTTGCGTTTTTATGGCGTTAAAATCAATAATTTCGCGCTCAGAAATAAATCTAATCAAATCAATATCATGCACGCCAAGATCGGCTAAAACTCCCACATCAGCTATCCTAGCTGGAAATGGCGAAATTCTAGTCGTATTTATCTGATAAATTTTCTTATCTTTTAGCTCGTTTTTTAAAGCCAAAACCGCGCTGTTAAGACGCTCGACGTGTCCAACCGCAACTTTTACGCCAAGCTTTTTTGAGGCAAATTCTATCTCGTCTACTTGTTTTAAATCCATCGCCACAGGCTTTTCTATGAGTAAATTTAGCCCTTTTTGAATGCATTTCATAGCGATTTGATGGTGTAAAAATGTCGGAGTGGCGATGATTGCGGCATCTAGCGAAACGTTATCTAGCATATTGTCTAAATCATTATAAAAAGCGCAACCAAATTCATCTTGCGCCACGACGTCACAAACTGCTTCGACTTTGGCACCAGTATCGCCATTTTGCAAGGCGTTTAGGTGATTTTTACCCATTACGCCCATACCTATGATTGCAAATTTAAGCATTGTTTATAACCTCAATTATAAATTCTTGTTCTTCTCGTGTTACAAAAGCAGACATCGGAAGCGCCATTATCTCTTCGCTTACCATTTCGCTAACTGGCAAATCGCCTTTTTTGTAACCTAAATCTTTAAACACTTCTTGCAAATGTAAAGGCAACGGATAGTAAATTCCAGTCGGCACTCCTTTACTTTCGCACGCTTTTAGAAGTTTTGCTCTATTTTTTACGCGTATGCAGTATTGCGCCCAAACGCTTATATTATTATCCGCAACAAAAGGCGTGATAACATTTTTTAAATTTTCATTGTAGTATTTGGCGATTTCTTGGCGTTTTAAAATTTCGTCTTGAAAATATTTTAGTTTGATATTCAAAACGCCTGCTTGAATTGCATCAAGTCTGCCGTTTATGCCTATTTTAGTGTGAAAATAACGCTGCTTTGAGCCGTGATTTAAAAGCGTTTTGATTTTCTCATTTAACTCATCACTGCTTGTAAATACCGCGCCACCATCGCCGTAGCACCCAAGCGGTTTAGCAGGGAAAAACGAAGTCGTGGCAAGAGTTGAAAGCGAGCAGGAACGTTTTGAATTTTGCATTGCGCCAAAGCTTTGCGCCGCATCTTCTATAACGCTTATTTTATACTTACAAGCAATTTGATTAATCTTATCCATATCAGAAATTTGCCCGAAAAGTGAAACTGGCATAATCGCTTTGGTGCGGGAAGTTATGGCTTTTTCGATTAAATTTGCATCTATGTTATAAGTTTTTTCATCAATATCGACAAATACGGGCTTTGCGCCGACTAAAGCTATCATTTCAGCTGTCGCAAAAAACGTAAAAGGAGTGGTTATAACTTCATCTCCAGCTTTTATATCAAGTGCTAAAAGCGCTAAAAAAATGGCACTTGTTCCGTTGCTGCAAGCTATGGAGTGCTTTGCGCCACAAAATTTTGACAAATTATCTTCAAACTCGGCGATTTTTTTGCCACCGATGTATCCACTAGTGTTTAAAACATCGGCGATTTGCTCGTCTATTTCGTTTTTATATTTTTGATATTGCGCTTGTAAATTTATAAAATTTATTTTCATTTTTCATCTCCTGAATTTGCTTAAATTATACTACAATTTACGAAAAATCCATATTAGCCATTCCAGCTTCTACTAAAAATTGGCTAGGATGATAGTTGATTTTTTTAATTTTGTCGTATTTTGCGTAGCTTAAAACAAGCTCGTCTTTGGCTCTTGTAACCGCGACATAAAAAAGCCTTCTTTCTTCTTCCAGACTTCCGCCCATACTCATTAACTTCAAATTTGGAAAGCGATTTTGAGCCAAATCCACAACAAAAACCAAATCAAATTCCAGCCCCTTACTAGCGTGAACGCTTAATAAATTCACACCCTCGCCACTACTCATTTCGTTGCTACCAAGCGTTATAAAGTTATAAAATTTATCAATATCGCCGTAATTTTTGCTAAGTTCAGTTAAAACTTGCGTTTTAGCCATAATCCTATCAATAGCGTCTTTTTTTAAATTTTCATCGATATTTCCATTTTTTTGAGTGGCGCGCTTTGTGGCTAAATCGTTTATAATCATTGAGTAAATTTTACTATTTCTAACGCTGTCAATTAGTGTGCTAGGCTTTGTAAGCGACTTTGAATGCATTAAAAAATTATAAATTTCATACAAAAATAATCCGCCATTTTCGGTTAGCTTTTGCATTTTCAAGATCGGATGAGCGAAGAAATTCTCACTAAAATTAAATTTAGCAAACCGTGATTTTTCGCCAAGCTCATCTATATCGTCAAATAATCCCAATTGATAATTCTTCGCTCTTTTCCCAAATGGATCGACATTTTCATCTGGGCTTAAAAATCCCTTAACTATATCGCCGTGCCCTACTTTGCTTAAAATTTCAAAAATTTCCTTACTAACCGCACCGCCGACACCTTTTGCGTATTCGCAGATATGGATAAACGCCATTATGTCCTTTGGATTAACCAAAATCCCTATCAAATCCATCATAGCCTTTATCTCGCGACTTTCAAAAAAACTAACTCCGCCCTTTCGTTTTGAGCCGATACCACGCTCGCGAAGTGCGACTTCAAGACCGTCAGCTGATGAGTTATTGCGAAAAATAATGGCTATATTTTCTTTCTTAAATTTTGACGTCAAAATCAGCTCGGCTATGTTTGAATATTGATCAAATAATTCATTATAAACAAGCAATCTCGGGCTTTTAAAATTTCCTTCTCGCCCTACAATTAATTTTTTTTCATACAATCTAGGATTATTTTGGATAACTTTATTTGCAAGGGCTAAAATGCTCGAACTTGAGCGATAATTTATATTAAGCGCGTATATATTCGCATCTAAAAATCTATCCTTAAAAGAGCCTATAATCTCTATATTTGCACCGTTAAAAGCGTAAATGCTTTGGTCAAAATCCCCTACACAAAACAAACTATTTGTTTTAAAAGCGTTTATTAACGAGCCTTGGAGAGAATTTGTATCTTGATACTCATCGACTAAAATTTCGTCATATTTTAGTGGTGCGCCTTTTATCAATTCATTTCGCATTTTGATAAGTAAATCGTTAAAATCCGCATAGCCAAATTTTGCCTTTTCGTCTTCAAATTCTTTTAAAATATCTTCATAAATTTCGCCATAAACGGCTTGCTCGTCATTTCGCTCTTTTATCCAATCGGAAAAATTTTGTTGCAGAGCTAAATTTTGAAAAAGCGAATAAATATCGTAAAGATAAGCCCCGCCGTATGGTTTTACATCGCTTAAATGGTTAAATTTTCGCCTTTCAACAAGGGATTTTAATAAGGTTTTTAATTCGCTGGGCTGTTTTAGTACAACTGGTTTTTCAAGAAATTTAAGCAAAGAATAAGAAACAGAATGAAACGTTCCTGCTGTGATTTTAGATGTTATTTTTTTATCAAAATGCCGATTTAATCGTCCTATCATCTCGACGGCAGCTTTGTTTGTAAAGGTAAGAAGCAAAATTTTTTCAGGTTTTGTGCCTAAATTTAAAAGATGTGCGATCCTAGCAACTATTGTGCTAGTTTTTCCAGTTCCGGCTGAAGCGATTATTAGATTATGCCCAGCCGGTGCAGTTGCGGCGGTATATTGTTCTTTGTTCAATTTTGAAAGTGGCAAGAAAATCCTTTAAAAAGCTTGGATTATAGCCAAATTTGTTAAAATTTAAGTTTAAAACTCTATCGCGCCTTTTAAAGTCGGCATTGCAAATTCTATCAAATTTGCATTTGAAGCCTTAAAATATTCATTCCAAAAATTACTAAAATTTCTCAAAACCGAGCTATTTTTATAGCTGTGATTATCTATCAGTCCAGCCCCTAAAACATAAATTTTAGCCCCGCCAAAATCACCGATTAATTCTGCTTGCCTAGCTTTTTGCATTTGCGCTATTTCATCTATTTTTCTCAAACTGCCTTTAGCATAAAATGTCGTTACGGCTGAATTTTCAAGCATATCAGAAACTATAATCACCAATTTATTTTTCGCTTTATTTCTTTTAACGACTGCTGAATAATCCTTTAAAGCGTTTAAAATTTCTGATTTTGCTATTTGCGTATTTTTAGGCGAAATAAGCTTGCTGACGTTACTAATTAGCTTAGTTCGCACGTAGGGTTTTTGATCTTTTAAGCATTTGTGAAGTTTGGCGAGTTTGTTTTTCGAAATGTGATATTCTTCATCTTCGCTTAATTTATCTTCGATTTTTATATCAAAAACAAGCTGATTATAAAATCCGTCTATAAAAGCCGAGAATTTAGCCACGTAAAAATAAGTATTTGGTTCTAAAAGTTGCTCTAAATTAAACAGCATTTGAGATTTTATAGTATTGTCAAATTTTGCCGTTTCATCGACTAAAATAAAAACGGCATTTTTTTGCTCGTTTGTATCTTTTATATCAAATATTTCATAACAACTGCTTGAGGCTTCTAAAGCCATAGCCATAAGAAAACATAACGCGAATTTAATCATACATTTCCTCCAAAGTGTCATTTGTGCTTCTTGTGCGTTCATTGTGCTTTATATTCGCTTCTTTTTGCTCGTTTTTCTGTTTTTCTACGTAGGCTAAAAATGTCCTTTCGTGGAATTGTTGTGCTAGCTCTTTTGCCTTGTTTGATGTATCAAAAATTTTTCCGTTTGCGACTTTTTTAGCTATTTTGCTTTGCAAACGGCTTAAATTTTCCTGTCCTACTTGCGAAATAAAGCTCTTTTTGGCATTATAATACGAGCGGAAACTATCTATCGTATAAAATTTATGCGTATAATCCCAAGCCTTTTTGCTCTCTTTACCAGCAAAGCCATATTTGTAGCCGATGTAAGTTCCAATTATCTGAATAGCTAAAAATACCACACCAAGTATCGTATAAGAAATCCAACCAGCGTGGCGCGAGCTGTCTTGAAGTTCTTGGATTATGTTCGCATTAATTTTGGCTTGATTTTGATTAAATTCATCGCTTGTTTCTGAACTTTCAAAAACATTTGTCTGTATTACTGCTGTTTCTTCTAAGATGTGTTTATTATGTGTTTGTAATCTCAAAACAGCGGCTAAAACAACGATAATGGTGATTATTAAAGAAGCTGCTACTATCCAGCCGTAAGCTTTCTTTACCTTTGCGCCAGCTTTTATTCTATTTAACATTTGTTGATAAATAGGCGCTTTGTCGTCGTGTTTAGTTCTTTCTAAATTTATAGAATTATCTGGATGAAGTGGCTTTGAATCATTTATGTCTTGGTAGTATTGCAAAATTCTACTTTTAACAGAATTTTCATACATTTGCGATCCCATCATATGCGTTAAAAGCATTAAAATAACTGATAAAACAAACGCTATACCAGCTCCTGCAATCGTTTGAACAAATTCGCTCGCATCTAGCACGATATAGCCAGCCAAAATATACGCAAACGTAAAGCCTTCAAAAATCAACAACATAAAAAGAACCAACGAAATTCCAACTCCGATTGGATTTCTATCCAGCTCATCAACTTTGCTTAAATAGTTTTTAGATTTGGCGTAAATATACTCATCTCTGTCGTAAAATTTGTAAAAATCATAAAATTTTCTGGCTACCCATTTCTCGCCATCAAACCACTTCGTATCGTGAAATGTCATTTTGCTAGCCTTTGCTATACCACCCACAAAAGGCAACCACATATAAAAGCGCGTAATCCAAAAACTCCGCCTTAAAATTAAGTAAAGAATATAAAACGATGTCAAACAAGCCAGCGCAACTAAAATCCAAAATATATACGGATACTCCTCGCGCAACATCATAAACCAACTAATCAATCTAATCAATGCTTGCATTTTTCACTCCTGCTTTTTTAAATTTAATATCTTTTTTAAATAATTTTTTACCTTTTTGATAATATAACACCATTTGGATAACTCCTGGGGTTTTGGCGCTATAAACCGCGTCGTAACAGATGATATGTTGCGAATTTTTCTCGGCAAATCCGCGCAATAAAATTTTATCGCCACCATATTTATCATAATATGTGTTTAAGTTTATTTTTATTTTTTCGCTACTATTTTTATCCGTAATCAAAAAAGATTGTTTTTCTGTTGTTTTATCATCATTTTTTAGCGCCGTAACTGGGAAAATTTGAAAAAATTCTCCGTCCTTATCGCCAAAATATCCAGATCCAAAAAGTCCAGCTCTGTAATGATATATTGTAGCTTTATCTTTTTTGAATAAATTTTCATTAAATTTATTCAAAAGGGCAACTTATTGATAAATTGTCAGTTACATAATTTGTGTTTTTGCACCTTTGTCCGCTCCCAAATTTAGTCAAATTATTATCCGCGTAGTTAAAATTGTAAGATAAAATTTGATCTTTTTTATTACCTTTGCTTTTTAGGTCGTATTTATCAGAAATGCTATATACGTTTATGTTTTCGTCGTAATCACTTCTGCATCTGTTTATAAAATCATTAAAACGGCTAATGATAAAATTTAAAATCATAAATATAATGCCTGCAATAATGATAATTTTAAAAACACGAAAACTAAAAAATTTTATAATCCAAGCTAAAACGAAAACCACAACGAGAAACGAAATCAATTCTTCGAGCCTTTTTTAATATTGGATATTATCAAAAAAAAAAAACAAATCAAGCTTAAAAATCATCATTAACAATTTTTAAAGCCATTTTTAAGTAAAATCGCCACTTAAAATTTCAAACAAGGAAAAAAGTGCAAGTAGATAAGACAGTATTTTATATTTGTGTATCGCTTATTACAATTAGCATTATTTTTTCTTTCTCGCTTACTGTTTTTACAGTAGTTTCTTTTGAATACAATACATATCACTTTTTTATTCGTCAGTTTATAGTTGGTGTTTTGGGCATATTTTTAATGTGGGGAATTTCAAAGCTCAATCCAGACAAAGCAATGGTCTATCTTGGATTTGGATTATTTTTCATTTGCGCGTTTGTAATGGGTTTTATGCACGCTTTACCAAGCTGGCTAGTAACCGAAACGGGTGGTGCAAAACGCTGGATAAAGTTGCCTTTGTTTTCGATAGCTCCGGTCGAATTTTTCAAAATCGGCTTTGTTTATTTTCTGGCGTGGAGTTTTGCAAGAAAAATCGACGATAGCGAAAAGAGTTTAAAAAAAGAATTTAAGCTTTTAATGCCGTATTTTTTTCTTTTTGGGATAGTTGTTTATCTCATCGCCGTACTTCAAAACGACTTAGGACAAGTCGTGGTTTTAGCCTTAACGCTCATAATGATGGCACTTTTTGCAGGGACTAGTATGCGTCTTTTTGGCATAGGCACGATATGTGCTATCTTGTTAGCAATCGTCGCAATAGCAACCTCAGAGCATAGAATTTTGCGTATAAAATCCTGGTGGGGAACTATACAAAATATGGTTTTATCGATTTTGCCAGATGGTATGGCTGATGTTTTAAGGGTATCTGACGCACCAGAACCATATCAAATTTCGCACTCACTTAACGCAATCAAACATGGCGGCTTTTTTGGCGAAGGGCTTGGCGCAGGTACGTTTAAACTTGGCTTTTTAAGCGAAGTGCATACGGATTTTGTTTTAGCTGGGATAGCCGAAGAAGTCGGGGTTTTGGGAATTTTATTTATAACATCACTAATTATATTTTTGATTTATAGAATTTTTAAAATTTCAGCCAGAAGTGAAAACAAAGTCAATCACCTCTTTGCGCTTGGCATAGGACTTGTCATATCTTTTTCATTTCTTATGAATAGCTACGGAATCACATCTATAACGCCAATTAAGGGCATTGCCGTGCCATTTCTAAGCTATGGCGGAAGCTCCATTTTATCGCTTTGCATCGGGATTGGAATGGTGCTTATGATTAGCAAACGAGCAAAACTTTAAGGAATAATTAATGATAGTAATAAGCGGTGGCGGAACTGGCGGACATTTGGCGATAGCCAAATCTTTAAGTGAAGAATTTTCAAAACGTGGCGAGCAAATTATGTTTATTGGTTCAACAAACGGACAAGACAAAAAATGGTTTGAAAATGATGAAAAATTTAGCCATAAGGTCTTTTTACCAAGCCGCGGCGTGGTCAATAAAAAAGGCTTTGCAAAGCTTATTTCGCTCACAAATATCATCTTTCTTTGCTTTAAATGCCGTCAAATTTTTAAAAAACATAATGCAAAAGCCGTCATTAGCGTTGGCGGATACAGCGGTGCTCCAGCTTCATTTGCAGCGTTAATCTGCCGATTGCCACTTTTTATACACGAGCAAAATGCCGTTATCGGAAAATTAAATAAAATTTTAAAACCATTCGCAAAAGGCTTTTTTAGCTCGTATTTTAGCCCATTTTATGACTATCCGGTAGCTGCAAAATTCTTTCAAACAGCACGGATTAGAAATGAGCTTAAAACGATAATTTTTCTGGGTGGCTCGCAAGGTGCGCGATCTATAAACGCATTAGCACTCAAAATAGCACCGATTTTGGCAACCAAAAATATTAAAATTGTGCATCAATGCGGAAAAAATGAGCTCAAAAATCTACAAAACGAATACAAAAAGATTGGAATTTCAAATTTGGATCTATTTGATTTTAGCAATGAAATCGAGCTAAAAATGCAAGGTGCTGACTTAGCAATCAGTAGAGCCGGAGCTAGCACGCTGTGGGAGCTGGTAGCAAATTGTCTACCAAGTATTTTTATCCCGTATCCTTATGCAGCGGCAAATCATCAGGTTTTTAACGCTAAATTTCTAGTTGATAAAAATTTAGCAAAATTTTGCTTCCAAAATGGTGATAATATCGATGAAAATGAAGTTGAAAAGATAATAAACGAGATAAATTTAAAAGAAATTTCAAATGGGCTAAAAAATCAGATAAATCAAAATGGAGCCAAAAAGATCACAGATAAAATTTTGTCGTTTTTAAACCATTAACTATTATGACAAATTTCCACCAATTGAATCGACTTTCAATTCTTTTAACTCATAAGTCAAGTAATGATATATCATCTCTTCTGTTTTAAGGCTCTTTTCGCTAAAAACAGGCATTATCATAGATATAATCCTATCCGTCATTCCAGCAATTTCAACCAGCAAAAGTTCGTCTTGACGCATTTTAGCTGTTTTGATACTGTAAAGAAAAAATTTATAAAGTATTTTAAATTCGCCCAAAACTACATTTGCTATAATCTGCGCCTGGGCGGACAAAATTTGGTTGATTTTCTTGTCAAGTTTGTTTAAATTTATTAAAATTGACCTAATAAAATCTCTGTCTTTGCTGTATTTTTGAATCCATTTTTTTGAATCTATTTTTAACAAATTTCCATATTCAAATGTTAAAAGTTGCATAATTGAACGTATATTATGAGCTGAAATTTGCATATTTTTACTAACCTGCAAGCTCACGCCTTTTTGCTCGGTTTTAATAGAAATTCGCCTAATAATTTGATCCAAATAAATACTTATATTTGAGTAATACTCATCATTATCAAAAACTTGTGCAAAGTAAGCGCTGTCTTTATTTTCAAAAATATCATACTTTTTTACAGAATCTAAAATCGCATTAAACTCACCAACTGTCATCTTTACGCTCTCTTCTTGAAGAGGTATGCTTTCTATGGCTTCAACTTGTCGTTCTATTTTCTCGACATCTTTTATAATCGATAAATAATCCATTAATATCTCTTTAACTGTTCATTTTATGCAAATTTTGGTAGCAATTATACCAACAAAAGGTCTTAAATTCAAGATTTTTTTAAAAAAGCTTACTAGAATTTATAGCAGTTTAATATCAACTTTGATAAAATCAGTAAATTTCACATACACTAAAGAAAGGATAAAAGATGCGAAAAATTTTTCTTTTAACTACCATTTTTACATTTGTATTCTCAAGCGTTGGCTCTTTGACATTAGTTGATGGCGATGTTGATATTTTAAGAGACGGCAAAAGCGTAAAAGCCAAAGAAAACGATGATATATTAAGTTTAGACGTCATCAAAACTGGCAAAAATTCAAAAGCAAAGATAACGTTTAGCGATCAAACAATCATAACAATCGGCAAAGAATCGCTTATAAATATCGAAGAATATATTTATAATGATAATGAAGTAAAATTTCAAACAAACGTTATAAAAGGTGCTTTTCACGCCATTAGTGGGAAAATCGGCAAGATCAATCCAGATAAATTTAAGCTAAAAACCAAAACTGCATCTATTGGAATTCGTGGGACAGAATTTTTGGGAAATTCGGACACTATCGCCTGCACAAAAGGTGAAATAATAATATTTTCAGGTGGCACTTTTGTATCTGTCAAACAAGGCGAAATGATAAAAACTTTCATAAATAATGTGCCTTCGCAACCAATAAAACTAGATCAAAAAAGTATGGAAAATATGGCTAAGGATATTGGGCTAGACAGCAAAGATTTTAGTAATGAAAATCTTAACTTTCAAACAAACCAAACGCAAACGACAAGCCAACCAGAGCAAACAAATATAACGGTCAAATCTCAAAATTTAGCCAAAACAGATGAAAACCAAGTGCAAAATTCATCAAATTTAGAGGCAAATTCTAGACAAAATATCGTAATTGATAATGAAAATTCGTGGGGGTATTGGTCAAATAGTGCAAACAATCAGAGCGCTTTAAACGATAAAAGTAGCCAAATGACAAATGTCGCAAACGAGATAAAAACTATCTCAGATAAGGCAAATGAGCAAAATTTGCTAGAAAAAATCGACCCAGAGCCAAGAGTAAGACCAATGCCAAATTTTCCAAGTGGGATAAATTACTTGCAAAAACTTGAAATTTTAGCAAACGCTGAACCTGATAAGAAACTGAGATTAAGCGGTGCTTTCAAGGGTGGCTACGTTGATTTAACAATAAGTTTTGACAAAAATCACAATGCAATCGTAAAAGGAACTTATGCTTTAAGCCTAGCCAATACAAAAGCTATGAGTGGTGAATTTGATGGGAATTTGGTACTAAACGGAGATCGTGGTCAGATAAAAGTTGAAAATTCTGGTGGCATAAATCTGCTATCTGGAAATTTACATAAAGACATCGACAAAGGCGTGGTTAGAGCCGATCGTGGATACACAAATTTTCAGATAGATGCACAACTTGCTTTTGACTCGGACAAGAAAACCACTCCTGTTAAAATGGTGTTAAGAGAAACTACAAATACATTGAGAGAGCTTATTCAAAGGCTAATTAGCGATCCGATACACTTTAACCCAAACGAACCAAACTATGCGGATAATATGCTGGCAAATCAGCTAAATTTTGACGGCAAAATCAACTCAAATAACGATTCTTCAAGCATAAATTTCAAATTTGAGCTTATAAACAACAAAACCGAAGTTAGCGGAACTTACAGCTTTGAGCTAAACGGCAAAACATATACCGAAAATTTCACAAGTCAAAACATAACCAACACTGGCTTTAAAATCACAACGCAAAACAACACACAAATAGAAGGTAAATTTATCGGCAACAAAAGACATATAGATGGTGTGAAAGGAACGATTAAAACAACAGATAATGCAGTTGCTAGCTTTTCAACCGTTACACCAGTGCAAGAATATATAAGAAAGTTAATTGATAACACAAACGTTACACAGTTGGAATTTGCAAGTCCAATTAATAACATAAAAGAAAACGGCTCAGATGTAACAAATTGGCAGGGAAGTAATATAAAATTCAAAATCGACTTTGGCAAAGAATTTGCGACTATTAAAGACGGAAACTTAAATATGTCTTACACAAATCAAAACGGAATTCAGCGAAATATATCACAAAATTTCTCCGGTGGTTTTGTTGGGATAAAAGGTTTGGAAATATCAGGCAGAGGCACCACAATAAAAGGCGATTTTATCGGTACTGAAAATAGCGTAGATAGAGTAAAAGGAAGTGTTGAAACCACAGTTGACACAGATAAGGCGACAGGAAATTTTGATGCACCAAGGCGTAATTGATGAAATTTTTAACATCAATTACGGCTTTAAATTTACTTATTTGCACTTTAAGCGCAAATGAAACTTATTTAATGGCTATTGATGAATTTAATAATGGCTTTTTTAAACAAAGTTATGAAAATTTAAAAAAGCATTTACAAACTACAAAAATGGATAAGCAAAAGGCATTTATGCTGGGCAGAAGTGCTTATGAAATCGGAAAATACGATGAAGCTCTTTTGGCGTATGATTTTATATTTATGCAAGATCCAAACAACGATCGTGTAAAACTCGAAATCGCTCAAACACTCGCAAAACAAGGCAAATACAAACAGGCAATCGTGCTTTATAACGATGTACTTAAAAACGAAAATTTACCAAACGATACTATGTCAATAATTCAATATAAAATAAATGAATTATTGACAAAACTCAACAAAAATGATAAAAATTTCAAAGGGCTTGTATCGTTTGGGTATTTATACGATTCAAATTCTAAAAATACATCAGATAGCAGGTATTTTCAATGGGGTTCATTTAAATCCGCAAACGAACCAAAAAAATCCGATCATATAGCAGAATATGTCGCCTCGCTTGAATACACAAACAAATTTGATGATAAATTTGCTTTGCAAAGCAAATTTGTTGGATTTATGCAAAATTACAAGAATTTAGATAGCAAAAATTTAGCCGTCAGCCTTTTTGGCACAGGAATTTCTTACAAAACAGATAATTTAAAGCTTTCTTTTGATGGCGAATTTGGTTATGTCTGGCTTGATGAGATGGGATATATGAAAAATTATTCAGTTGTTCCAAGTGTCGATTTTAAGCCTAACGACAAATTTTCAAACAGATTACAACTTCGTTTTTTACGTAGAGATTTTGTAAAAAATGAAGATTCTT
The DNA here is from genome assembly GCA_052170535.1 of Campylobacter sp. Taxonomy (GTDB): domain Bacteria; phylum Campylobacterota; class Campylobacteria; order Campylobacterales; family Campylobacteraceae; genus Campylobacter_A. Next base: position 133,495 of record JBQNAH010000001.1, on the reverse strand, counting down.
ATAAAAATGCCAGGGGAGTTACGTTTGAAAATTTGCTTAATTATTATTCACAAATTTTTGGCACAAATACGCTCAAATTTGGCTTTGGCTACGAACGTAAAATAAATGGCAAAAGAAATCCAAATGTTGATTATGATTTTGCAACGATTAGGCTGCAAAACACTTATGCAATTTTTAAAAATACAATACTTATAAGTGGTTTTGAGTATGGCGAGGAAAAATACAAAGCCAAAGATAATTTTTTATATTTAACAAAACGAAACAATAATAAAAAGGGCTTTGATACCAGCTTGATGTATTCTATAAACGATAGTTTGCTGGTTGGTTTAAGCTACAAATTTAGCAAAGTAAGCTCAAACCAAGATATGTATTCATACGATAAATATACAATTAAAACAAATATTTATTATATGTTTTGAAGGCATTTTTGCAAGTAAATTTGATAAAGCCTTTTGTCTAAAAAACTATTTTTTATTAGCATTTCAAAGGCTGATTTTGCACCTTTAAAATCTGCGCTATTGTATAGTTTTAATGCGTTTTCGTAATTTTCAAGTTCGCTTTTTATGTCTAAATTTGGCTCACCATTACAAATCACTTCCCAAACTTTTATGATGCTATTTTTACCACGAATTTTTACATTATCCACAAATCTAAACGAGTAATTTTCTTTCAGATTTTGCTTAGTAAAATCTGAAATATTAATTATCGTTCCATAAATTTTACTAATCTCTTCAAGTCTAGATCCAAGATTGACCGTATCACCAATAATAGTATAATCGCTTCTAGCACTACTTCCAACCTCGCCAACAATAGCACTACCAGTATTTATTCCTATGCCAATTTTAATGCGCGCCAAACCATCAATCTCAAAATTTTTATTTAGCTCATCTAGCTTTTTAATCTGTGCAAGTGCGGCTTTAACCGCCAAATCAGCGTGATTTTTAACTTCAAGCGGTGCGTTCCAGTAAGCCATAATCGCATCTCCGATATATTTATCTATCGTGCCATTATAGGCCATTATCGCATTACTCATAGGTTCAAGATAGCTGTTTAAGTATTGTATAAGTTTTTGAGAATCATTCATTTTTTCCGTAATGGTTGTAAAATTTCTGATGTCGCTAAAAAATACACTAACTTCGCGCTGAGTGGCTTTAAAATTTTCACTATTGGAATTTAACAGATCGTTCATAACATTTTGCGACACTTTTTTAGCAAATTTCGACCTTAGCATTATCTCTTTTTTTACGCTGTAAAAATAATCGAGCAGTGTTGTTATAACAAAACTAAACGCAATCGTAAGTGGCGCAAAGACTATGTTTAGTATTATTTGAAAGCTAAAAAGGCAAACATACGTGCAAAAAATATAACCAACCAAAAGTCCCACAGCAAGAAATGGACGCAACCAAAACGGAGCAAGACTAAAAAACGACACAACAAGCGCGAACAGAAAAATTACGCTCAAATTTACACCATCTATCCACGACGGTTTTGAGATAAAATCATTTTGCAATATATTATCTATAACATTTGCATGCACCTCAACACCTGGAAAAATTGCGTCAAATGGGGTTGATCGCATATCTAAAAGCCCTGTTGCCGACGCACCAATCAAGATAATTTTATCTTCAACTTGCGATTTATCAAAATCGTTGTTGTAAATTTTTTCGGCCGAAAGATATTTAAAATTTCCTTGTTTTCCACGAAAATTCACAAAAATTTTGCCAAATTTGTCAGTTGGTATAAAAGTTCCATTGTCAAGCAAAATGCCATCTATTCCATTTTGTGAATAGATGACTTGAAATTTTTTGCTACCACTTACGATTCTGATTATTTCAAGAGCAAGCGATGAAAAAAGTGCGTCATTATACGAAATCACTAGTGGGACAGATCTTATCACTCCTGATTCGTCTGGGATATTATTAAAAAAACCGCTAGAAAAGGCTGAATTTTGCAAAAGCTCCAAATTTGAAATCACACCATTTGCTTTTATAAGAAATTTGCTATTTTGATCGTTTCTGCCGCGCTCAATAAAAACCGCACCACTTTGGGGTTCTAAATTTTTTGACAACGAATTACTGCCAAATTGAAATTGATAACCAAGCACACAAGGCATTTTTTCCAAGCTTTTAGCAAAAATTTCATCGTAATTTAAATCAATTTGGACTGGTAAATTAAATTTTTTAAAAACAACGCTCGGAGAGTGCTCGTCTGGTTCTGAAAACAAAACATCAAAACCGACAATCGCGGCATTTGCAGAATTTAAATTCTCAACTATCCTAGCGATCTTATCTCTGCTCCAAGGCCACTGTCCAAGCTCGCTAATCGAAGTCTCATCAATATCGACTATTACAATATTTCCGCTGTTTTCTCGTTCGCCCCTAACGTTAAAAAGCGCATCTTTAAAATATCCATCTATACTTTCAAGAAAAGTTGGATAAAAAACATAAATTCCAGACATTGCAAATACCACTAAAAGAGAAGAAGATAAATAAACTAAAAATTTTTTTAGCTTTTTACTCATTTAAACTCATCGATTTGATCAGCAAACAGCTCTTGGCGCATATAATCTTTCAATGCTTGGCTGGTTTTAAAAAATTCAAGCATTTTCTTATCTATCTCACCGCGATCAGCCATAGAATTTAGGATATTAAATGCCTCTGAAAGCTTCATTGCGCCTTTATACGGACGCGAATGCGAAGTAAGTGCCTCAAAAATATCAGATAGTATCATAATCCTATCGCTAGTCGTTAGCTCATCTGCGCTAAGTCCGCGCGGATAACCCTTTCCATTTAGCTTTTCGTGGTGATTTACAGCTATATGGAAAACATTTTGATATTTTTTCGGAAAAGGTAGCATTTTTAACATATCAAGGGTAAGTTGGGCGTGAGAATTCATTATGTCCTTCTCTTCTTGTGTAAGCGTGCCTTTTTCGATTAATAAATTATAACGCTCGACATCAGAAAGCAAATGCCTTTGCTCTCCATCGATTGTATATATATATTTTGACATTAAATTAATTTTTTCAATATCCTCACTTCGCATAAATTCAGAGCCCTTATTTACACGTTTAATAAACTCAAATTCGCTTTTTAAAAGCGTTATATGGGCGTTAAATTCCTCAACCGTGCTCTCACCTTTTAGATACGCTATTTCAGTATCACGCTTTAAAATTTCTATCCTATGCTTGACAAGCTCGATACCGTCCATTATGCGATGCAACTTCGTTGCCTTATCCATTACCGTTTCTGGCATAGAAATTTTTCCAATATCGTGCAGTTTTGCAGCGAGCTCGATCTCATTTATCTCATTTTGAGTAAAATTTACGTCTTGGTACACGCTGTTATCGCTATTGATCGATTTTGCAATCATTGGAGCTAGTTTTGAAATTTTGGTTATGTGATTTATCGTGTGTTTTGACTTTGCATCAATCGCACTTGCGATAGTTGATACAAATGCATCTAAAAATTCTTCCAAATTTAGTATTAATTGCGTATTTGTAAGCACCATTCCAGCTTGGGCTGAGAAAATTTTAGCTATTTTTTCGTCTGTTTTGTTGTAACAAATCGGGTGATCGGCGTGCAGAAATTTGTTAATGAGCTGAATCACGCCTATAACCTCTTCTTCATGATTTATCAACGGAAAGACTAGCATAGATTTAGTCTCATAACCGCTGTGCTCATCGAAATTTTTAGCACCATTAAAATCATACTCTTTTGATTTATAAATATCGCAAATATTTATGACTTTATTTTGCAAAGCTGAAATAACTGCCACGCGAGTGTGATTTTCGCTTCCATCTTCTAAATAAAGCGGCATAGAATCAAACAACTTATTGTGCGGATTTTCGATTAAATTTATGCCAAGCGAGTCGTTTTGTATAACCTTAAAATCAAGAAATTTCTTATCTTTTGAGATTAGATAAAGCGATCCGCCATCGCTGTGGGTTAGCTCTCTTGTATAAGTTAAGATTTTTTGAAGCATTATGTCTAAATTTTGTTCATCGGCTAATTCTAGGTTAATATCAAGCATTTTCTCAAATTTTGCTTCGTCCAAGTCGCTTGATTTAGACTTTTGCGAGTCTGTATAAACAACATCGCCATCACGCAAAATTTTATCATTACAATTAAAAATTTTATGTTTTATCAAGTCGCTTTTAATCTCATCAAAATAAGTCATTTTAAGATGGTAGTAAAATACATTTATGTCTGTTTTTAAACCATCGAATAAGGATTTTATAAGGCCTGGAGTGAGATGTTTGCTACTTTTAGCAAGCTCTTGTAAGCTATCAGGAAAAGAGCACTCTATAATGAGAGTTTTTATACTTTTGTCATTGTTGATTAGATCTATTAAATTTTGATTTATGTATGTGTCGCCGCTTATTACGTAACTTACATCATCTTTTGTAACTTGAAAACCAAACGAACCATCTGTATGATGAGCAAGTATTGGCTTAATCGTAAAATGTTGTATTTTTATGCTTTGATTTGTTGAAATTTCACGATAAATAAGCGCAGGTTTGCCATTTGGCATAGATATTTTGGTAAAATCTGGCCAAGTTTTGTTGTTAAATATATATTTTTTTACAATGTCAATTGTTTGGGCTGATGCGTAAATAGTTACGGGATTTTCGCGCTTTCCAAAAAATGCGTCAAGCAAAAATGGCAAATCCGCCGTATGATCAAGATGAGCGTGAGTAAGAAAAATATGATCTATATAAACCGCGTCATCGCCTAACATTTTTAGTATATTTCCAGCATCAATTATGATATTTTCACTAACTTGAAACGACGTCATACCAGAGCTTTGATTTTTAGTTCCACCAGATCCTAAAACCTTTACAAAATGCATTTTTGACCTTAAAATTTTAATAATTTAATATTATATCTAAAAAATCATTTATTAGGCTAGTTTTAAGATTAATTCTACCCTACTTTTAAAATTTTCAAATTTATTTTTGAAATAAAAACATCAAGAACGTGAATTGATTTTGCCTGAGTTGTCGCGAAGAAGTGAAAATGGTGAGCCCGAAGCAACCGCTTAGTAAGCGTATGCCTTCCGCATGGCGCAAACGAATACTACATAATATGCGGCGAAGATAAAATTTTCGTAGCCGACGATACTGCGACCGAAATAGAGATCAAGCTTTCAAACACTATACTAACTCCAAAGGGTCAGGAGGCACAAAAAATAGCCCAAGAAATGGAGCAACAAGGGTTTGCTAGACAACAAAGAGAACGTGAGGAACAAGAGATGCAAAAGACTCAAAGAAGATCAAAAGACCTCACAGCTGGCAAAATTTAAACAAGAGGGCTTAAGTAAAACCTTTCAAGCGTATCAAGGTAAATTGGGCGTAGTGCTTGATCCTAATTTTAGACTTATAAGAGGAAATGCTTCTGTTAGAGCAAGTCTTAAAAACGCCATAGACTATTGCGAAAAGCTAAACTACGCGGCATATTCAGATTTGGAGAATGAAAAATATAGAAATTTTAGCTCGCCTGGAGAAGGTATGACTTACTATACAGTCAATATAAAGGACAATACTTAGGCACTTCATACAAAGACTCTATTCGTTGCGTAAGAGATTTACTTATGCCTATTACACAAAATAATATTAAGGAAAAAATATGATAAAAATTTTAATTTAATAACGACAAGTCTGATATACCTAAATGCAGCAGGAATGTTAGGGGCGGACTGTTAGAGACTATGCTAGGCAAGTCGCAGTCTGCGAGGATAAGATATTTGACAAACTCTAATATGGCAATAATGCCAATAAGCCAAAGCTAGAATAGATAGATGCTAAAAAGTATTGTAAAAATTTACACTTTGCGAGCTATTCGGGTTGGAGTTTGCCGACTAAAAAAGAGGTTATAAGTATAATAGATTTTACCGTATATAATCCAAAGCGTTCAAAAATACAAAAGAAGAATATACTATTCGCACGACTACATTATACTACGACACTAGAAATGCAGATGAAACTATCAGTGCTTGGTCTATACGTTATGATGACGGTAGCGATGCTAAAGGAGCGGTAAAGGTTCTAATTTTAGACCAAGATCTAACCGATACTATGCGTTAGCAACGACTAATGTAGTCGCTTAAAAGCTAACCTTAAGCCTTGAAAAAGGCTTTAAAAATTTAAAAGGAAAAACAAATGTCAAAACAAGAGATACTTAGCGAAATACAAAAACTATACGGACGATACCTGAACAAAAATTAAGAGTTACAAAAATTGCTACAATCACTAGAGGAAATCGAAGATACGGCAAACACAACAAATGCCATACTTGACTACTTAGAAATAATACTTGAAAGTTGAAATATAGATATATGCGAATGACTACTCAACCCAGTAGAAAAAATAGCGGGCGGACAAGCCGAGATAAAAAGAAAAACAGACCGACCAAGAAAAAGACTTAACGATCTAAAACCAAAATCGCTACAAAACGGCTTTGGTATGTAAAACATCAAATTTAGTCTTAGGTTCAAGGCCAAATTTACAAAATATCCCGCTGCCCTTTTGCGTTCATTGGGCTTAGCACGCCCATTTGCTCCATTTGCTCTATTATCGTCGCGGCTCTGTTGTAGCCTATTTTTAGGCGACGTTGCAGATAGCTAATCGACGTTTTTTGCTCGCTTAGTATAATCTCCTTAGCCTCTTCGTATAGTTCGTCTAGCTCTCCTGTATTTAATCCTACCGAAGCGCCACTCGCGCTACCACTATCTTCTGCTAAAAATCTCTCATCATAAACGACTTCTTGTTGGGCTTTTAAAAACTCAACTATATTTTCTATCTCTTGCTCACTTGCAAACGGTGCGTGAAGCCTTATAACGCCAGGGCTCCCAGGAGGCGTAAAAAGCATATCGCCACGCCCTAGCAGGCTTTCTGCGCCCATTTGGTCAAGTATCACCTTACTATCTATACGCTGACCCACGCGGTAGCTAATCCGACTTGGCAAATTTGCTTTTATCAATCCCGTTACGACATCTACGCTTGGACGCTGAGTGGCAACGATAAGATGTATGCCACTAGCTCTTGCCATCTGCGCCAGGCGGCCTATATAAAGCTCCACGTCTTTGCCACTAGTCATCATAAGATCGGCTAATTCATCGATAATAACAACGATGTAAGGAAACTGCTCGCCACCTTCGGATTTCATTTTTTCATTATAACTTTCTATATTTTTGACACGAGCGTGGCTCATTATGGCATATCTGCGCTCCATCTCTGCAACCATATTAGAAAGCGCGGTGATAGCTTGCTTTGCCTGCGTAATAACGGGCGTTAAAAGGTGAGGAATGTCATTATATATGCTAAATTCAAGCATCTTTGGGTCAATCATCATGAGCCGCAAAGTCTTAGGTGAATTTCTATAAAGCAAGCTTAAAAGCATAGCATTTATGCCCACACTCTTACCAGATCCAGTTGTTCCGGCTATAAGAAGATGTGGTAATTTTTTCAAATCGGTTATAAAAGGCGCTCCAACAATATCCTTACCAAGCGCCATAGTAAGCGGACTGGAAGCGTTTTTATAAATCTCGCTTTCTAAAATTTCCTTTAAATAAATCGTTTCTAAATTTTGATTAGGGACTTCTATTCCAACTACATCTTTGCCTGGAATTGGTGCTTGAATTCTAATCGTTTGCGCACGCAAAGCCATAGCCAAATCATCTTGTAATGTTAAAATTTTACTTACCTTAATATGCGGTGCCGGACGAAATTCAAACGTCGTAACTATCGGCCCCGTGTATGTTCTCACAACATCGCCGTCTATTTTAAATTTCCTTAACTTATCAAGCAAATCCGAAATTTTTCGGTCTATCTCTTCTTCATTTACAAAGCTCAAGCGCTTTGGAGGATTTGCCAAAAAATCAAGCGATGGCAACTCAAAACCCTTTGGCTTCTCAACCCTGCCCTGCTCTATCTCTTCGAGTAATTTTTTATTTTCAGCCACTTCGTTTAAAATTTCGACTTTATTTATCTTTGGCGTTACGTCTTGCTTTTTAATATCTATTTTTTTCAAAGCTTCAAAGTCGTCTTGAGCTTCTTGGCTATCTTGGTTTTCTTGAATTTTAAATTTTGGCTGAACTTCTTCAACGATAAATTTCACATCTTTTGTCTCATTTAAATCGACATCAGACCTAATTTCTTCTAGGTTTGCAATTTGAATTTCTTCATCAATAGGACTTTTTGGAGAAATTTTAGATTTTATTTCCACGTCCGCTTTTTGCAAATTTTCTTTTTGAGTATCCTGGCGTGCTTGCTTTAAATTTGGCTCGACAAAGGCTTTTTTAATGATAATATCTATGCGCTCTTGAGCTACAAGACCGAAACTAACGATAAAAAGCACAACTATAAAAAACCATGTTCCTATAACGCCTATCAAATCTTTTAATGCGCTAATACCACTATTTCCAATCAATCCACCATATTGCATCGAAGCATTAGCTTGAAATAATAAAATAGCAAAAAAAAGCAGAATAATCCCGAAAGAAATTTGGGCAAATTCCCAAGTTGGCTTTTTAAAATATTTGTAAAAATAATAAGCCACGAAAATAAGACCAAACGGATAAGCGTAACCTAAAAAGCCAAAAAGCCAAAAGTTACCATCTCCTAGAATTTTACCAAAACTACCGACAAAATCGGCATTTGGAGCGATCGTAGCCACTCCAAAAAACAAAAAAATACCAATACTAACTACTAAAATAGACTCTCGTAAAATATTTTATCCTTTATTAAAAAAGCCTAATTATAGCCAATTTTTCCTACATATAGTTTAAAAGGCTAAGCTGATTGATTTTAGCAACTGATTGCAACATAGCCTGATAGCTCATGGTTTTTTGCATCATTTGCATATAAGTTTTACCGTAATCAGCATCGACTATTTCCGATTTTACGCTTTTTACATTCACTTCCATTATACTCGCACGCTCGTTTGTTTCTTTTAAATTATTTGAAATCGCTCCCATTGTTGTGTGAATTTTACTGATGTGATCGGCTATATGATCTATTCTTTCAAGAGCGCCTTGTATGCCTGGATTTCTAGGATCAGATGTTTCACTATCGGCTCTATATTGGCCGAGTTTAACAGCCTTTATCATTGCGTCCAAATCTGAAAACATATCAACGCTTGGTGAATCAATCTCAACGGCATTGTTTGCCGAAAAGTTAAATACCGACCCAGTGCCTTGATTATTTCTATCACCATTGAATTTGTCTGAATTTACTCCATCATAAGCCGTTACTTCAATAGGTGTATTCGTATTTTGCCTATCTGTTACTTTTATGCGACCGCGATGATCCATATTTGCTTCAACACTACCCTTTGTTGTTTCCAATGCGTTTTTAAATTTTTTAAAATCTTCTTGAGTATCTCCACCAGCACCAGCTGGAACATTATCGCTTGCAACCATAGCTACAATGTCGTTAAGCTGCTTAAAAGTCATATCTTTTGATTTTGTTTCAATACCTCTTGATACAGGAGGTGTAATGGTATCATCATAAGAGGCATCCCAAACTGGACCAGAGTAATTCACAGCCCCACCGTTTCCACCAGTAATCTTAAGCTGAGCTTTACCTGAAGTCTCAGGCGGAGTAGCAGGACCAAACTTAATAGAAACATCATAAGTAAAACCAGATTTTGATTTTATTTTCATCTTTATCTCTTGACCTTCTAATTTATATGTTTTATCAGAATCAATCTCTCCAAGAGCATTTTTGTATTGCTCTTTTGTTCCAACAACCTCGCTTATTTTGGTGTTATCGGTTGCGTATTCACCAGTTACGCGCGAAACTTGCGAAACGGTTCCAGTTACGTGCCTACCGTCATTTTTAAATTTTACCTTATCAAAATCAAACGCATCAGTTTTTTTACCGTCTATATCCGTATAATTACTCTTTACAAACTCCGTAACAACGTAATCATCTTTGATATTTCCGTTTGCATCTTTGACTAAATTTTGCAAATCTTTCAAAGATGTTACGCCGTTAAACGCATTCGAAGCAGCATCAACTTCGCCATTGTTTATCGGATTTGCGGACTGAATTTTTTTTGTAACGCCGACCATATGAAAATCAATAACCTGATTACCTTTTGTCAAATTCCTAACATTTATCTGACCCTCGTTATTTATCGTAACTTCAACAACTTTGTTTGTCTGCGTATTTCCGTATTCTTCGCCAATTTTTTCTAACAAATCCTTCATCGACGCATCGTGAGTCATCTTGAATTTGCTAGTAAATGACGTTCCATCAGGCTTTTTACCCTGCAAGAAAAACGTCGTATCTTGAAATTTTTTAGCCGTTGAACCGCCAAAATCACTATCTTGGATTTTTTTTTGATCTTTCACATAGTCAAATCCAATCAAATTTTTCATCTTATGCTCTTCGTTTATATAAACCTTTTTATTTCTATCGGCAAGACTATTGTCCTTTAAATGCGTATTTGTCGATATTTTTTTACTATAATCCTTATCGCGCCCCATAAATAGCTCTTTTCCATCGACATTATAAGGCAAATTTATACCCGCTCCACCAACAACATTCATTTTCTGAGAATTTCCAAAATACTCGTTTGTATTTCCATTTATCGGCTTAGTATTAATAGCTGTTCCAGAAAATAAAAACTGCCCATTTATCGAAGTATTTGCTAAATTTACAAGATGATTTTTAATGCCTTGCAAGTCATTTGCCAGCGCCATCCTAGAAGTTTCAGAATGCACCTGGTTTGCTGCTTGAGTTAGCTTAACTTTAAATTGCTCAAGCTGTTTTTTGATTTCACTCAATGTATTGTCTGAGTTAATAGAAAAATTCCTAGCCTTGGAAGTAACTGTTTGAATTTGTTTTAAAGTTGAGGTCTCATAATCAAGTCTCATTCCATCATTATAAATAGTACTATCATCATAAGAGTTATCTATTTTTAAACCACTAGAAAGTCTTGAAGTTAACTTATTTAAAGCACTCATATTTCTTTGATAATTATACATGTTGTTAAAATTTTGAAGCTGACCCGTCATTCTCATCGTTTATTCCTATAAATGGTAAATTATTGCAACTCACTGCATAGCAAATAAAGTTCCAACTTTGCACAATATCGGCAAATTCTGATTTTTATTTAGTTTTTGGTATGATTATTTAAAAATTTAAGGATTAAAAATGAAAATTTTATTCTCTCCAAGCGAAGCAAAAACGGCACTTTTAACAAATCAGCCAATCAGTAAAGGTAAATTTATTTTCCCAAATTTATACGAAAAACGCTTGCAAATCATCAATCATTACGATAGTTTTCTTCAAAATTCCACAACCAATGAAATTTCAAAACTCTTTGGAATCAAAAATTTACAAGATGATGAAAATTTAAGACAAAGCGTTTTAAAAAGGCAAACTGCAAAAGCCGTATTGCGCTACGATGGTGTTGCTTACAAACACCTTAAATATAAAAGCTTAGATGAAAAGGCTCAAAAATTTATAGATGATAATGTCTTGATTTTTTCAAATTTATTTGGTCCAATCCTGGCTGGAAATTTTTTACCAGAATACAAACTAAAACAGGGTGAAAAAATAAACGATTTAGATATAGAAAATTTTTATAAGTTAGAATTTAGTAGCGCGATAGATAAGTGGCTCGATGAAGATATTATTGATTTAAGAGCTGAGTTTTATCAAAAATTTTATGAGCCCAAAAGAGCTTTTACTACATTTAAATTTATCAAAAACGGCAAAGTCGTTAGCCACTACGCAAAAGCGTATCGCGGAGTAATCTTACGCGAGATAGCACAAAAAAATATTTGCGACACAAAAGATTTAGGAGCATTGAATATAGAAAATTTGCGCTTGATTGATGTAAAGCAAATCGGCTTAAAGAGCGAATTTTTGTTAGAAATTGGCTAAAATCTTAATTTTTTGTCAAAATTTCATCAAATTTTGATTATTTTTTGCGTAAAACTATTGTTTTTTTTAAAAAAACGTTGTAGAATAGGCGTATATCACTTCATTTAAAGGATAGTAGTATGAAAAAGACAGAATTCATTCAAGCTGTTGCTGAAAAAGCTGGTCTTTCTAAAAAAGATACGACAAAAGCTGTTGATGCGACATTAGAAGCTATAAAGGCTGTTTTGGTTGCAGGCGATAGCGTTAGCTTCATTGGTTTTGGTACGTTTAGCACTGCCGATAGAGCCGCTAGAAAAGCTAGAGTTCCTGGAACAAAAAAGGTTATTGATGTTCCAGCAAGCAAGGCTGTTAAATTTAAGGTTGGTAAGCAACTAAAAGAAGCTGTTGCAACAGTTAAAAAATCTAAAAAGAAATAATTTCTTTTTTGCCGGAAGAAGAAACTTCCGGTTTTTTAAACTATTTTTTATCTCTTTTTGGTAAAATCACGTTTTATTTTTGGCCCGAGTGGTGAAATTGGTAGACGCGCTAGACTCAAAATCTGGTAAGGGCAACCTTGTGTCGGTTCGAGTCCGACCTCGGGCACCATATTCTGTAAGTTCTCTTTATTTGTAAACACATAAAACCTACTATCAAATAGGACTTATCAAAAACAAATTCTATTTTGTAAATTTATACAAATTTAAGCTCTTCTGGCTTTTGTTTGCTTTTTATAACCCGTTTTGTTAGACGAATCGATTCCGCCGTACCAATAACAAGCAACTTTGTGCCAGTTCCAATGAGAGTATCGCCCTTTGGCATTGGTATAAATTTATCATTAATATCTCTAATGCCAACCACATCGGCATTTGTGATATTTCTTAAATTTGTTTCTTTTAATCTTTTAAATCTGACCCAAGAATAATCAGGAACTGTTATTTCCTCAATATCTATCGGCGAATCTTGCTTGTATAAGAATTGTTCTAGCAAATTTTCCATATCTGGTCTGACGCTCATCGCGCTTAATCTTTGAGCGACAAGTTTTGATGGACTTACAACACTATTTGCGCCAAGTTTTTTTAGACGCTCCGTATCGTCTTCATTGTCCGAATTTGTCATAATAAAATACGGTTTTTTGCGCCCAATCTCTTTTTCAAAAAGCCTTATTGTAGCAATCAATGCGATATTATCAGCTATGTTTGAGCTTAATGTAATCAACCCCTTTGCGCTAGAAAAGTGAGTTTTTAAAATCGTAGTTTGAGTGTGCGGCTGCGAAACCAAATAATAAGGATACCTATATTTTTCGGCAAGTTCTGGCAAATCTTCCCTTGGATCGACAACAACAAAAGGAATATGATTTTCTCTAAATTGCGCACTTAGCTCTATTGTATAAAGATTGTGATAGCAAATAACGAAGTGATTTTTAAGTCTTGCGATTTTATAAAGCATCTGTCTTTCCTTGATTATGCGGATTAATGTTCCTTTTTTCAAAACTTCTAGCATAAGACCGGTTGAAAATGTAAAAACGGCAAATCCTAATAAAATAAAAGTAATAGTAAAAAGTCGTCCGGCAGAAGAAATTGGTGCGACTTCTGTAAAACCGACAGTAGTAAAAGTCATACCAGCCTGATAGATAGCGTCCATCAAGCCGAAATTGTCAATAATAACATAGCCCATCGGTCCCATTATCATCATCAAAACGACTAAGATAAGTGGCAGACGAAATGGGCGAAGTTGCTCGTAGAGTTCGGTATTTAAATTTATTTGCGGTTTTGCGTAGCTAGACCAGTTGAGGAATTTTAAAATCTTTTTTATCAAAGATAACTCCTCAAAATCTATATCAGTTAGATTGTTTTCTCATTGTTCTAAGCGTAGAAGCAGCTACCTTTATCTTTCTAGTAGTGCCATCTTCTAACGTTACGCGTATTGTTCTAAGATTTGGCAAAAATCTTCTCTTAGTTCTGTTTTTAGCGTGGCTTACGTTATTTCCTACCATAGGACCTTTACCTGTTATAGCGCATATTCTAGACATAATAATTCCTTCTAAACAAAAATTTTGGCTGATTTTATCTAAAAAAAGCAAAATATTAACTTAAAGCAAGCTTTGAAATTCGTTACAAATTAATTTTAATCTATTTTTATGTTATAAAGGGTAAAATCTTTATTCTGATTATAATTTGACAGGAAGTAAATGATAAATCAAACGCAAATTGATGAATTAATAAGCCAAATTCCACCCATTCCTGCGACGCTTAGAGCGTGTCAAAACCACTTAGAGATGGGAAATTTAACCCAAGCTGCAAAAATAGCTTCCAATGATTTAGCCTTTGTTTCTTACATGCAAGGCATAATAAATAGCCCATCTTACGGATTAAAAAGCGAAGTAAAGGATATAAATCAAATTTTCTCGCTTCTTGGCGCAAACGAGCTTTTGAGCATTGTAAGATCTTATCTTGTTTTGCTGACAACCCCTAAAAAATGGCAAATTTTTAATATAGATAATATTAAATTTTCACATCTTCAAGCAAGTTTTTTAGGGGATTGGTCGAAACTTTTAGCCCAATTAAACATACAAAATAAAGATATTTTTCACTCCATTGCGCTAATACCTGCATCTTTAAGTCTATGTGATAAAATTTTTAGCCAACATTTAGGGATTTTAGGACTGGTTTTAAGGGCTAGCGGAATTAGTTATAATGAAATTTTAAAAAAAGATTTAAACACCGATATTTTTGAGATTTTAGCACTTATAGCAAGCAAGTGGAATTTAAGCCAAAATGTCATAAATATCGTAAAAAATTTAGCAAACTCAAACGATACTATTTCAAATTACATAACACTGCTTACAACTTACGAATTATCAAAAGCCCAATACGCAAACAGTGGCTTTGAAGAGATATTTGAGTTTAGCTCGAATGCTAGCGACGAGCAACTTGAAATATTTAAAAAGGCTGTTTGTTATGAAGGTTAATTTCAAAGACGAAATAGTTGTATTTTCGCCCTTTGGCTTTCTTGACGGAGATGCTTCGAAATACGAAATAGATAAATTTCAAAAGGATTTAATAATCGCGAAACGTTTCGAGTGCTTATTGATTTCGTTTAAAAAAGTCGTTCATTTTAATCGACTTGGACTAAATTTAATCCTGCAAACCGTAACGGATTTGGCGAGAAAAATACAAGCCAATGTCGCATTTTGCGATTATAACGAGGCTAAATTTAAAGCCCTAAAAGACGTTCCGACGCAAAACATAGGCTTTTCTCTTTTTGAAACGCAAGAAATCGCGTCGTTATTTTTCAGCAAAAATATAGGAGAAAAAAGCCAAACTCCAGTAATAATTTACAGTGAAAACAGCGAGCAGCGTAATCAAATGGCGCTAAAACTTGCCGAACGCGGATTTATGGCTCATATCGCAAAAGATATAAAAATTTTTCAAGCTAATAAAGATCAGTACAAATACCAAATTTCGCTAAGTCAGATAAATTTACACGAGCGAAATATCACAATGCAAGTTCGTGAAAACGTTGTGATTTATAAATTAAACGGCTTTATTGATTCAAATTTCGCCGAAAATTTCGATATGATAATGCATACGAATTCGCTCAGGGTCGGTTTTAGATTTTTCGCTTTCGATGCGACAAAAGCAAGATCGGCAAATATCCACGGTGTTAGCTTTTTATCCAAACTATCCACGGCAAGTGCTGAATTTGGCGCAACAATAGCTGTTTGCGGACTTAGCGCAAATACCACATCACAAACACTAAGAGATGATTTAGAAGATGCGGGTTTGCTTTTATACGACAGTGTCGATGATTTTTTTAACGACGAAACATCGATAATTGGAGGAGCTGGAATGCTTGAAATAAAACCAAGAAATATAACAAAAAATTTAATAGAAATTTTACCGCTCATAATAAAAATAGCCGTTGATACGATTTATTCGATTTCAAATATCAAAATCGAGCGTGGGAGTGTAAATATTAAGAATTTTGACCTAAAAAGACAAGACGGCGTAAATGCAAGCATAGCGTTTTATGGGGATTTTGAAATGAAAATAACATTAAGCTTACAACGACAAATCGCGCAAAAAGCGTGTTTGATACTGATAAAAAATGACGAAAATATAACGCTTGAGCAAGCTTATGCGAATTTAATTTTAATTATTGCAAACAAAATTGTGTCATGGTTTGAAAGCAAAAAAATAAATATAAATATGACAATGCCGCACGTTTTTGATTTAAATTCCTGGACTGACAGCGTTAGTAAGGGTGCATTTGTCGAACTTAACGCGCAAGAGCCTTGCGGAATTTTGTTTATAAATAGATAAGGAAAATTTATGTATGTAGCACCAAGTATTTTATCGGCTGATTTTGGAAATTTAAAAGCGCAGATACAAGCTGTTTGCGAAGCAGGGGCTGATCTTATTCACATTGACGTTATGGACGGACATTTTGTGCCAAATTTAACAATAGGACCCGTTGTCGTAAATGCTGTTGCCAAAGTGGCAACAAAACCGCTTGATATACATCTGATGGTTGAAAACAATACGTTTTTTGTGGATTTATTTTTACCGCTAAAGCCGAAATTTCTAAGCTTTCATATAGAAGAAGAAAAGCATCCTTTAAGGTTAATTGATCACATCAGAAAAAACGGTGTAGCTCCAGCAATAGTCCTAAATCCTCACACGCCAATTTCGACAATTGAATACATTATAAACGATGTCGATATGGTGCTTTTAATGAGCGTAAATCCGGGATTTGGAGGGCAAAAATTCATACCATCGGTTTTGGATAAAATAGTCAAATTAAGAGAGCTTATAGAGCAAAAAAACGCCAAATGCTTAATAGAAGTCGATGGCGGAGTAACTGGACTAAATGTCGCCGATCTTGACGAATCTGGTGCGGATATAGTTGTCGCTGGAAGCTATATTTTTTCATCAAATTCATACGAGCAGTCAATCCACTCTTTAAAGCTTGAATTTTGACGCAAAATTTGGAAAATTTAATAAATATTATTGCTAAACGTAATATTTCTTACAATGATTTTGTGGCTCAAAGCAGACAAATAGGCGAGTATTGCGATCTTTTTGACGTGCGCGACATAAGTATGTGGCAGGCACTTGGGCTTGATATAACGCATACAGCTAAAAATCAAATCGAACTAAACACCAGAAAAAGGCTTATAAAAGATCAAATTTTTTGCATAGTTGATATAGAAACCAATGGCGGCATAGAAAATGGGCAAATTATAGAAATTGGCGCAATAAAACTACAAAATGACAAAATTTTAGACACCTTTGATACGCTTGTAAAGGCGGATTTTATACCAGATAGCATAAGCGAGCTAACTGGTATAAAAGTCCAGGATTTAGCCAACGCACCAAGTCTTGGCTTTGTTTTGGAGCAGTTTAAAAATTTTCTCAAAAAAGCCGTATTTGTCGCTCACAATGTGAAATTTGACTATGATTTTATAAGCCGTAGTTTGGAAAAATTTGGTTTTGCAAAATTGCTTAACCGAAGAATTTGCACGATCGATTTGGCTAGACGCACGATTGCTTCGCCAAAATACGGACTTAACACATTAAAAGAGGTGTTGCAAATCGATGGAATTCACCACAGAGCACTAAGCGACACGGTGGCTGCAACAAAAATTTTCCAAACCGCCATCACAAATTTACCACAAAATGTAAAAACAGTCGAGGACTTGATAGAATTTAGCAAAAATGCACCAACGCTAAAAAAACCACTCCCGCAAAAAAACGAGCCATTATTAAAAATCGTATAATTTTCTTTTTACTAGGTCTGTTATGCTTGAATTCTCATAATTATCAATAGCGCAAATGCTAAGTTGCGAATTCCACAAAAACAACATTGCCAAGCAACATTTCGCAAAAATATCAAAGCATAAAGAAAATTTACCGATATTGTTTTTGAGAATTTATATCAAAACTTGAACTATTGCATAAATTTTACTTAAAGCTAACTAGCAAATTTAAAAACACAGCCAGCAAAATCAAACAATTTTGTTTTGTTTGATTTTCCAAGCACAGTTTTTATGGGTATAAAAGCTTTGTGATTATCTTTGGGACATAGTTTTTAATCAAAAGCTCAAATTTTACACATTATAAAACCAAATTTTAAGCAAATTTATGCCATAAAATCCGCACAACTTTAAAAAAATGTAAATTTAATAAAATTCATAACCCCCAACTAAAAATCAACCTTTTTACCATTCATGCGCACAATCCTAGCTGGTATGCCAACAACCGTGGCGTTATCTGGCACATCTTTTAAAACGACAGAATTTGCACCTATTTTAGCGTTTTTGCCTATCGTTATATTTCCTAAAACTTTTGCACCAGCCGCGATAACTACGCCATTTTTGATATTTGGATGGCGCTTACAACACTCTTTTCCTGTTCCGCCAAGTGTAACTTGATGATACATTACGACATCATCGCCAATCTCAGCCGTTTCGCCGATAACAACACCCATTCCGTGGTCTATAAAAAGCCTTTTTCCAATCTTTGCGCCAGGGTGAATTTCAATACCCGTTAGAAATCTAGCAATTTGCGAGATAAACCGAGCCAAAAATCGCCATTTTTTTATATATAAAAAATGCGAAATTTTATGAAACAGCACCGCGTGAATTCCTGGAGTATTAACCAAAATAGCAAAAGAGCAATGCCCATTTACAGACGGATCTTTTTGCCTAACCATTGCTATTAGTTCTTTTATTTCACAGATTAAATTCATATTTCATAAAGCGGCGTGCTTAAATATCTTTCGCCATTATCAGGTGCGATAAATAAAACCTTTTTGCCACCGCCCAATCTTTTTGCCTCATTGACGGCAGCCACAAGTGCCGCACCTCCAGATATTCCCAGTAAAATTCCCTCTGTTTTTGCTAAATTTCTAGCCATATTAAAAGCCTCGTCGTTTGTAACTTGTTCGACAAAATCAATAACGGATTTATCAAGCGTATCTGGGATAAAACCTGCGCCAATGCCTTGAATTTTATGAACCCCTGGCTTACCGCCAGAAATAACGGCGGAATTTTTTGGCTCAACGGCGATAAATTTCGTATTATATCCTTTAGCCTTTAGTGCCTTTGCCACGCCACTTAGCGTCCCACCAGTGCCAACTCCAGCAACAAAAGCATCAAGCGTATCAAAGTCATTCATAATCTCCTCGGCAGTATTTTTTACGTGAGTTTGCGGATTATTTGCGTTTTCAAACTGATTTAGCATAACATAGCCCTTTTGTCTAACAAGTTCGTTTGCTTTATCTATCGCGCCTTTCATACCGCTTGCACCATCTGTTAATACAATCTGCGCACCATAAGCGCATTGTAATTTTCGCCTTTCAATACTCATAGTATCAGGCATCACAAACACCACCTTAAATCCAAGAGCCGCCGCGACCATAGCTATACCAACGCCCGTATTCCCACTGGTTGGCTCGACTATCACATCGCCTTTTTGCAAAATTTTGTCATTTTGCATTTGAAGTATCATATTTGCCGCAATTCTATCTTTTACAGAGCCGCCAGGATTAAAAAACTCAAGCTTTGCGTAAATATCAGCCATTCCTGGTTTTTTAAAGCTATTAATCTTAACAATAGGCGTTTTGCCGATTGTTTGAACGATATTATCATATATCACAAATTTTCCTTACATTGCCATTAAATCATTAATTCTAATCATTTAAGCGTATTTAGAATTTCTTCTCCAGCACTATCAAGCTGGTATTTTGTAAAATATTTTTTGCCAAATTCAACTATCTTGCCGTGAAATTTAGCATAAATTTCATTTAAACTTAACTCATTATTATAAGCTTTGTTGATCTTATCCATATCAATATCACTAAGCCACTCTTTTGCTTCCTGATAACTTTGAAATTCATATCCTAAAAAATTTAAAATTCTCATAGCATAGCTATCAACAACCATTTCATCGCGCTCGCAAGCATAGCAAAGTATGCTATCGGCGGTTTCTTCACCAATACCTTTTAGGTTAATAAGCCAATTCCTACTCACATTTTGTTTAAAATTTTCAAAATCACCAAATTCATCATGAATAGCTTTGCAAACGATCTTTAATCTTTTTGCTTTCGTGTTATAAAATCCACTTGGTTTAATAATCAAAGCCAAATTTCCAACGTCTATTTGCACTAGTTTCTCCAAGCTGTCATTATTCGTATTTTTAAGATTTTCAAGAGCTTTTTGCATATTTTTAAAATTCGTATTTTGTATCAAAACCGCGCCCAAAATTATCTCAAAAGTCCCAAAACCACTCCACCACATCGCATCGTCAATATCGGCTTTTATTCCAGCATTTTTTAGCGCTAAGAAAAGTTCCGTCGCAGTCATATTAATCCTTAAAAATTATCGCTTTTTGAATTCGCATTTCATCATCGCCTTGAATCAAACGAATTTTAAAAGCATCGGTGCAAATTCCATCTTCGCAGTCAAAAATAATCATTTGCATTATGCTTCTGGCATTTTCATTTACGTTAAAAGAGTGTTTTAAACCTGTTAAAAATGATTTAATCGGCGCTTGTTTATCCATTCCGATAACGCCGTCAAATGCCCCACTTAGTCCAACATCGCTTACATAAGCGGTGTTTTTGCAAATTTGCAAATCATCAGTCCCAACGTGAGTATGCGTGCCAAAAACTGCACTAACACGGCCAGCTAAATGCCAAAAAAACGCATTTTTTTCACTTGTTGCTTCTGCGTGAAAATCTATCAAAATATTTTTACTCTCACACTCTTTTAATGCGTTTTCAACTTCTAAAAAAGCGTTATTTGTGTGCGGTAAGCCATAGTGTCCCATCAAATTTATGACGCTTAAACTCATATCGTCTTTTAACAAATTTACAACGCCGCGACCAGGAGTTCCTGGAAAATGATTATACGGACGAATGATCGCAAATTCGTCCATCAAAGCCACAATGTCCTTTTTATCAAAACTATGATTTCCACCCGTAATCGCATCTATGCCACACTCAAACAAATCCAAGGCATTCTTAGCTGAGAGTCCAAAACCGCCACTTGCATTTTCGCCGTTTGCGACTACGAAATCAATATTAAATTCTCTCTTTAATGTTTTAAGATTGTTTATCACAACCTTTCGTCCGACACGTCCGACAATATCGCCTATAAAACCAACCCTCAAAATTTATCTTTATACGTTAGATAAAATTGTCTTGCTGTTCGTCCAGAGCGATTTGCTCTAAGTATCGAGTAACTTCTAGCAAGCTCATGTAACGCGTCTTTATTTACATCAATATCTCTAAAATAAAAATCGACAATTTTTAAATATTCGTCAAAATTTCCCTGATAAAAGCTTATCCAAAGCCCAAATCTGTCGCTTAGAGAAATTTTTTCTTCCGCAGCATCACTGTAATGCAATTCCCCATCTTCGCCAACCACCGTATCTTTATTATCGCTTTTTAGCTCACTAACCAAATGACGACGGTTTGACGTGGCATAAACTAAAACATTTGACGGAGCTTTTTCGATAGAGCCTTCCAAAACAGGTTTTAAAAATTTGTAACTTTGATTGCCTTTTTCAAAGCTTAAATCATCGCAATAAATTATGAATTTATAGCTAGAATTTCTTATCTCGTCGATAATATCCGTAATATTTTCAAGCTCATCGCTTTTAATTTCAATCAATCTAAGCCCTATATCGCAAAATTGAGTAAAAACCGCCTTTACCAAACTTGATTTTCCACAACCCCTAGAACCCCACAAAATAGCGTGGTTAGCGCTCCTATCGTCCATAAAATTTTGCGTATTTATTAAAAGTTGCTCTTTTTGTTTTTGCATACCGACAAGATTATTAATATCAACATAATCAACATCAATAACAGCGCGCAAAGAGCCCTGTTTTCGCCTAAACACGGCAGCCTTATTTAAACTCCAATCTATCATTTTAGCTCCTTTCTTAAAAAGATTAAAATTTCATTAATTATATCGTCATCATCTTTACTTTTTGATTTTAGCCTTATTTTTTCGTCATTTTGGGCTGTTAAAATTATATTTTGTTCAGCATTTGAAATAGCTTTTATTTTAGCTTCAATAGCCAAAATTTTAATCACGATAATATCTAAAAATTGCTTTGTATAGACATCTAATTTACCAAATCTATCTTCAATTTCGCCTTGAATTTCATATACCTGCCCCACTTTTTCGCATTTGCTAAGACGGCGATAAAGCTCAAGTCGAAGTCTATCTTCGCTGATTAATTCAGTGTTTAAAAACGCATTTACGCTTAGTTTTAAATCAACTTTTTTATCTTCAACACTTTGTTTGTTTAATAATTTATTAATTTCTTCTTCAAGCATTTTAATGTAAAGAGAATATCCAATCGCCTCGATATGACCACTTTGCGCTTCGCCGAGCAAATTTCCTCCACCTCTAATCTCAAGATCGTGATAAGCCAAAACTGAGCCAGAGCCTAAAAATGAGTTGCTCTCAAGAGCGACTAAACGTTTTAGTGCATCTTCGCTTAGGGTATTTTTGTCTTCAACTAAAAAGTAGCAATACGCCTGTTTATCGCTCCTACCTACCCTTCCGCGCAACTGATGTAAATCCGCCATACCAAATTTATTCGCGTTTTCTATTATAATCGTATTTACGTTAGGCATGTGAATACCGCTTTCAACGATACTCGTGCTTAAGAGCAGATCGTATTCGCGGTTTTGAAATTTCATCATCTCGTTTTCGGTTGTCGTGGCGTCTATTTTAGAGTGGAGCTGCAAAATGCGTAAATTTGGCAAAATTTCTTTTAACTCTTTCGCAGCTTGCGACATTGTAGCGATATGGTTGTGAATGTAAAAAATTTGTCCGCCACGCCTAATCTCGCGCAAGATAGCCTCTTTTAAAATTTTCTCGTCCCACTCCCTAACGCTGGTTCGCACATCTAGGCGTGAGCTTGGCGGGGTTTGCAAGACCGAGTAGCTTTTAACCGACGAAAGAGCCATATTTAGACTTCTTGGTATCGGTGTTGCAGACATTGAAAGCAGGTGTGAGGTCGCTGAAATTTCTTTTAATTTCTCTTTTTGTTTGACACCGAATTTATGCTCTTCATCTATTATTATAAGCCCTAAATTTCGAGCTTCCACGCTCAAAAGTGAATGCGTACCGACACAAACGCAAGGCTCGCCATCTTTTAAAGCTTTTATGGCGACAGCTTTTTCCTTTGCGCCTGTAAAGCGATCAAGTTTAAAAATTTTTATGTCAAATTTATCAAGTCTATCTTTTAGGCTTTTGTAATGTTGCGAAGACAAAAGCGTAGTCGGCACGAAAAAAAGTGCTTGAAAGCCAGATTTCACGCATTTAAATATAGCATTCATTGCAATTTCAGTTTTACCAAAGCCCACATCGCCACTTAAAAGCCTATCCATAACCTTACCGCTTTTTAGGTCTTGCGATATGTCTATTACGGCTTTTTCTTGATCTTTTGTGTATTCAAATCCGGCATTTTGCAAGAAATTTATATATTCTATGTCGTCTTTTTCTATGATTTCTCCGCGAAGCAGTTCGCGTTTGGCAGCCATTTCCATAATCTTTGAAGCGATAACAAAAAGTTTGGCTCTAACTTTTTCTTTGATCTTTGCAAAACTAGCCTTGCCTAGTTTATCCAAAGTCGCTATTGAGCCGTTTTGAGCGATATATCTGTCGATTAAATTTAAATGCTCCACCGGCAAAAACAACTTATCTTCATTTTGATAAATAATAACGACAAATTCCTTCGTAGAGCCTAGCACAGTTAGCTTTTGCAAACCTACAAACCGCCCTATACCATAATCGCTATGAACCACATAATCATCGATTTTTAACTCGTCTAAAACCAAACTTGGACGCTTAGTTTTCTTTTTTCGCTCGAATTTATTTAAAGAGATAATTATTTCTTTGCAAGAGCTTAAATTTACAACCCAATCGGCTTTTATAAGCTCGACATTTTCATATTTACTTAAATTTAGTGCATTAAAAAGTCCGTCGTTTCTGGCTATAACTTTTATTTTTTTATTTTGATTAAGCTCGAAAAAATCAGCATTTGGCGTTATGCTTAAATCTTTATAAATTTTAGCTTCAGGAATTATCGGTAATTTTTCCAGCGCACCCGTATCTCGCTCGCTTTGCGAAAAGTCTATTTTTTTAGCTAAAACAGCTTTAAATTCGCTTAAATAATCAACAAAATCATCTATCGCCCAAAAGCCGAGCGAATTTAAATCGCTTATCAAAGCGTCACTTTGCATATTTTGCACCATTTGATCGGCGTTTTGAAATTCGTCCTTTGAAAGCGCTGCTAAAAAAGGTAAAATTTCAACACTTTCCAACTCGTTTTTGTTTGAAATTTGAGTTTGAGTAGAATAAGAACGAATGCTTTCTATCTCGTCGTCAAAAAGCAAAATTCTATACGGTTCGTCAAAACCGACACAAAAAACGTCTAAAATATCGCCGCGAACGCAAAATTCACCCTCGCTCTCAACAATATCAACAGGCTCGTAACCAAAACGAATAAGCTCGTCTTTTAGCTCGTTTAAATTTACCTTATCGCCAAAATTTAATTTTAATTTTCTAAGATGTTTTTTTGCCGGAAGTTTATTTAAAATCGTCGAAAAAGGAGTTATTATAAGCCTTTTTTGCTCGCATTCGTAAAATTTAGCAAGCACGGCTGAAAGCTCGAAAAGTTCGCTTTTAAAACTTCTTAAATCATCGCCGAAATTTGCACGAAAATCAGGCAATCTAAACGCCTTTACTCCGTAAAATTTTACGATATTTTCGATACCCAAAGCCTCTTTATCATCTTCGCAAACAATTATTTTGGCATCGCCACCGTTTAAAAGGTATTCATAAATTTCACTTTGCATTCTCAAACCATTTTAAAAACGCTTCGACTAAATAAAACGAGCCAAAAACAAGGTATTCTTCGTCTTTTTTAATGCTCTTTAAATCGCAAAATTCCATATCAAGATCGCTTAAAATTTCCTTTACCAAATCAGTAGCCAATTGTCTATTTGGCGTTTCATAAACCATTATATGCGTTAGTTTTACAATAGGCTTTAAAGCCGTTAAAACGGCCTTAATATCCTTATCTTCAAACGCATTAAAGATTAAATTTACTCTCTTATTTTTAAATTTTTGTGCCATTGCAACAGCTGCCATTTGATTGTGTCCGACATCAATAGTTATATTTGGCGCTATTTTTTCGCACCTACCGCGAAGATCAAGGTGTAAAATATCGCTTTTTAAACTAAATCCAAGCTCTTTAAAAGCCGCTGCCGAAAGAGTTAAATTTGAAAGTAAAAAGCTTGGCAAATTTTGTTTTTTGGCATAAAAGCTTAAAATTTCTTTATCATTTGAGTTTAAATTTTCACTTGCAAATTTAAGATTAGAATTATTTTTTAAAGCGATTTCTTTGGCGATTTTGATACAAATTTCGCTCATTTTGTCATTTATCAAGACATTTTTACACATTGCGTTAAGTTTTGTCCGCGCAATTTGCTCAAGCGTATCGCCAAGCAAAGCCATATGATCAAAACCTATCGGCGTAAAAACACTAAGCGTTTTGTCAAAAACATTTGTTGCGTCAAATTCTCCGCCAACACCAGCTTCGCAGATAAAATATTCGCAACCTTCAAACAAAACCGCAGCAAGCAAAGTGGCGTATTCAAAATATGAAAGTTTGTCTTGAAGCTCGGGGGTTAAAATTTCAAAAAGCCTTTGATGAGCGGTTTGAAGCTCTTCTTGCGTCGCGATATGAGAATTTATCCAAAATCTCTCCGAAAAATCAAAAATATGCGGACTTGTATAGTGCCCCACACTTTTGCCACTTTTATAAAGCATTAAAGCCAAAAATCTACCCGTGCTGCCCTTGCCGTTCGTGCCGATAATATGCACGAGTTTTGGCAGCTTAATCTTATCTTTAATCATCTGCCAAGCTAAAGGCATACGAGTGCGGTCTATCTCTTTATAAAAAAGCGGCTTGTTTTTTAAAAATTCATTTATTTTTTGCATTCACGATTTCCGGCATTACTTTATTTCTACCGTTTTGCTTGGCTAAATACAACATTTTATCCGCCTCTTCTATCGTTACGGTCGAGCCATTGTTTGCGCTTCTTACGGATACGCCACAACTTGCTGTTACTCTAATGCGCTCGTTTTTATACATAAATTTTGAATTTTGTAAAATTTCTCGCATTTTATTAGCAAATACGATACCATCAGCCAGTGAAATTTGAGGTAGCAAAATGACGAATTCCTCTCCGCCATATCGCCCTACAAAATCAACCTGACGCGAATATTTTCTAAGCATTTGACCAACAGAAGCAAGTATAACATCGCCTGCTTCGTGTCCGTAAGTATCGTTTATCTTTTTAAAATGATCTATATCAAAAAAGCAAACGCTGTAATCGCTTCCATAACGCCTGTATTTTTCTTCCATTCGCTCAAGTTCTTCAGTTAAAGCGCGTTTTGTAGCGGTTTTGGTTAAGAAATCTTCTTTACTCTCTTTTTTAACACTCTCAAGCTCTCCTTCAAGTTTGCTGACCTTGTCTTGAAGTTGCTGAATCGTTTCTTGATCCTTACTCATCTGCCTGTTAAATTCTCTAGCCTCTTCGCCAAGCATATTGGTTATATTTAAAAGCTTATCCCTAATGCTTTCAAAACTATCATGCTTTAAATTTATCGAGCTAAGGTCGCTTTTGATGTGCTCCATCTGCTCGGTGCTCGTATTAGAGCTTTTCATCATACTGACAACGCGAGCGTTAATACTGTCTAAAACTTCATTAAGCGCAAGAACTTTATTTGAAATTTCTTCTCTATCGAGCTCTATTCGCCTTTGAGTTAGCCATTTTATATTCTCTTGCGTAGTGCTGTTTTCAAGTGATCTGGGATTATTTTTAAGGCTTGCTTCCAAGATTGAAATTTCATCTGACATTTTATCAGACAAAGACGGAGTGAGCATAGAAATCAAAAGTGGCGTAAGTTGTGCGAAAATTTGCGAGTTGTTATCAGTTGTCATCATGGCATTATCAAGCTCTATAATCGCACTTTGTATATCATCTAAACTCTTAACACCATAACTACAAAGGCGATTTAAAAAAGAATCATCATACTTTGATAAAAATTCAAACCACTTATCCTTTACCTTTTCAATCGCCACGATATCTAGTTTTTTATTTAAAATTTCAATACTCGCATCGGCTAGTTTTCTAGCCTCCCTATTATGTAAAGATGCTACGACTTGAAGTATCCTTTTACTCATCAAACTAAGCGCGGTATTTAGTTTTACTGGGTCGTTTGAAACAGTGCTTGCACCAAGTTTGGCGTTTAAAAATGCAAAAAATTCATCTAAATTTCTTGGATTTTTAGCTTTAACTTGCTCTTGAAGCTCTTGATTTAGCCTAGAAGTATAATTTTCAACCTTTTGACAATCAGGCAAAACAACTCCGTTTTTCTTAGCTATCTGACAAAAAATTTCCGAATAATTATCTGGCGTAAGCACCAAATTTCGCTCTTTCATCGTTTTGATAGTATCTCGAATTACTTGATTAATCTTTGTTGACATTTGCCTTAAAACCTTTCATTGCTAAAACTGCTATATATTCGTTAAAAGCCTCTTTAGATGCTTCTCTTATCGCGTTATATCTTTGTGAATCGCTTAAAACACTATCGGCATATCTGACATTTTTTACCTTTTGCGAAACAGCAAAATCATACTCTCCGCTTGTAATTATCTTTTGTATTGTTAAATCTTTAAATTTAGTATCAAACTCAAGCATTAAAACCGCCTTATATGAAGAGGCGTAACCGTATTCATCGTAAAGAAGAGGCAAAAGAGTGATTGATTTAATAGATACGATAATATGAGAATTTGAGTTTTTATCACTGCGTAATTTCTTTGAAAGCCTTGAAACAACGCCATCTTTAACACTATCTTTTATCCAGACACTATTTTTTGGATCAACCTTATCTATCACAACATCAACATACACATCGTCATTTATAATATCTCTTGTCAAATGCGATGTTGGCTTATAGCCGCACCCACTCAAAAAAAACACAAGCAAAAAAGTAAAAATTCTCATTTTTAGCCTTTGATAACCAAATTAACAAGCTTTCCAGCTATATAAATTTCCTTAACCATCTCTTTACCGTCTATCCATTTTGCGACGCTTTCTTTGGCTAAAGTTAAAATTTCAGCCTCACTCGCATCGCTTGCAACCTCGACTTCTCCGCGTCTTTTGCCATTAACAGTAATGCCGATACTAAAACTATCCTTTACAAAAACTTCATCTATAAGCTTTATATCGCCAAAATTTTTCCTATCAAAAAGCATATCACTAAGCTCGTTTGCAACGTGAGGAATGATTGGCTCAAGCAAATTTAGTATAATGAAAAACGCCTCGGTCGTAACATCATCGTTATTTTGCGAATTTACCGCATTAAGAGCTTCCATACAAGATGCGATAAGGGTATTGAATGCGAAATTCTCACGATAAACAAGGTATGATTTTTTAAGCGCTTCATAAACTTTTAATCTTGCATATTTTTCATCTTTATTTAAACTAGAATGCTTAATAACTGGCATTTGCTTGCCCTTTACGCAAAGGGCTTTATCATAAAGTCTATTTATAAATTTAAACGCGCCTTCGACCGCACTATCGTTCCATTCTAGCTCTTTTTGCGGCGGGGCTGCAAACAAAATAAACATTCTTGCCGTATCCGCGCCGTATTTTTCTATAATATCATCAGGATCAACGA
The DNA here is from genome assembly GCA_052170535.1 of Campylobacter sp. Classification (GTDB taxonomy): domain Bacteria; phylum Campylobacterota; class Campylobacteria; order Campylobacterales; family Campylobacteraceae; genus Campylobacter_A. Next base: position 104,849 of record JBQNAH010000001.1, on the reverse strand, counting down.
CATTGCCCTTGCTTTTACTCATCTTTTTGCCGTCTTTTAAAACCATACCCTGCGTCAAAAGCCTTTCAAACGGCTCACTATCGCGCAAATAGCCCAAATCCCTAAGGGCTTTTTGAAAAAATCTAGCATATAGTAAGTGCAAAATAGCGTGCTCAATCCCGCCAATGTATTGATCGACATTCATCCAATAATTCACGCTTTTTTCATCAAACGCAACATCGTTCCAAGTTTTTTCATCGCTTGCAAATCTGGCAAAATACCAGCTGCTTTCAAAAAACGTATCCATTGTATCTGTTTCTCTAACAGCCTCGCCACCACATTTTGGGCATTTGCAAAATTTCCAAGTCTGATGTTTATCTAGCGGATTGCCCTCGCCCGTAATCTCAATATCTTCAGGCAAAGCAACGGGTAAATTTTTAATATCTTCTGGCACTACTCCGCATTTTTTACAATGCACCATTGGAATTGGCGCACCCCAATAACGCTGACGAGAAATTCCCCAGTCGCGTATCTTGAAATTTACAACTCTTTTTCCTAAATTTTTACTCTCAAAATGCTCTATAATCTTCATCTTCGCATCTTGAGAAGAAAGATCGTTGATAAGAGGAGAATTTATACAAATTCCGTATTCAACGTTTGCCTTGTTTGTGCCAAATTGAGAATTTTCTCCTTTTACGACTTGCTTAATTGGCAAATCAAATTTCGTAGCAAACTCAAAATCTCGCTCATCGTGAGCTGGAACTGCCATAACAGCACCACTGCCATAATCTGCTAATACAAAATTTGCAACCCAAACTGGGATTTTCTCGTTAGTGAGCGGATGAATAACATAAATCCCCAAAAACGCGCCGTCTTTTTGAGACGATTGACGCTCTCTAGGGCTTTGATTTAGCATTTTTCTTATTTTTTCTGATACATCGGTGGATAATAAATTTAACTCCAAAAGCCTTTTTACTATTTTATGCTCAGGCGCTAATGCTGTATAACTAACCCCATAAATCGTATCAGGACGAGTTGTGAATACACTAAAACCATCATAATCGCCTTTTAAATTGTTTTTAGAATTTTCATCTAATTTAAATTCAAACTCAAGCCCAAAACTCTTGCCTATCCAGTTTTCCTGCATTGTTATAACTTGATTTGGCCATTTGTCTTTTAATTTCTCCAAATCAGATAAAAGCTCGTCTGCATAATCTGTAATTTTTAAATAATACCCTGGAAGCTCTCTTTGGATAACTTCGCTACCGCAACGCCAGCAACATCCATCTTCTACTTGTTCGTTAGCCAAAACCGTCTGATCGTTTTCGCACCAATTAACAATGGCATTTTTACGATAAACCAAGCCTTTTTCAAACATTTTGATGAAAAATTCTTGCTCAAATTTAGTGTATAACAAATCAGAAGTCGCAAATGCCCTTTTTTGAGAAAAACTAAGACCAAGCGTAATAAGCTCTTTTTTCATATATTCAATATTGTCATAAGTCCAAATTTTAGGGTGAATTTTGTGTTTTATTGCAGCATTTTCAGCCGGCATTCCAAAACTATCAAAGCCGATTGGGTGCAAAACATTAAAGCCGTTTTTACGGTAGTAACGAGCCAAAGCATCACCGATGGAGTAATTTCTAACATGCCCCATATGAATGCGACCGCTAGGATACGGAAACATAGAAAGAATGTATTTTTTTGGCAAGAAATAATCGCTTTTTGGCTCAAATTCTTCGTTTTTAATCCAAATCTCTTGCCACTTTTTTTCTATTTTTTTGGGTTCATATTTTAAATTATCAGACATCATTTCTCCTAAAATTCCTCTTGTGTCTTATTTGCTTCGACCAAAACCAAGGCAAGCGAAAAGAAATTCGCTATTGCTGCACCAATAGCCAGCGAATAAACAAACGTCATATTCGAGCTGGTTTGTAAAAGTATGAAAGCTGGTATAAGGTGCAAATCAGCGACTAGCGAACTTGCAAAAAGCTCTGCCGAAAGCACGTTTCTAACACCGATTTTTAAAAGAGTGGAGACTAAATTCACGCTAGCTGCGATAAATAGCGCAATCTCATTTTTATCATATAAAAAACCAGCCGTAGTAGTTAGGCTCATCAATGCAAAAAATATGTAAATAACCTTTCCCCAGTTCATTTTCGCTCCTTAAACAGTCCCTTTTTCATACATCGCTCTGTTGCGCTCTTTTTCTTTTTTTATACGCATTTTTTCAGCTTCAAAGGCTCTGTATTTATCAACGCTAAATTTAAACCACAAAAGCATTGGAGCGGCTATATAAATCGAGCTTAAAGTTCCAGCGATGATACCAACTATAAGCGCAAGAGAAAATCCGTGTATCATATCTCCGCCATACAAAAATAACACAACAACCGTAATCAAGGTCGTTCCTGATGTCAAAATCGTCCTTGAAAGCGTAGCAGAAACGGATTGATTGATAATGCTTACCAAATCGCTACTTTTGCTAGTTTTTATACCTTCTCTAATACGGTCAAACACGATAATCGTATCGTTTAACGAATAGCCGATGATGGTTAAAATCGCAGCCAAAGTGTCTAAATTTACATCTATTTCAAACAAACTAATCGCACCCATAGTTATCACGACATCGTGTATTTCGCCACCGATAGCCGCCATAGCAAAACGCCATTCAAATCTAAATGCGATATAAATTAAAATTCCAACAAGCGATATACAAAGAGCCATAATGCCTTTTTGTCGCAATTCATCTCCAACCTTAGGACCCACGACATCAACTCGGCGAATTTCAAAATTTCCAGTATCTTTTAGCAGTTGGGCTACATGATCGCCAACACTACTTCCTAGATTGGAATTTGATCCAGAAAATCGTATGGTGGCTTCTTGAGCAGAACCAAATTCTGTTACGCTTGAATTTTTATAAGCTTCGTCCTTAGCTAAACAATCGCGAATTTTATCAAGTGGCGCTACACCATCGTATTTAACTTGTATAAGCGTTCCACCTGAAAAATCTATACCGTAGTTTAACCCCTTTGTAAAAATCAAAAACAAAGACCCAAAAAACAAAATAGCCGAAATACTTAGCGCCAAATAGCGTTTTCCCATAAAATCATAAACATTTGCTTTTGAAAAAATTTGCATTTAAACCCTTTTATAACCAAACCAAAATTTCGTATTACCGCTTTTTTCTATTTTGTTGATAAATGCATCAAACATTCCGTGAGTGCCCAAAATAGCCGTTAGCATTGATGCTAAAATTCCTATACTCATAGTTACGGCAAATCCTTTAATCGGACCAGTTCCATAAGCATAAAGCACGGCTGAAGTAATAAGAGTGGTTAAATTTGCATCAACAATCGCACTCATAGCGTTTTCGTAGCCTTTTTTAATACTAACAGCCATACTTTGCCCATCTCGCAAAAGCTCCCTAATACGCTCATTTATGATCACATTTGCATCAACAGCCATACCGATAGTTAGAACTATACCAGCCATTCCTGGTAGTGTTAAAGCTGCTCCAAACATGGCCATAACAGCTATTAGTATCAAGATATTTGCTATCAGGGCGATATTTGCTAAAATTCCGCTAAATCCATAGTAAATAACCATAAAAATAACAACCAAAATAGCCGCGGCACTTAAAGCCGTCATAGATTGATTGATGCTATCAGAGCCAAGACTTGGTCCGATACTGCGCTTTTCAAGCATTTTAACAGGCGCAAGCAAAGCACCACTTCTAAGCGCGATAGCCAAATCATGAGCCTCTTCAACGCTAAAATTTCCGCTTATCTGACCACTTCCGCCACCAATTCTCTCGTTTATAACCGGTGCTGAATAGACCTTACCATCAAGCACGATAGCCAAGCGTTTGCCGACATTATTTCCTGTAAAATCTCCAAAAATTCTAGCACCTTGCGCATTTAAAGTAAAGCTAATTATCGGCGAATTTGTCTTTTGGTCAAACGCAACCTTTGCATCTGTTAGCATCGCTCCATCTAAAACCGGAATGTTTTTAACGACATATTTTTGACGACCGTCTTTAACATCTGGATAGATAATATCGCCGTAACTTTCAGCCTCAGCAACACTCATCGTGCCCGATTGAGATTGCCTTTTCTCGTCCAAAGCCATAAGTTGCAAGTGGGCAGCCTTTGCTATCAACTCGCGCGCTCTTTGTTCATCTGCTGATGTTTTTATGCCTGGAAGCTCGACTAAAATATTATCCTCGCCCTGCCTTGCAACGGTTGGCTCGGCTAGTCCAAACTGATCTAAGCGATTTCTGATAGTTTCTACGGCTTGATTTATCGCATATTCAACGGTTTCTTTTATCTCGGCTTGGCTTAAATTTATATTATATTTTAAGCCATCTTTGCTAACTTCAAGCCCTTTTATGTCTTTTAACATAGTATCCATTTTTTGTAAATCATCTTTATCTAGTAACTCAAATCTTATGTCATCATCTCGAATTTTGAAGTTATCGATAAGAATTTCTTCTTTTGTTGTGTAGTAATTTATACTTGATGCGATAGATTTTATTTTAGAGTAAACCGCTTCGTCTGTTTCAACTCCTAAAAGCATATGCAATCCACCTTGCAAATCGAGCCCTAAACTTATTTTTGAGCCCTTTTGCGTTTGCAAAAATGACGGCAATGAAAAAACCAAGCCAAATATCAACGCTACAATAAAAATAACTAATTTATAAGTTATCTTGCCACTTCGCATTTTATTTTGTCTCTGTTTTTTCTATTTTTCTAGCGATAAAATCTCTACTAACGCGAACAATTACATCATCATTAAGCTTAACTTTGATAAAATCGTCCTCTGGTTTTACGACCTCGCAGATAAGTCCTCCGTTTGTGATTATCTTATCTCCTTTTTCAAGCTCGGTTAGCATTTTTGCGTGCTCCTTTTGTTGCTTTTGTTGAGGCCTGATAACCAAAAAATAAAAAATCGCGAAAAGAACGATCAGTGGTAATAATGAAGCTAAAAAATTTCCTTCTTGCATGGTATTCCTTAATAAAAAAAAAATTAAGCCCATATTTTAGCATTAAAATTATAATAAAAGCCTTTGTTATCTCATTTTTAATCTCAAATTTTATATATTTTTCGATCCTAAATAGCAAAATTCTCGACTTTATTTCACCATTTTTAGCTATTTTTGGCTTTTACGAGCTTTTAAAATCAAACAAATTTCATTTTTTTTGGAGCGGTTTTTTTGTTGGAATTTTATGGTTTTATTGGATAAGTTTTAGCCTGATTTATTATGATTTAAGTTTTCTCATTCCTGTTGAAATTCTAGCCATAGCCATAATATATGGCTTAATGTTTTTACTTGCTGGATTGCCAAGTCAAATTTGGCTAAAAGCCGTTTTGTTAATCTTAATTTATCACGTTCATATTTTCAATTTTAATTGGCTAAATTTTGAAGCAATTTTTATTATCGGTCCTTTTAGAGCCGATTTTTTTACTTTAATCTTAATTTTTACAGCCATTTTGGCATTAATTTACATCAAAAATAAAATAAAATTTGTAGTATTTTTTGCTATTTTGTCTTGTTGCATTCAGTATCAAAAAATAGAATTTAAAACGCTTCCTTTTGAAATAGAGCTTACAAATACGCAAATTCATCAAGGGTTAAAATGGAAAAAAGAGTTAAAAAATAAATTCATAAATGAAAATTTAAGCATAATAAACAAAGCCATTGACGAGCAAAAAAGCGTAATCGTGCTTCCTGAAAGCGCTTTTGCTCTTTTTATGTCGCACGAGAGAAATTTAGTAAATGAACTTAAGGAAAAATCAAAAAATATCACGATTATAACTGGTGCTTTGGCGTACGAAAACAACAATTCCTATAACTCGGCTTTTTTATTTCAAGACGGCAAAATGAGCCGTTTTGATAAATTTATACTAGTGCCGTTTGGCGAAGAAGTTCCGCTACCAAATTTTGCAAAAAATTTAATAAACAGTCTATTTTTTGACGGTCATAGCGATTTTAGCACAGCAAAAAACGTGAGTGATTATGATTTACAAGGATACAAAATTCGCAACGCAATATGCTACGAAGCGACTAGAGATGAGCTTTTTAGGGGAGAATTTGACGCGATGATAGCCATCACAAACAACGGCTGGTTTGTGCCAAGTATTGAGCCAAAACTGCAAGAAATTTTACTCAAATATTACGCTACGAAATACAAAAAAGCCATTTATCACAGCGTAAATGGCTCAAATTCTCAAATCATAACGCCAAAGCAACCATTTTTTACTGAAATCTTGCAACGATATTTCTAACAACGCCGCTAATAAGCTCAACCGAAGCTATCTCGCAATGCTCGTTTATGGAATGTGGCGAATGGATATTTGGTCCAATCGAGCAAGCTTGTAAATTTGGCTGTTTAGCGACCAAAACTCCGCATTCCAAACCAGCGTGAATGGCTGAAAATTTAGTCTGCGGATTTGCTTTTTTAAGCTCTTGTAAAACGATTTTTGAAAAATCGCTAATAACAGGCTCCCAATTTGCCGAACGATCCGTTATTTGCGTTTCAAAACCAAGCGCATTTGCTAAAGTTTTTGTTTCAAAACCCAGATTTTTTACGCCATCATTACTCATCGCCCGCCCAAAAAAATCAAACTCGACAAATTGCGAATTTTGTTTAACGGTTGATAAATTTATACTCTCATTTACCATCGCAAGCTGAGTGTTGTAGCTTCTAACGCCTTGAGCAAAGCTGTTTATAAGAGATAAAATTTTCACACTATTTACCAAAACATCGCCTTGACTTTCGCCTAAATATTTTACAAAAACCAAATCGTCCGCTATCAATTTTTTATTACAAAGCACGGTTGCAACGGCATTTGCAGGGATAGAATTGCTTCTTTCTCCGCCATCAATTTTTATGATTTCACACTCATTTTGTGCTAGAAATTTAGCCATTACTTTTATTGAACTTAAAATATTTTTATGAATTTCGCTTCCAGAATGTCCGCCCGGCAAGCCATTTACGCAAATTTCATAAATCATACCGCTTTTTTTAACGCTTTCAGAGCCGATTTTAGCGCTAATATTTATCCCACCAGCACATCCAAGCGTTACTTTATCATCTTCTTCGCTGTCTAAATTTAGCAAATTTGGCGCAAAAATCGTGCCGTTAAAATTGTTTGCGCCAATTAAACCAATCTCTTCGTCGTTTGTAAAAAGACACTCTAAATTCTCAAATTCTCTCATAGCGCCCATCATAATAGCAACGCCTATGCCGTTATCCGCGCCAAGGGTTGAATTTTGCGCCATTAAAATTCCGTCTTTTTGCACCAATTTCAAATTTGGCGCTTCCCCAACACAAACCATATCGTAATGGCTTTGTAAGCAAATTTTCGGATTGCCTTTTAGGGCGTGTATATTTCCAAATTCATCTACATTCGTATCAAAACCCTTTGACTTTGCAAAATCAACTAAAAATTCTCGCATTTGATCCGTATTGCCACTACAATGCGGAATTTGAGAAATTTTTTCAAAATCGTCCATTACGAAATTCATCTATTATCCTTTAATTTAATTCGCAAATCTTATTTAAATGCAACAAACGAGGCGAAATTTGCCCACCTAAACACGCACTCTACCTGCCTAAATCCAGCTTTTAAGGCAAGAGCCTTGTTTTCATTTTCTGTATATGGGATTAGCACATTTTCGAGCGCTTCTCGCTTTTGAGCGATCTCGTAACGTGAATATCCTTGATTTAATTTATAATTTTCATAAATTTCTATCATATTTTTTGTCAGCGATTTATCGTCAAAAACGAGCTTTTCGCTAAAAATAAATACGCCATTTTTGTTTAAATTTGAATAAATGTTATCAACAAATTCTTGCCTTTTTGGCGGACGAATAAACTGTAAAGTGTAATTTAACAAAACCGCATCGGCGTTAAATTTAAAGCTTAAAATATCAGCATTTACAAGCTTAATATCCGCTCCAAAAGCTAAAATTTTTGATCTGGCATTTTCCAGCATAGCCACTGCATTATCCACTCCAGTTAGTTTCAAATCAGCCCTGCGATGAGAAATTTTAAGCAAAGTTGAAGCCGTAGAGCAACCAAGATCGACAACTTTTGAATTTTTAGCCAAAATTTTATCCAAAATATCGACTGTTAAATTTTGAGCCACGTCATAATACGGCACAGAGCGGTTAATCATATCATCAAAAACGCAAGCGACGGAGCTGTCAAATTCAAACTGTTTTTTTATCGGTTCTTTGAAAATTTCATCTTTCATCGTTTTTCCTAATACAAATCGCACACGCCAACAAACTGCATAGCCGTCTTTATATCGGCTTGAATTTGCGATTTTAACATCTCTAGATTATCAAATTTTTTGTTATCTCGAAGTCGCTTTATAAAGCATATCGCAACCTCTCTTGCTTGCGTTATATTTTCGTTTAAAATATGTGTTTCTACGCTAAATTTGCCGTCTGTGCTAATGCGATTTCCAACAAAAGTAACCGAACCGTAAGTTTGATTTGCAATCCTTGTGCGCGAGGCATAAACGCCATTAAGCGGTAAAAGATAGTTTTTAGTATCCACATTTAGCGTTGCGACAAGCTTCTTAGCACCTATGCCCTGCCCTTTTATGACATCACCTTCAATAGAGTATTCGCGCCCTATCAAGCGATTTGCGTGATAAATATCGCCTTGTTTTATAAATTCTCTAATAGTCGAGCTATGAACGCCCATCCCATCAAAGCAAAATTCATCGACCACAACAACTTCGCCGTCAAATATCCGTTTTAAATCGTGTTTATCCCAAGCGCGGTTGCGTCCGAAACGAAAATCGTATCCGACTACAATTTTTTTTAAATTTACAAAATCTCTTTGCAAAAGTTTGATAAATTCATCTCCGCTAAGATCTTTAATATCATTAAATTCATACAAAAAACAAGGGCAACGCGAGTATTGAGCGCGCTTTAATTTCGGAGTTATGTTTGCTTTGTCTTTGTCTATTACAACCAAAGCGCCACGCTCACCAAGCTTATCAATAAGCTGCCTGTGTCCGCGATGAACGCCATCAAAATGCCCTATTGCAACGGCGTTAATATCGGATTTTCTTAAAAGCGTAGAAAAATTCGGCATTTCCTTCCTTTCCTTTGATCTCACACTCTTGAGCGCTTTGAAGTATCCAACCAAAACTTGTAGCTGCAATCTCAAATTTCGATCTTGCCATATTTACGGCTTTTAAATCCGTAACAACACCTTTTTTATTGCGTTTTGCGCTTGCGCCGACTTCAAATTGGGGCTTAAAAAGTATAAGTATATCGCTTCTTGCGTGCGCGTTGATGTAAGGCAAAAGCAAAATAACTGAAATAAAGCTGACATCGCAAGTAACGATGTCAAATTTATCGTCGCTTTGCCAAGCCCTTAAATCCGTATTTTCAAGCACGCAAACTCGGCTATCGCATTTTAAAGAGCTATCAAGCTGAGAATTTCCAACATCAAGAGCCACAACGCTTTTAGCACCGTTTTGAAGTAAAATTTGGACAAAACCGCCCGTACTAGCGCCAACGTCTAACGCCGTTTTTCCAGATACATTAAGACTAAATTTACTCAAAAAACTTTTTAACTTTAACGCTCCACGACCCACATAAATTTCATCTATTAGACAAATTTTATCATTATCTCCGACTTCAAAACCAGGCTTGCTTATAGCCTTATCGTTTAGTAAAATTTTACCATTTTTTATAAGCTCACTCGCCTTGCTTCGGCTGATATTAAGGGTGTTTGCGGTTAAAATGTCAAATCTCAATCATAGTCCTTAATTCATCTTCACTTATAATTTTTACGCCAAGTTCTCTAGCCTTATTTAATTTACTTCCAGCATCACTTCCGTAAAGAACAAAATCTGTTTTTTTGCTAACAGAGCTTACTATTTTTGCACCAAAACTTTCTAAAATTTCCTTCATCTCATCGCGTCCGATACTAAGCGTGCCAGTTATAACAAAGCTTTTTGCAAAAATTTCGCTCTCTTTAACGTTCAAGCTTTCAAAAACGGGCTTAACCACGCTTAAAAGCTCAATCAAACTTGCACGATTAACCTGCATAAAATCAACATAACTTTTAGCCATCGCTTCGCCAAAACTATCTAAACGAATTAATTCATCAAAGCTCAAATCAAGCCAATTATTTGGAAATTTTGCCGCGATTTTCTTAGCCGCGACCTCGCCAATGTGCTCAATGCCAAGCCCACTTAAAAAATTATGCAAATTTGGCGTTTTTGCAGCATTTATAGCATTTAATAAATTTGAAATTTTCTTCTCTTTAAAGCCTTCTAATTTAGCCAAATCATCGGCATTTAACATATAAATATCAAATATTTTTCCAATTAGATTATTTTCAAAAAGTTGAGTAATAATAGCTTCACCCAAACCGTCTATATTTAAGCATTTTTTCGAAGCGTAATGTATCAGCGAGCCCAAAACCCTAGCCTTGCACTCTAAATTCTGACATTTTACAAAAACACCCTCATCTAAAAGATGTGAACCGCATTGCGGACAGTTTTTAGGTCTGTCAATAGGCATTTCGCTTCCGTTTCGCCTAGCCTTAAAAACGCCTGTTATTTTTGGTATAACGTCGCCTGAGCGGATAATGCTTATAAAATCGCCCTTTTTAACGCCAAGCCTATCAATTTCGTCAAAGTTATGCAGTGTTGCTGATTTAACAATAGCTCCGTCGATATTAACGGGCTCTAAAACCCCAACAGGCGTTACGACACCGCTTCTGCCAACTTGCAACGCGACATCAAGCAATCTAGTCGTCTTTTCAAGTGGTGGAAATTTATAAGCTACCATAAATTTAGGAAATTTCTCTGTATATCCAAGCTCATTTGCAAAATCAATATCATCAACGCGGATAACAAGTCCGTCCATCATAAAAGGCTTGTCATTTCGTATCGCTACAAGCTCTTCGTAAGCCTTTTGTAGCTCGTCAAAACCGCAAGCTTTTTTAAAAAATTCCTCCTTAGCAAATCCCAAAGAATATATAAAATCCATAATTTCCATATAACTTTTTAAACCTAAATTTTGCGCCCCATAACCCCACGGACGAAACTGCAAACGCCTAGCGGCGGTAATCTTGCTATCAAGTTGCCTAAGACTTCCAGAAGCGGCGTTTCTTGGATTTGACAATAATTTTTCACCATTTTTCAAATTTATCTCGTTTATCTCATCAAAATCGCTTTTTGATATAACGACTTCCCCGCGTATTTCAATTCGTCTGGTGTATGAAATTTTAAGCGGGATACCCGAAATTACCTTAGCATTGTTTGTAATATCCTCGCCAGTTGTGCCATCGCCTCTTGTTATCGCGCTTATTAGATTGCCATTTTCATAGAGCAAATTTAAACTAGCTCCGTCAAATTTTGGTTGAAGTATAAAATTTTGCTTGTCTTTTTGTCCTCTTTTTAACCAAGCTTTAAGCTCGTCGGCATTAAAAATATCCTCCATAGACCACATTTTTTCTATGTGTTTTGCCTTTTTAAACCCATCGCTAACTTCGCCACCAACTCTTTTTGTTGGAGTAAAAATAGAAATTTCTTTGGGATTTTCTCTCTCAAATTCAAGCACTTTATGATAAAGTTTATCATATTCTTCATCACTCGCCAAAGGCTCGTCAAGCTCGTAATACGCCTTCGCCCATTCGTTTAACGTATCAACAGCTTTTTCATATTCACTTTTTGTCATCACCAAACTCCTAAATTTTGCATAGCCTGATTTAATCTAAACATCTGCACGTGCTCAAAAACATCGTGTGTGCGAATAATTTGCGAACCGTTCTCAAATGCTTTCAAATGTAAAAACAAACTTCCGGCTAAACGTTGCTCTACGCTACTTTGGCTGTAAAAATTTATTACAGATTTTCTGCTTGCACCCGTTAAAATCGGATAACCAAAACTTAAAAAATGCTCCAAATTCTTAATCAAAAATAAATTTTGCTCGGCTGTTTTTCCAAAGCCTATGCCGACATCGAGTATTATTTTTTCACAACCAAACGACTTTATACTTTCTATTTTTTCTCTAAAAAACAGCTCTATATCAAATATCAAATCATCGTACTTTGGGTTATTTTGCATATTGTGGGGTAAATTTTGCATATGCATTAAAGAGTAAGTCGCGTCATATTGTTTGGCTAATTTTGCTAAATTTGTATCCGCGCTTATGTCATTTATGAGAGAAAAACCGTGGTCCAATGCGTATTTTAGGCATTTTTCATCGAAGCTATCAAGGCTAAAAATAGCCATTTGGTGTAAATTTAAACGATAAATTTCAGCTACGATACCGCGTAATCTTTGAAATTCTATCTCGCTTCCAACATACACGCTCCCAGGCCTTGAACTAACCGCTCCTAAATCAATATAATCAGCGCCCTGATCTATCATTTTTTCGATTTTTTCAATGCCAGTTTTAGTATTTACCCGACTATCTGGATTAAAACTATCTTCGTTAATATTTACAACACCCATTATTTGGGCTTTTTGGGGTTTATTAAAATTTTGTTTTAAAAATGTGGATAAATCCTTAAGACCAAAATCTTGCACCGCCTCTTTTTTAGCAAGTTTTGCAACCTGATTATCTGTTGCGATCAAAAGGGCGGTCGAATTTTCGCCGTTTAAAATAGTATTTTTATTCGTTACAAGCTCGGCTCCTACACTCAAAGCGTCTTGTTTTAAAATATTTGCAGCAGGCGAGCGAATATCTTTTAAAAGATAAAAATTCATACTCGATTTTTGCTTCATCAAAGGTATAGCCACTTGACTTGGCTGTATCACTTCACAAAGTTCGTCAAAATCAGTATCGGGGTTAATTTTAAAAATTTTCATCGCCTGCCCTTTTCGTAAATCATCATTAAAAGAGGTGTTAAAATGGCGTGAGATTTGGTATTTAACTCGCTTAAATGAGTGATTTTATAAATATAATCAAGCTCATCTTCATCTAGTTTTATGCCGCAATAAACCGACTCCAAGTAAATTGCGCAAATAAGCTCTTTTAGGTCATTTTTGTCAAATTTATCACTTTGTTCCAAAGCTACTTTTTCATCTATAAAGTCATAAATTTCTTTAAGTTCTAACCTTTTTAAATTTAGCCCACTACTTACGCGAGCAATTTTTTCTAGCCTATTATCCAAAACCAAACGCGAACGAATCGTTTGTAAAAGCGTATTTTTTGACATTGTGGCTATCAAAAAATATATATTGCGCGGTGGCTCTTCGATTATCTTTAAGAGAGAATTTTGCGCTTCGTGGCGGAAATTTTTAGCCATCAAAACGAGCATTTTTGGGCTACTTTCTGCAACATAAGCTTGCGTTATAACCTCTTTTGCATTTTCTATTAAAAAATCATCACTTTCAAAAAATTTCAGTGAATTTGAGTCAAATTTAGCCAAAAGCTCATCTTTTAAAGCCTGAAAATTTCTAGTTAAAACGATTTTGCTTTGCATATATCAAATAGCCACCTTAGAAAAAAGCACCACATCAACGCTTTTATCAAAAAGTTTAAAAAGAGATAAAAGTTTAATATCAAGTAACTTATCGCTTGAATTTAAATAAAAGCTATTTTGTGCTTGCTCATCAAACAACCACATGTAGCTATCGTCCTTGCTTTTTGCGATTTGCAAATTCTTGTCTGTATTTTTCCCGATATAAAAAAACACATACCCGTTTGGAAAAGCCAATGAGAGCATATCTAAAATCAGTGTAATATCCTCTTTTGAAGTGATATTTTCAAACGACGGATAAAGTGCTTTTAACGAAACGAATGGTAAAATCGGACGCGCATTTGTCTGGATATTAATTTTTTTTAAAAAATAACTCTCAAACCAATCGCGATCACTATCTGTAATAAGTATGAAAGTCCTGCCATCAAGCAAAAATTTTAGCTTTGATGCAAGTAAAGGCGTCCATTCTGCGCGCCTCTCCTCCATCCAGCTCATAAGAGACCCCTCCTCTCTTATAGCTTCAAGCGTCCATTTGATAAAATCGCTCATTACTTATCTAACTTATAAGCTTGGTGCAATGCTCTAACGGCTAATTCGCCATATTTTTGATCTACAATCATTGAAATTTTTATCTCACTTGTAGAGATCATTTGTATATTTATACCCTCATTTGCAAGCGTGCTAAATGCTAGTGAAGCAACTCCAGTATGACTTTTCATGCCAACACCCACAACAGAAACTTTCACGATCTCGTCATTATATAAAATTTCTCTTGACGCATTTAGCTTATCCATACACTCTTTTGCGATATGCAGCTCATTTTGTGGCACAGTAAAGCCTAAATTTGTCGTGCCGTCTTGTCCGACATTTTGTATTATCATATCAACATTTATGTTCTTTTCAGCCAATACAGTGAAAATTTCAGCCGCGATGCCTGGCTTATCCACAACACCCCTTAATGTTACTCTTGCTTGGTTTTTATCAAGTGCGATTCCGCTTACTAAAACTGCTTCCATATCTTCTTCCTTTGTTATTAACGTTCCTTCATTCTGATTAAAACTACTTCTGGTTACTAAATTTACATTTAACTTTTTTGCAAGTTCAACTGAGCGATTTTGCAACACTTTTGCGCCAAGACTTGCAAGCTCCAACATCTCCTCATAGCTGATTTTATCGAGTTTTTTTGCCTTAGGCTCTATACGCGGATCGGTTGTATAAACCCCATCAACGTCGGTAAAAATTTCACACAAATCAGCATTTAACGCACCTGCAACCGCAACCGCGCTCAAATCGCTTCCACCTCGTCCTAGCGTAGTTACGTTACCAAGCAAATCAATGCCTTGAAATCCTGCTATAACGACTATTTTTCCGTTAGAAAGTTCATCTTTAATGCGTTTTGTATCGATACTTTCTATCCTTGCTTTTGTATGAACGCTATCAGTTATTATCCCAGCTTGCCTACCAGTAAGTCCGACAGCTGGATAGCCCATTTCATTTAGCGCGATCGTTAAAAGAGCGCACGTTACTCTCTCGCCAGAGCTAAGTAACATATCCATAGCCACACCATTAGCCTCTTTTGAGAAATGCTCGGCATACTCAACTAATTGATTAGTAACCCCACTCATAGCCGAAACCACAACAACTAAATCGTTTTGTGCTTTTTTGGTTTCAACAACTCTGTTTGCGACATTTTGTATGCGTTCAAGTGTCCCAACGCTAGTGCCACCATACTTTTGAACTATAAGCATTAAATATATCCTTTCTCTTTAAAGTATCCTATTACTTTGCTATAAATCGGCTTTTTAAAATGGTTTGTATTGCTAAGCACATCCTTAGCTTGTACGAATTTATACTCGTCAAATTCTGGCTTTTTGGTTTTTATATCAATAGTTGCGCTGGGCTTTAATCTCACCAAAAAATACTTTTGTATTTGCCCATCAAAATCATAAAATTTCTTAGCCGATACGCTTTCTGGGAAATCATAACTAAGCCAATGCGGATACTCACACAAAAGCTCAAATTCATTCGTTCCTATCTCTTCTTTCAGCTCTCTTTTTAAAGCTTGCAAAGGACTTTCGCCACCATCTATTCCACCTTGCGGAAACTGCCAAATTCCTTTTAAATCACACCTTTGAGCGATAAAAATCCTGCAATCAAAAGGATAAGACGGTGCTAAAATAACGGCTGCAACATTTGGTCTGTATCGTTTTTCCATCTTGTTTCCATTAAATTTTTGTGCGGATTTTAGCCAAAAAAGAGTTAAAAAATGCTTTTTAAAAATATTTTTTGTATAATTGGCAAAAAGAGATCGTCTATGTTGCTTTACATTCATATCCCATTTTGTGAGAGCAAATGTCCATATTGCGCTTTTGGATCAGTTACAAATGGTTTAAATTTTATTGATGATTATTTTCAAGCTTTAATCAAAGATTTTGCGTATCAACGCCTGAAATTTGGCGTTAAAGAAAATCAAATAAAAAGCGTTTTTATCGGTGGAGGAACGCCAAGTGTTGTTGGTGCGAAATTTTACAAAACTCTTTTTGAAAAAATTTCGCCATTTTTAAGCAATAAGGCTGAAATAACAACAGAAGCAAACCCAAATTCAGCCACTTTTGCGTGGTTAAACGAGATGAAAAATATCGGTGTTAATCGCGTAAGTTTTGGGGCTCAAAGTTTTTTTGAAGATAAGTTAAAATTTCTAGGTAGGGCTCACGATGCAAATCAGATTCATTTAAGTGTTCAAAACGCAAAAAAAGCCGGATTTAAAAACATAAATTTGGATTTAATTTATGCAACAAAATTTGACACCAAAAATAGACTTAAAAAAGAGATAGAAAATATCGCTAGAATAGACATCTCACACCTTTCTGCATACTCTTTAACGCTTGAAGAAAAAACACCATTTTTTGGTAAAAAAGGCTATCAAAAAGAAAGTCCAGTAGTGGCTAAATTTTTGTTTGAAGAGATAGAAAAACTTGGCTTAAAACAGTATGAAATTTCTAATTTCGGACAAATTTGTAAGCATAATCTTGGCTACTGGCAAGGCAAAAACTACCTAGCCATCGGAGCTTACGCAATTGGATTTTGGCAAAATTTTAGGTTTTATAACAGCTCAAATTTAAAAGACTACTTAAAAGATCCAAAAAACAAAAAAATAGAGAATTTAAGCAACAATGATTTGCTTCTTGAAAAGCTATTTTTAGGGGCTAGAAGCATAGTTGGCATAGATAAAAAAATACTAAATAAAGCTCAGATAAATAGAGCCGAAATTTTAGTTGAAAGTAAAAAAATGGAGTTTAAAAACGAACGATTTTTTAATAAAAATTTTCTTCTAGCTGATGAAATTTCTTTGTTTATCAATGGCTAATTTTAGAGAAATTTGAGCTAAAAACTGATACAATGGCACGTTAAAACGATTTTAGGAAAAAAAATGTTTGGTATGAGCCTTCCAGAAATTTTAGTAATAGCCGTCGTTGCTGTCGTGTTTTTAGGTCCTGAAAAGCTTCCTTCAACTATGGTGCAAATAGCAAAATTCTTTAAATTATTCAAAAAAACCGTAAATGACGCAAAAAATACGTTTGATCAAGAGATGAAAATTCAAGAGCTTAAAGAAGATGCCAAAAAATATAAAGAAAGCTTTTCACAAACCGCTGAAAACGCGAAAAAAAAGCTTACTTTTGAAGAACTTGATGCTATTAAAAATCAAATCAACGGAGTAAATGAATTCGTCGAAGAAAACGTAAATGATGTCAAAAAAACCGTTGAAGATATAAAAAATCCGCAAAATTTAATAAAAGATAGCCTAATGGGCGATAAAAAAGAGGTGTGATGTTTGAAGAATTAAAACCGCATATTATAGAGCTTAGAAAAAGGCTTGTGATAAGTCTTTTGTGCGTTATCGCAATGTTTATCGTGTGTTTTAGCTTTTGGAATGTTTTACTAGATTTTATGATAGCTCCGCTTCAAAATATCCTTCCAGATGGCAATAAAATGGTATTTTTAGAAGTTCAAGAACCGTTTTTTACCGCTATGAAAGTTGCGTTTTTTGCAGGATTAATGCTCTCTTTGCCAGTTATTTTTTGGCAGTTTTGGCTGTTTGTAGCGCCAGGACTTTACGAAAATGAAAAAAAATACATAATCCCGTTTGTGCTTTCAGCCACTTTTATGTTTATCGTAGGCGCGGCGTTTTGCTATTACGTAGTCGTTCCTATCGGCTTTGCGTTTCTTATAAATTTTGGACAGCAACTTTTTTCGGCTATGCTAAACATAGGCGGTTACATCGGCTTTTTTACCAAATTAGTCATAGCTTTTGGCATTGCGTTTGAAATGCCTGTTATTACATTTTTTCTAGCCAAAATGGGGCTTGTTGATGATAAAGCATTAAAAGAATATTTCAGATACGCAGTCGTTATTATATTTATTTTTTCAGCCATTATGACACCGCCTGATATTTTAAGTCAATTCCTAATGGCTGTGCCTTTGCTCGCACTTTACGGAATTTCCATACTAATCGCAAAACAAGCTAGCGCAAAGACGAAATACACTAGTACAAAAAAGGACGAAAGTGACTGATATTAACGCACTTTCAAGCTACGATTATAAGTTGCCATCTCGTCTTATAGCGACTAAACCAACTATGCCAAAAGAAGAAGCAAAGCTTTTAGTTTATGAGAGAAAAAGCGATAAAATTTCTCATTTAAAATTTGGCGATTTGGCTGAAATTTTACCACCCTGTGATATTATTTTTAACGATACAAAGGTAATAAAAGCTAGAATTTTTGGCACTAAACAAAGTGGCGCAAAGATCGAGCTGATACTAAATTCGCCACTTTCAAATGGAAAATTTAGCGTTTATATAAGGGGCAAAGTTAGCGTCGGCACAAGGTTAGAATTTGCAGATGATCTTAAAGCTAATGTGTGCGAAATTTTAAACGACGGTGGTCGCATTGTAACATTTAGCAAAAATGGCGCATTACTAAGTACGAACGAGCTATTTGAAATTTTAGATAATATCGGGCACGTGCCGCTTCCACCATACATAAAAAGAGAAGATACAAAAGATGATGAGAGCTGGTATCAAAGCATTTTTGCCAAACATCAAGGCGCAGTGGCAGCACCAACAGCGAGTTTGCATTTTAGTGAGGAAATGATTAGAGCGTTAGAAAAAAATCACGAGATAAATTTTCTCACACTTCACGTTGGTGCTGGGACATTTAAAAGTGTCGAGAGCGAAAATATAAACGAGCACAAAATGCACGGTGAGTTTTATGAAATTCCACCAAAAACACAAGATTTAATCAACTCAAAAAAGCCAATTTTAGGCATTGGCACGACTGTTACAAGATGTGTGGAGGAATTTGCTAGAAGTAAAAAAAATAGCGGCGAGTGTAAATTATTTTTAAATTTAAACAATCCGCCAATCCGCCAAAACTATCTTTTAACAAATTTTCATCTGCCAAAATCAACGCTAATTATGCTCGTAAGCTCGTTTGTAGGTCTTGAAAAAACAATGCAAATATATAATATAGCCGTAAAAAATGAGTATAAATTTTACTCATACGGCGATGCGATGCTGATATTGTGAGGTTTAGATGAATTTAATATTTTTAGTTTTAAGTTTAATAATTTTATACATCGCCATTGTTTGGTTATGGTTTAAATATTCAAAAAGGTTAAATCAAAAATTCATCGAAACGCGCGTAAAACTAAATAAACACAGCAAACTATTCGTCGTAAAATACCAGCCTGAGAGCGAAATTTCTACTGATATACTAAGGCGAATGTATCTACTTATGATTTCGCTCAATGAAGATGCAAGAAAAACTGGAAATTGTGTAGTTTTTGACTATCCGGTTAATTACCCGAGAAATTTCTACACATCATCTACGATTTTATCAAAGCTAGTTGATACAATGAGCCAATTTATGCTCATAAATATCAAAAATTCAACAGTAATTGTGAAATTTTTACTCATTAATTATCAACATAGACAGGCTAGGTTTAATATATCCGTTTGGACGCAAACAAATTTCTTAAAACAAACTGGCAATATCGAAGCAATACGCACATCGCTAAATCCAAAAAGCAGAATTCACCTAAATATCGCCGAACATATCGCTCACGAAAACAATTCGTATCTTAGATTTGAAACGCAAGATGGGTTAAAAATTTCTACAGATATTAAACTAAATATAGCCGACGTCAAAAATACAGTCGTCAGACAGCTTGATATAAAAAATCCAGCAAAATTTCACATACTAATTGCTGATGATAACAAATATTCATTTCAAATGCTTAGAAATAACCTTTTGTATTTAGGATTTGATGTAAAACCTACCTCAGATTGGCAGAGCGCAAAGCGACACATTGAAGATATGATGTTCGTGCCAAATGTCATTTTTATAAGTGATACATTGCTAAATGAGGTAAATTTTGACAAACTTGAAAGTCATATTTTATACAAAAATATCGCGATCGTTATAATCCGCAAACACGGAACAAAAAATGTCAAAGATGCTAAAATTTACGCTCAATACATAACTCAGCCATTTTTACACGAAACATTAATTAATATCCTAAACAACTGCAAAAAACACTGTCAAAATGGGGGGGGGGGGTGAGATGGCATACAAATTTAACCCATTAGCTTAAGATATTATAAAGTATAAAAATTAATAATTTAAAGTAAGATTTAAACCAAACTTTCTATATTGATAAATCATATTTTTTAATGCAACTCATAATATTAATAACGCAAACTTAAACAAATTAAGCTACATTTTGCAAATCAATATCGCTTTTTTCATCGTTAAATTCAAAGCTAACACTGTTTGCGCCAAAGCTTTTGGCTATGGCTTCAAGAGTATCTTTTGCCGATTTGTGGATTTTACTTTGTAAATTATTTATCAGCTTTTGCGACATTTGTTGCACTTCAGCTCTAGCTTCTTGTATCAAGCGGTTTTTATCATCTTCGCTAAAAGAGCTCCCAAAAAATCCATTAAGCGAATCAGGTAATAAAAACGGGATAAATTTACCATTTTTCTCATCATAAAATTTCATATTTGCGATGGAAAATTTATATTTGCAAGGTGGCATTTTAACAAGGTATTCGCCGTCTGATAAATTTAAAATTTGTAAATCTTTACTCATCAAATCATAAATAAAATTTATCTCAAATTCAAAAATCATTGCAAGTTTTTTCTCGCTTATCAGCCAACGCAAATACTCCTTGCCAAAATTTCCAAAAACGTGGTCGGTTTTGGTAACGATTTCTTTACTATAAACTTGAAAAACACAAAGTTCTCCGATGTTTTTTATTTGTAAAATTTCACCTTGAATTTGCGTTTTTGTATTAGATTTAATTATTTTTAAATTTTTATTAAATTTAAAAATAATAAAAATAGAAACAATCAACAAAATTGATAAAATAAAATTCACAAATTCAACCATTTTCTTCCTTTTTTTACATTAAAAAATCTGCACAAATTCAAATTCATGATCACTTAGCACTTTTTTAATCTGCTCTTGATGTTCTTTACCCTTTGTTTCAAGCGTAATCGTAATATTTGCATCTCCATATTCTAGATCGGTCGAGAAACGATCATAGTCTATTTTAACGATATTTGCATTAGCTATTTTTAAACTATCAGTTAGACTCATCAAAGCACCTGGTTTGTCTATTAAGGTTACACGAAGAGCCATTTTTCGGGCTGATTTTATAAGACCTTTTTCAATGATAACGTTTAACATCTGAACATCAATATTTCCGCCGCTTAGCACGATACCAACTTTTGTATCTTTTTGAAGCTTTATCTTGCCGTGCATCAGCGCAGCAACCCCGACAGCACCGGCTCCTTCGACAATGATTTTTTGCTTTTCAAGTAAAAAAAGTATCGCATTTGCAACCTCTTCGTCATCAACTTGCACGATTTCATCGACACATTCAAGTATGTTTGCAAGTGTGATTTCGCTCGCATCTCGCACCGCTATACCATCAGCGATTGTCCTAACCGAGCTTGAATTTACGCTTTTTTTGGCTTTAAAGCTGTTAAACATCGCTGGTGCACCCTTTGCGCCAACGCCGATAACTTTGATATTTGGGCTTACTTGTTTAGCACAACTTGCCACACCACTGATAAGCCCGCCCCCACCTACTGGAACTATTATGACGTCTAAATTTGCGATTTCATCAAGCATTTCAAGTCCAACCGTGCCTTGACCAGCCATTACAAATTCATCATTAAAAGGATGAATGAAATTTAAACCATTCTCCTTTGCAAAATCCACCGCAAAAGAATAAGCCTCATCAAAATTATCGCCCTTTAATATAACATTTGCGCCAAGGCTTTTAGTGCCTTGAACTTTTAAAAGTGGCGTTGATTCTGGCATTATAATCGTTGCTGGAATGCCAAATTCCCGAGCCGAAATAGCAACTCCTTGTGCGTGATTTCCAGCACTTGCAGCCACAACACCCTTTTTGCGCTCATCATCTGTTAAATTTGCTATTTTATTGTAAGCGCCACGAATTTTATAAGCGCCCGTTCGCTGCAAATTTTCCTCTTTTAGCCAAACGCTAACATCTGTTATTTCGCTCAACTTTGAACAAAATGCAAATGGCGTTTTGTCTATAAAGCCACTTATTGTACGTTTTGCTTGGATTATTTTGTTTAAATTTATCATTTTTTGCCCTTAATTTATAATTTTGTTAAAAAAACGCCACACTCGATATGATGGGTATTTGCAAACTGGTCAAAAATCGCAAATTTTGAAATTTTGTGAGTTTTGCAAAGCTCGTTTAAGTTATTTTTTAAAGTTTGTGGATTGCACGAAATATAAATGATATTTTCATATTTTTTTATAAAATTTATAACCCTATCACTAAGTCCAGCGCGTGGTGGATCAACTAAAATATGGCTTAAATTATAAGCAAAAATGTCTATTTCTCTAAGCCTGTTAAATTCTCTCACGCGCTCGAATGCATCTATTGACTCGTCTGCGTCCATACGTAAAAATCGTATATTTTTAATGCCATTTAATTCGCAATTTATCATAGCATTTTTAATCGAACTTTTTGAAATTTCAGTCGCCAAAACACGCTTAAAACAGCTCGCTAAAGGTATCGTAAAATTTCCGTGTCCGCAATAAAGCTCAAGCAAATCAGACTTTTCATCATTTTTGTCACTTAAAAAATTTTTCGCCCAAGCTATCATTTTCTCATTTACCGCCTTATTGGGCTGAATAAATGCATTTTCACTTAAACTAAGCTTATAAATTTTACCGTTTATATTTAACTCATCAACTAAATTTAGCTCGTTACTAAACACCTTTTGACTACGCGAACGCGCCAAAATAGTAATGCCAAGAGTTAAAGCCACGACTTTAATCTCTTTTTCAAAATCAAAATCTAGCCTTTTATGATAAAGCAAAGTTGCTAAAATACCGCTAGAACAAGATATAAATTCAACGCCAAAAAGTCGCGAATGCAAAATTTCGTTTCGAGATAAAATTTCGAGCAATTTTGGCATCAAATTTGATATAGGTTCGCAAACTTTTGGACATTCATCAATCAAAATTCTCCCGCCCTTTTGCGTGGTGTGCATCGTATAAGCAATACCCTCTACTCCATTTTTATTTTCGTGCCAAATTCCAAATTCCGCCCTAGTTCGGTATTTGATCGGATTTGAGCTAAAAAACTCAAAATTCCCATCAAAAAATTCGTCAAAACTACGGCAAATTTGCTCTTTTTTAAATGCCACTTGATCCATATAAGGCAAATCAAGAGTGCAACTACCGCATTTGCCAAAATGTTTGCAATCCATTAAGCTTTTTGTCCGACAAATCTAACTATCAAAGCAGTGGCTAAAAAGCCAAGCAGTAACGATGCCCATACGCTAAGCCCAAAAGCAGTCGGCAAATACCCTATAAAAACGCTAACAGCACATATCGTAAGTGCATAAGGCATTTGTGTTTTGACGTGGTCCATATGATCACAACCAGATCCCATCGACGCAAGTATCGTAGTGTCTGATATTGGCGAGCAGTGATCACCAAAAATAGCTCCCGTAAGCACGCCCGAAATACTAAGCACCATATAAGCATGAAGTTCATCTCCAACTAATCCATTTGCTGTGCCAACTGCGCTTGCAAGCGGAATTGCTAGCGGCATTAAAATTCCCATCGTGCCATAACTTGTACCGGTTGAAAAGCTGATAAAAGAGCCAAGTAGAAAAATCATAACTGGAAGTAAAAATTTTGGCGTTGATTGAGATAGCATTTCAACCAAATATCGCGATGTGCCAAGCTCTTTGATAACCGAACTAAGCGACCAAGCAAGAAGTAATATTATGATAGTTATTATCATAGTTTTCCAGCCTTTCGCCCAAGTTTCGATCGCCTCTCTTAGGGTTAAAATTTTTCTATAAACAGCCATAAAAATCGCTACAACAGTTGCTAGAAGTGCTGATTGAAAAAGTGCAACAGAAGCATCAGCGGCTCCAAAAGTGGCTTGAAAAGTTTGAAAACTTAACGGATTTGCAACAGCGCTTGCCAGCTCGTCGCCCTCAAGTGCGCCAAGTCCGCTGTAATAAAAGCTCAAAAACGCTCCAAAAATAAGCACTAAAAGCGGAATAACAGCATTTGAAGCGTGTAATTTTATGCCCTCTTTTGGTTCAAGAGTTTTTTCATCGACATCTGCCACGCGAGATTTTGCCGAGTGTATTTCCCCGTTTTTCACACGCCTTTCAGCAGCCAACATCAAGCCGTAATCTCGACCCATAATAGCTATGCAAACGATAAAAAACAGCATAAAAAGGTTATAAAAACGATATGGCATAGTTTCGACAAAAATTTCAAAAGCGTTTATGTTGGTAATCCCGATTAATTCATAACCCTGCTTTATAAGTGAAATTTCAAGACCGACCCAGGTTGAGATGATGGCAATTCCAGAAATCGGTGCAGCGGTAGCGTCGATAATAAAAGCCAATTTTTCGCGACTAACCTTAAATTTATCTATAATCGGACGCATGACAGGACCGACAATAAGTGCGTTTGCGTAATCGTCAAAAAATACGAATATACCCATAAACCAAGTCGAAATTTGAGCCGAAATACCAGTTTTAGCTCTATTACTAAGCCAAAGTGCAACCGCTTTTGTTCCGCCAGTTTTTGTGATAAGAGCCACAACTCCGCCTATACACAATACCTGCAAAATAATGCCTGCATTCCAGCTATCTGCCATAGACGAAACCATTCTTTTAACTATATCTATAAAAGCTTTTACAATGGAGCTAAAAATACCATCGTTTGCGATACTTACTATAAATGTACCGCTAAAAACTCCGATAAAAAGAGATAAAATAACATCTTTTGTGATAAATGCCAAAACGATAGCTACAATTGGCGGAACTAGCGTCCAAGCACCAAATAATTTGGCATTTTGCTCAGCCACGCTCGTATCTGCTGCAAATGCCAAAAATGGCAAAAAAAGTGCCAAAAACAGTGTTTTTTTCATTTATTTCCTTTCGTGTGCAAGTCCAGCCCAAGTTTGAGTAACGGGCATAACTTCGAGTGAATTTATATTTATATGTTTTGGTAAATTTATACAATTTTGTATGATAGTTGCAATGTCTTGCGGAAGGATAAATTTCGTATTTTCATAAACGCTATCAGCCTTTTTTTCATCACCTCTAAACCTAACTACACTAAATTCGGTCTTTGCCATACCTGGGGCTATCTCAGTAACTCTTATATTTGTGCCAATTAAATCGTTTCTAAGATTAAAGCTAAACTGCTTTACAAATGCCTTTGTTGCGCCATAAACGTGGCTACCAGGATAGGGCCATTTGCCAGCTGTCGAGCCTATGTTAAAAATATATCCGCTCTTTTTTTGTATCATAATGGGTAAAATCGCCTTTGTTGCGTAAATTAGCCCCTTAATGTTTGTATCAATAACAGTTTCTAAATCCTCTACAGTAGTATCTTGAAGCTTGTCTGTTCCTAGCGCAAGACCGGCGTTATTTATCAAAATTTCTATATCCTTAAATTCCTCTGGAAGGTTATTGATCGCACCAAAAATAGCCTCTTTATCCCTTATGTCAGCCACGATTGGATAAGCGTTTTTAAACTCACCAACCAACTTTTCAAGCCTTTGCTCTCTGCGCCCCAAAATCACAACCTTATAGCCGTTTTTATCTAACATTCTAGCTATGACCTCACCAAAACCAGATGTCGCGCCCGTTATAAAAGCCGTCATTTTTACTCCTTTTGTAAATTTGTAGTCAAACCAAGTGTTTTAAGATATTGAGCATTTATCTCTTTTTTAGATATTATCGCGTGATCTAGCGCATTTAAGCCCATATCATCAATCGCATTTATATCAGCGTTGTTTTCGATCAAATACTCTAAAATTTCGACATCAGCAACCCTGGCAGCTTGCATTAAAATAGTCCTAGATGTAGCCTCAAAATCGCAAAGTTTTACAAAATTAGGAAGCGTGCCGTTTAAATTTGAACTATATGCAAGTTTTGTGTTTAAATTTATAAGTTTATGATTCACATCAGCCCCATTTTCAACAAGAAGCTTGACTAAATTTAGATTATTTAACCCAACAGCTTTAAAAAGTGGCGTCATTTCAAGGGCATTTGCGTAATTCACATCAGCGCCAAGCGATATTAAAAATTTCACATTTTGGAGATTTTTTAGTGCAAAAAACAGCGAATTTTCATAGCCTGAATTTATATCTACGCCAAGTTTTATAAATTCATTTAAAGTTTGAGTATCCTTTTCGTAAAGTAAGGCTGTTTTAAAAGAAGCCTGCAAAATAGCTTTTGAAAAAGGCGTAGTAAAAACAAGCTGACTTATCTCAAATTCCCCTATTTTAGGATCGCTAACTGATTTTTCAAACTCACTAATATCAAGATCGACTAAATTTTCACTACTAAATTTTACAAATTCATTTAAAAGTTTGACAGCATAATAAATCGCGCTTCCACTGTCTATCAAGCGACTTTGAAAATAATCCACAAGTGGATTTAAAGCGTTATTATAAGCTTTATTAAAGCTACTAACCAAAATAAAATTATCCAAGCTTTGAGATGAGAAATAGCGAAGTTTGGCTCTATATTTTTCTATATTTTTTTCGTATTCATCGCTATCTGGCAACGTTTTGGCATAAAATTCGGGCTCGAAAAGAGCTTGCATAATCTTAAATTTAAACTCATTTTGCTTCACATCGGCTAAATTCCCGACGCATAATCTACTTTCTCCGTGTATTTTAACAGAGCTTTCAAATAATTCACTAAGCTGTGCAACTTGGGCACAATGAAACTCAACAGCGACATTTGGCTCAAATTTGCTTGAAAAAATTTGCTTGCTATTTTGCTTCATTTCATGACAACTCAACACCCCATCATCATAAACTGAGCCGCAAAGTGGCAAAAGCAAACAAAAAAACATATATAAAAACCTCATAAAACTCCCAAAAATCAAAATTTGATAATTCTACTAAACTTTAAATTTAAGATAAATGAAAAGGCGCAAAAACGCTCGTTAAAAGTTAAAAATGAGTATTTTTGTAATTTTCCTTTTGAGTTTCAAATGCCGTTTTTAACTTTTCAAAAAGGGGATAAAATGGCACTCCATTTACGCGCACATCGGCTATTGTAGTGATAAAATTCGTATCTCTCTCCCAACGTGGCACAAGGTGATAATGCACGTGCTCAGCTATCCCAGCTCCTGCGGCTTGACCTAAATTCATGCCGATATTAACCCCCTTCGCATTTAATTCACGCTTTAAAATTTGCACTCCGAGTCTGACAAAATAGCTCATTTCAAACCAAATCTCATCACTTAAATTCTCGATTTTATCAGTGTGATGAAACGGTATGACCATAAAATGCCCAGGTGTGTAAGGAAATCTATTCATCACACCAAAGCAATTTTTGCCACGAAATAAAACGCCGTTTTGCTCGTCATTATCGGTGTCATTTACGATGCCACAAAATACGCAACCATTTACTTTTTGACTAAAATACTCACTTCGCCACGGCGCACAAAGATGTTTCATCACCCCTCCTTTATTGTTTTGAGTGCATTTTGCAAATTTTCTTGCCTCATAAAATGCTCTCCTATTAAAAATGCATCAACACCAATTTGACTTAGCCAAACTAGCTGCGAATGCTGAGAAATTCCGCCCTGCGCGATTATGATTTTATTTTTTGGTATTAGCGTGATTAATCTTTCGCAAAGATCCATATCTAGGGTAAAATCCTGCAAATTTCTATGATTGATGGAAATTATATTCGCGCCAGCAAAAATCGCCTTTGTTATATCTTCTTTATCGCGCACCTCAACAACGACTTCAAGTCCAAGATGGTGGGCGTATTCTACCATTTTTTTTAGCTCGCCAGTGCTTAGAATTTTAGCTATAAGCGATACAAAATCAGCCCCATAAACCAAGGCTTGGATTATTTGATATTTATCTACAATAAAATCCTTTCTAAGTAGCGGAATTTGCGTATAGCGACGAATTTGAGATACGTATTCGATCTCTCCCTCAAAAAAATGCGGTTGAGTAAGGACGCAAATCGCATTAGCTCCGCCTAGTTCAAGCTCTTTTGCCATATAAATCGGCTCAAAATTTTGCCTTATAATCTCACCCTTAAGGTTTATTTTTTTAATCTCCGCGATAATTTTAAACGGCTCGTCTGGAGTGCTTTTTAAAACGCCCCAAACATCTCTTGGAACAAAAGGATTGTAAGCTAGGCTTCTACCAAGCCATTCAAGTGGATACTTAGCCACTTGCTCCTTTAAATCCTCTTTTGTTTTTCTTAAAATTTCATCAAGCGTCATCTTTGCTCCGATAAGCATTTTTTTATCTTTTCTTGATGTTCTTTTGCTTCATTACTTCCTGCAAATTCACTATCTTGCATAGCTTTTTGCATAATTTCATCGGCTATTTTGCATTTGTTTAACTTATAATACCCCCAAGCCAAGCTATCAAGATAAAAAGGCGAATTTGGCTCTTTTTTTAGCGCAATATTAACTAAATCGATACCCTTTTGAACGTTTAAATCGTGATCTATTAAAAGATAGCCATAGTAGTTTAGATATAGGGCATTATCCGTTTGTGTAGCCGAAATTTCAAAATCACTAACCACTTTTTCAAGCTCGTTTTTATTAATCTTGCTACCAAATTTTTCGTATCTGTAAATGGCGGCTTTGGATTTAAAATCGGCATTTTTTGTGCTCTCATAAAACTCATCGGCTGCTTTTATTGCCTCGTCAAAATCGCCATTTGCAGCGTAAATTTGTGGTAGCTCATCTTCTTTGTATTTGTATTTTTTTATCACAGCTATGGCGTTGCTAAATTTTTTAAGTCCCAACAAAATGCCCATTTGCTTATCAAGATAGATATTATCTTTTGTCAAATCGTAAAGTCCGTCATAAATAAGTGTTAATTCATCAAATTTTCTCTCTTGGATATAAATTTCAGCCAAAGTCAAGCAAACAGCCTCGCTGCAACCGTTTATGCGTTTTGAGCTTTCAAGCAATCTAATTGCTTCATCTTTATTGCCAAGTCTTATATCTAAAAATTGAGCCAAAGCTAGTAAATAATTATCGGTTTTTTCAAGCTCATAAGCCTTTTCGTATTCGCGTTTTGCTTCATTAAGTTCATTTGCATTAGCTAAAACAATCGCAAAAAGTAGATGATTTTTCGCGTTAGAGTTTATTTTAATCAAATCGATAGCGCAATTTTTAGCGTTTTTAAAGTCCTTTTTTTCAAGATAACGAAGCGTGAAAATATACAAACTATCCTCGTCATTTTTTAAAATTTCCTTAGAAAATACCAAAAGCTCATCTATCTCAGGCAAGCCGCTCTCGTAAGCAACTGCGATCGCCTCTTTAAGAAAATTTTTATCCTTTCTTTGTTTGTATAGTTTTTTATAAATTTCAACTGCTTTTTCTGGCTGATTTGTCTGCACAAAATCCATTGCCCTTAAAATATCTAAATTTTCATTTGCAAAAACACCGCAAAAACAAAAATATATAAAAACTATAAAAATTTTACGCCAACGCATTCTTTTTCTAGCTCCTTTAAGTTATTTTTAAAGTGATTCCAAAACGGAAAAGTTCTACACTGAGTTGGTCTAACATCGTAAATTTGACACTTTTTACTGATTTGATCAAAGAAAACGCACGCATAACCATCATCAATTTTAGTCTCTTTAATGCTAAATTTATATCCAAATTTTTGCAGAAATTTAAGCTTTAACTCATCAACACTGATATTTAAAAAATCAGCTAGATTAACCATTTCATCGGCATTTAGCCATATATACCCGCTCTCGCCAGTGCAACACTTCCCGCCACAGCTATCGCACATATTTGGATCAAATTCATACCCAAAGCCATCAACTTTTAACATAACTCAAAATCCTTGCTTTGTGTTGCAGCGGTAGAAAAAATTTCACTAGCTTGGCTTGAATACATCGCACCTTCAAAAACAAACAGCGGTGGCAAAATTTTCAACAAACTTTTTGAGCTTTTTTTTGCCTCCAAAATAACCAAATTTGCCTCCTTGTCGCGTTTTGAATACACCATTTGCAAACCAACTGGATTTAGCTTAAACTCCTTTAATAAAACAAAAATTTCGCTAAGTTGTTTAGCATCGTAGCAAAAAACTAGCGTTCCGCGTGGCGAAAGATGAGAATTTGCAACACTTATAAATTCGCTCAAACCAAGAAAATGGGTATGTTTAGCGATTTTAATGTGCTCATTTTGGCTTTTTTTTGCGCCATCATGATAAAACGGCGGATTTGAAATAATAAAATCAAATTTTGTTTGTGATTTAAATTCAGCAAAATCAGCCAAAACAAAATCTGCTTCAAGTCTGTTTTCATACGCATTTTTCCTAGATAAATCGATATTAACTTGCAAAATATCTAGCAAAGTAAGAGAAATTTTAGGAAAATCTCTTTTTATCAAAAGCCCTAAAATTCCACTCCCGCAACCAACATCAAGCACATTTTTGTAAGGCTTTAAATTTCTGATAAAATTATACAAAAACATCGTATCGCTGTTATATCGATAGCCATTTTTTAGCTGATTAATTATCATCTATACACCTTAATGATAAAGCCCTGCTTGTTTTGCGAAATAATAATATCATTTCCATATGAAATTCTAGAAAAATCTCCAAATTCGTCCTTTATAAGCTGTCCAGCGACCTTCGCACGCTCTTTTCCAACACCATAATTAGCATAAGAATTTATCTTTTCTATCTCATCTTTTGATAAATTTTGTGCTATTTTGGACGTGGCTAAAAAATTAGCACGGCTTACGATCGGGGTAACTTCAAAAATGTAATTAGAATTATATCTTTGCAAAAACTCCGCCACCCTATGGCGACAAATACTCGTTGGCTCATTGGAATTTATAACCATATCATTACACTCAATAGATGAGATCAAAACAAGTTTTTTAGGCACTTCTGACTTAAAATTTAACTCAATAATCTTCTTTAAATTTTCATTCTCATTTTCAAAATACTCAATCTCATTCATTATATCAGTTAATTGCTTTTTTGTAATATCAAGCTCGCCTTTTATACCGGTGTTAGTTTTGCCGATTTTAGCGTATTTATCAAGCTCCTTGTTTTGTTTTTCAAGCCAAGATAGTTTGTCTTTCTCGCCTTGTATCAAGTTTGCGCTTTCTTGTTTTAATTTTTCAAATTTATCGCTCCAAGTGCGCAAAAGTTCATCTTTTTTGCCTAACGTTATATTTAGCTCATAAGCGTTTTTTTGAGCTTCGCTTAGCTCTTTTTGAAGCTTTGAAATTCTGCTTTGAAATTCCTTAGAAAGCGTAATATTTGAAGTCGTTAAAAGAACTATTTTGTCATTTAAAATTTTATAATTTTGCATATTTTTTTTATTTTCTTCGTTTTGAATTTCAAGTAATTTTGTTGTTTTTTCAAGTTGAGTTGAAATTTTACTTAAATTATCCTCGCTTGCTTTTAACGCATTTGCGCTAAGGTCTTTCTCGTTTTGTAGCGCATCAATTTTGCTTTTAAATTCGCTCTGATTCTGGCTAAGCTGCGTGTTTGCTTTATCGATTTGAGTTTTTAGTTTAGCAACGTCATTTTGATAAAGTTTCCACGTCCTAGAAACATCTTTTTGAAAGCTATCTCTTTGCCTTTGCAAATCATCTTTAAGGTTTTGAGATGTCAAATTTAACTCATTTATTTTTGTGTTGCTGTATTCGTTTTGCTTAGTTAAAATTTCATTTTGTTTTTGTATTTTTTCTAAATTTTCCTTAGTCGATTTTAGTTCAATGCTTAGTTTTTCACTCCTATCTTCTCGCTCATTTTTTAGTTTTTCATATTCGTTTTGTTTTAAATTCAGCTCATTTTCGTATTCAAATTTTTGCTTATCGTTTTGCTTTTTTAGCTCGTTTAAAGAATCCTCATAGTTGTTTTTTAACCTTAAAATTTCGGCACTATTTTCAACTGTCATTCTTTTAATTTCAGATTCTTTTAAGTCGTGATCGCTTTTTAGCTTTTCATTTTCATTTTTTAATAAAATCAAATTTTCATCACTCGTTTTTTTGATATTTTCGAGCTCTTTTTCAAGCTCTTTTATGCTTTTTTGTGCTAGATTTAGCTGTTCGTTGTATTTTTGTTCACTATTTAAAAACTCAGTTTTAGCTTTTGCCAAATCCTGAATGGCTTCTTGTTTACTTTTTTCAAGCTCATTTTGAATGGTTAGAATTTGATCGCTATTGTTTTTAGAAAATTCCATATTTTTGTTTTCAAATTCTTTTTTTTGCGCTTTATTTAGCTCTTTTTGCTCATTTAAAAGCTGGACTATTTCTAAATTTTTAGCAACCAAATCAACATTGTCGTTATATAAAAGCTTATTTTGGGCTCGAATCGTTCTAATTTGTGTTTTTAATTCGTTTAAATCATTGCTGATCGGATCATCAAAGCCATCAATATCAAAATTTTCAGCATAACTTTTTGGAGATAAATAGTTGCCGTAGCTGTCAATATGGTCTTTTTTTATGTATTTTTCGCGCTCAGCTTTTGGAAGTTCATCAAAACTAAGCATAGTTACGGCAACCTCTTTTGGTTCTTCAGTTTGGCTGGAATTTTTAACATTAGATAAAAAATAATAATAACCACCAAGTCCAGCAATGGCTATTAACATAAAAAAAAGCGTAAAATTTAGTGGCGAACCAGATTTCAAGAGCGCATTCTGCCTTCGATATCTTTAACAACTTTGTGTGCATGGTTTAATGCTAAAACAATCGATCCGCCGTTTTTTAGCACCAAATCCCCACCTACATAAAGTCCTTTTATATTACTTTGATAGTTTTCATCAACTATTGGGGTTTTAGATTCGTCAAGAGTGACATTGCATTTTTGTAAAAAATCAACCGGAGTTGAACCGCCAATAGCATAAATAATGCGGTCAAAAATTTCATCACTTCCATCGGCGAAATTTACTTTCACCTTTCCAGCATCATTTTCTAAACTCTCAATATCAACACCAAGACGCAATTTTAATTTATTTGCATCGGCTAATTTTAGTAAAATTTCTTCATTAATCTCATTTAATCTAGTAAATTTTTCCTTGCGATAACTTAGCACAACATCATTTTTTTCACTTAGCTCAACCGCGTATTCAGCAGCTGAATTTCCACCGCCAACAACGATTATTTTCTCGCCACTAGAACAGCTATCTAGGTTAAAATTTACAACCAAATTTAATGACGGCGGGATTTTATAATCAGGCTTATTTGGACGCCCCATTTTTCCGATACTTATCATTACATTTTTTGCGTTAAACACGCCTTTTGAAGTGCTGATAACAAATTTTTCATCTTTTTTAGCAATACTTTCAACCTCGCAATTAAACAAAGTGTCAATCGCATCACTATCAAGAAGTTTGTCAAAGTAATCAAGCGTGCTCTCTTTTGTTCCATTATCAAACGCAACAATACCGTGCAAAGTCGAGTCTTGTCCCTTGTAATCCTTATCCACACGCTTATTATCTTTATAAAATTTTCTAATCGTTTGACTATGGTTATCACCTTTTTCCAAAAGCAAAACGTCTGTAAAACCACTCTCTTTTGCCTCCACAACAGTTGCAATACCGCAAGGTCCTCCGCCAATAACAACTATATCGTAAATTTCTTTCATATCATCTACCTTATTTTTTGGATTTTATTTAAAAGCTTTAATCTACCGAAATTTTGATTAAAATTTAAGAAATTTAACAAAAATGAAGAAAATTTTAGAGCAAAGCCCTAAATTTTCCTAACAAATTCGGCGATTAAAAACGCCATTTCAAGAGCCTGATCGGCATTTAGCCTTGGATCGCACTGGGTTTCATATCGGCTATGCAAGTCTTTTTCTGTCGTATTAAATGCGCCACCAACGCATTCAGTAACATCTTGCCCTGTCATTTCAAGATGAATTCCGCCTGCATTAAAACCTTCTGCGTTGAAAATTTCAAAAAAGTTTCTAACTTCTTTTAAAATTTTATCAAATTCGCGAGTTTTATAGCCATTTGTCGTTTTTATCGTATTTCCGTGCATTGGATCAATGCTATAAACGATATTTAACCCCTCGCCTTTAAGTCCGCGTAAAATTTCAGGCAACTTTTGCTCTATTTTATCAGCACCCATTCTAATTATAACGTTTAATCTACCCTCTTCATTTGCTGGATTTAGCTTAGAAGCTAAAATTTTAATATCCTCAGCACTAGCATTTGGTCCTATTTTTACGCCAATTGGATTATGCACGCCACTTAAAAAATGCACGTGAGCGTCATTTGCCCCACGCGTTCTCTCGCCTATCCAAAGCATATGAGCCGAGCAATCATACCAATCATTTGTTAGACTGTCTTGTCTGGTTAGAGCCTCTTCGTATGGCAAAAGTAATGCCTCGTGTGAAGTATAAAGCATAGTTTCAGCGATAGCTGGCGTGTTTTTGGACGTGATCCCGCAAGCTTCCATAAAAGATAATGTTTGGCTTAATTTTTCAACCAACTCTTCGTATTTTTTGCCAACCTCAACCTTTTTAGTAAAGCCCAAATTCCAGCGATTAACCTCGTGCATATCAGCCAAACCACCGCGCGAAAACGCTCTAAGTAAGTTCATCGTAGCCGCACTTTGATGATACGCCTCAATCATACGATAAGGATCTGGCACTCGCGCGGCATGGTTAAATTCAAAACCATTTATTATATCGCCCCTGTAACTTGGCAATCTTACGCCATTAATCTCCTCAAAGTCGCTACTTCTAGGCTTTGCAAACTGTCCAGCTACTCGTCCGACCTTAACAACCGGACAACGTCCAGCGTAAGTTAAGACAATCGCCATTTGAAGCATAACCTTAAACATATCCCTGATGTTTGTTGCGTTAAAATTCGTAAAACTCTCAGCACAATCACCACCTTGCAACAAAAATGCCTCGCCCCTACAAACCTTAGCCAAATCTTTTTTTAAATTTCTGGCCTCTCCAGCAAAAACGAGCGGTGGTAAGCCCTTTAACTTATCTTCGACAGCTTTTAATTTGGCTAAATCAGGATATTTAGGCTGCTGTAAAATGTTAAAATTTCTCCAAGATTCCCTAGTCCAATCCATAATGCAAAACCTCTGTAAAAAATGAGTTTGATTCTATCCAAAAAAGATTAATCTTTACATAATATAAGTTGCTTTTAAACAAAATTGCATAGAATTCGCGCATTTAAAGGAAAAATATGCAAAAAAACGAAGAAAAAAGTGGATTATTATTTGCACTAAGCACATTTATGCTTTGGGGAGTTTTTCCTGTTTATTTCAAGCTTTTAAACGAACTTGGCTATATACAAATAGTCGCTCATCGCATATTTTGGTCGGTTGTAATTTTAACTTTAATTTTAAAATTTTCACATAAATTTTGCAATGTTGTAAGAATTTTAAAAAATAAAAAAATAGCTTTTTTACTTTTTATCACAGCACTTCTCATAACCTCAAATTGGACGATTTACATATATGGCGTCGAAGTTGGCAAAATAGTTGATACAAGTTTGGGGTATTTTATAAATCCATTTTTTAATATGCTGCTTGGAGTGATAATTTTAAAAGAAAGGCTTGATAAGATTGGTAAAATAGCAACCATAATAGTTTTTATAGCTATTTGCATACAAATTTACGATGCTGGAAAATTACCTTTTATATCGCTTATGCTACCAACATCATTTGCTTTATATGCGCTAATTCGTAAGCAAATCAGCATCCCTTCACTCGAAGGACTTTTTATAGAAACGATATTTGTATTGCCTTTTGCAATACTGGCTTTATTTTTTATTACAAGTGCTGGAAAATCGCACTTTGAGCTATCTTGGTTTGGTTTATTGATAGCCTTTAGCGGGCTGGCTACGGTTTTGCCATTGCTGCTATTTAACGAAGCCACAAAAAGACTAAATTTAACCACAATCGGCTATTTGCAATACATATCTCCAACAATGCAGCTACTAATAGCTGTTTTTATCTACGGCGAATTCATAAGCGAGCTTAAATTTGTTTCGTTTTCACTTATCTGGATCGCACTTTTAATCGTAACACTAAATTCACTCAAAAAGGAGAAATAATGGATATTTTTTCTGGATATTTTATAATCATAGCTATCGTTGCAGTTATGCTTTATATGCAAATTCAAAAATTTACAAACAATATCGATGAAAATGCAGTAACAGATAGGCAAAATGATCAAAAAGCATTAAATTTTGATAAAAATCA
The DNA here is from genome assembly GCA_052170535.1 of Campylobacter sp. Lineage (GTDB taxonomy): Bacteria > Campylobacterota > Campylobacteria > Campylobacterales > Campylobacteraceae > Campylobacter_A. The sequence continues at coordinate 68,622 of JBQNAH010000001.1, read as the reverse complement.
AAAATACAAGCTCTTTTGCCAAGCCATAGATGGCGAACTAAGAGAGTTAAAAAATGTTATTTTATATGATAGTGAGCTTAAAAACGAAAATTTTAAGGATAAATTCTTAGAAAATTTGAGCGATATGAGTAAAAAACTAACTTTTATAGAAACAATGAATTCAAATAAAGACGCACAAAAATGGGAAAACGAGCTATTTACTTTATTGGATAGATTAAATACATTAATTCAGGATAATTTAAAAAATGGAGATAAAATAGCCGACGAATTGCGAGAAAGGTTACAAAATACATTTCAAAAACTTGGATAATTCAAGATTAAAAAGAACAAATTTTACGTTTTAACGCTAATCAAAATGAGAGTTTAATTAGCTCTCATTTTGATTTAAACACCTAAAAACTGATCTCTTTAATATCTGCGATCTTAATAAATTCTTTATAAATCTCTCCGATAAGTGCAATACGATTGTTTTTGATACGCTCATCTTGTGTATTTATCATAACATTATCAAAGAACGCGTCAATACTATCTTTTAGCCCAAACAAATCATTCAAACGAGATTCAAAATCACCATTATTGCTATTTAAATTCTTAAAATTAGTATGCAATTTTTTCTCAAATTCGTTTTCAAACAAATTCTCATCAACAGGCAAAATTTCTGTATCCTTAATTATATTTGAAAGACGTTTAAAGGTAGAAAAATTTTCCTTAAATTTAGGCTTATTTGAAATTTTTTCAAGAGCATCTATAGCTAAGAAAAGTTCGTTTATATCGCGTTTTTCACTATTTATACAAGCTTTTATAATTGATGGATTTGCATTAAAAAATGTATAAATTCTATCCATAAAAAAGCCTTCTAGCAAACTAATATCAAACTGTTTATATTCACCTTTAAGCATATTTAAAATTTTACGAATATCGAATTTAAAATTCATATTTTGTATGATTTTTATCACTCCGTGCGCCGCTCTACGCAACGCGTATGGATCCTTTGTGCCGTTTGGAATTTTGCCAATACTAAAAAGCCCAAGTAAAGTATCAAGTTTATTTGAAAGCGCAACTATCGAGCTAAACGCGCCACTTGGGCAAGCGGCATTTTCACCGTCTGGAAGGTATTGCTCCTTTATGGCTTTGCAAATGCACGCCTCCTCACCCTTTGCTCGCGCATAATAGCTTCCCATTACACCTTGAAGTTCGGTAAATTCATAAACCATTGCGGTTGTCAAATCAGCCTTACTTAGCATAACTGCACGTTCTAACTTGGCTTCATATTCGTCGCCAACCTCATTTTTTAGCTCCTTTGAATAAATTTGAGCTAAAATTTTAGCTATTTTTACCTCGCGAAGCTCTTTATCATAAAGCGTGCCAAGCTCTTTTAGATAGGTTATGTTTTTAAGCTTTTCAGGACCAAAATGAGCCCCAAGATCGCTTTGCCAAAAAAACATCGCATCGCTCAAACGAGCGCGTAAAACCTTTTCATTGCCCTTGACGATCAGATCGTTATCATTGCTTAAAGAGTTGCTTACAACGACAAAATGATTACTAAGCTTGTCATCTTCAAAAAGTGGAAAATAACGCTGATTTTCCTTCATTGAAGTGATTATAGCCTCGCTTGGAACTTCTAGAAAATTCTTCTCAAAACCACCAAGCAAAACTGTTGGATACTCCGTAATCGCAACAACTTCATCAAGCAAATCTTTATCCATTCCAATTTTTAGTCCAGTTTTATTTTCTATTTGCTTAAACTGATCTAAAATCATATCCATTCTATCTTGCGAATTTAGTATTATGCCACGAGATTTTGAGCCACTAAAATAATCGCCAACGCTTGAAATTTTGATCTTTTCGTAGCTAATACCTCTGTGCGGATAAGTAGCTGCCTGACTTACAACGCCAAATTTCTTAAAACTTACAGACTCATCGCCAAGCAAACACAAAAACGACCTGATAGGACGAATAAATGCAAATTCACCTTCTCCCCACCGCATAGATTTACCAAAATTTAAACTTAAAAGAAATTTTTCAACCATATCGCCAAGCAAATCAGTTGTTTGCATACCTTTTTGAACGCTTTGATGATAAAGCACCTCTTTGCCATCTATCTCTTTAAATTTTAGCTCATTTTCACCAATGCCACATTTCTTAGCAAAACTGATCGCAGCTGGCGTAAATTTGCCATCTTTAATAGCAATATGCCTTGGAGCACCGATAAATTCAGCGGTTATATCTGGTTGAATGGTTGCAAAATTTTTATGAAAAAATACCAAACGCCGTGGCGTAAAATAAAACTCAAATTCACTATCTAATTTATATTCATTAAGGACAGCCAACCATTTGGGTTTTATGTTTCCTAGCTCGTGCAAAAACGGTATCGCTGGAAGCTCCTCAACACCAATTTCAATCAATAATTCTTTTGTCATTTCTTTCCTTTTTTACTTTAAGTTTATCTCTCATTTTATTTTTATTTATCATTTGAACCACAAATCCACGCACCATAAAAACCATAAAAATCATAAACAAAGAAAGCACGATATAATCAATCACAACTCGCCTCATTTTCAGTTAAATTTGTGCCAATTTTAGCGACACGATAAGAGTTTATTTCTAATTTTCCTTCATTTTTATCAACGCTATTTACAGTGATATCAAAACGCTCACCGATACCAAAAATGCCTTTTGGCTCATAAACATAAATGCTTTTACTGCCATCATCTATAACGTATCCAGTTTGGTCTTTTTGCGCGATAGTGACGTTTTTAACAAGCACTGGAAAGTTTAAATTTTTAGCATAAAGTTGATTGATTGTGCTTTGATTTTTAGCAACCACACTGCTATTTAAAACAAAACTTAAAGCACAATGATCAGAAATTTCAGCCCTTTCATCACGCCAAACTTCAAATTCTCGCGCGTTATCAAACAGATTTTTTGAAAGCAAAATTTGATCAATTGCTTGCAAGCTAATGTGAGAATAACGCTCATCTGGCGAAACCAATCGCCAAAGATTTTCAAGCTCTTTTTGATTTTGCAAATCATCAATAAAGCCGTCTTTGTCGTTAAGCGGTGTATTAAAATCTCCCAAAACAACCAAATTTTTCGCATCACAAATAGCATTTTTTAGTGCCAAAAAAGCTAAAATTCGCTGTTTAAGAGAATTTTTTCTAGCCGGAAAATGAAGTGTAAAAACGCTAAATTTGATATCTTCTAGCAAAAAATCAACACGTATAATATCTCTTGTTTTTACATTTGAAATCCTAAATTTGTGGCTTTTGATGGGGCGAATTTTAGACAAAACCCCAAGTCCAATCGCTGCGTTTTCAACCTTTGAAAAAACAAAATATTTATATCCACTCTCTTTCATTAATCTTTTTAAAATTTCTTCGTTTTCAATCTCCTGAAGTGCGATTATATCAGCGTTTATCTCTTTTATTTTATTTTTAATCAGATTAAATTTTCGCTCAGCGTTAAACTCGTTCCATTTACTTTTTCCGACCACGAAATCTTTATATTCATTGCCGTTATTTTGAGCGTCAAATAAATTTTCCACATTATAAGTCGCTATTTTTAATTCGCTTGCAAAACAAGACAGTATCGCAATGGCTATCAAAAAAACAGCTCTCAAGCAAATTCTCCCTGCAAAGCGTCAAATTCTAAAAAATCACTGTAATTTTGCCTGATCGCTTCATAAGCGACAATGCCTACACTGGTGGCTAAATTTAAGCTCCTGCCAAGCTTTCCCATCGGGATTTGAATTGCATTTGCAAAATTTAGCTGCATTAGTTCCATCGGTAATCCAGTGCTTTCGCCACCAAAAAATAAAAAATCGCCTTTTTGGAATTTTACGCTAAAATACGGCTTTTTGCTCTTTGTGGTAGCGTAAAAAAACCTATCTTGAAATTTTTCATTTGCCTGCCAAAAGGTGTCTAGGCTGTCCCAAATTTGTAATTTTAAATGTTGCCAATAATCAAGCCCAGCGCGTTTTACAGCCTTATCACTAAGATCTATTAATGTTGGTCTAATAATATGTAGATTTAAATTCGCATTAACGCACATTCGCCCAATCGAGCCCGTATTTTGAGGAATTTGCGGACTTAGCAAAACTATATTTAACATCTAAATATTGCCTTATGATTTTGATACATATTTTTCCTTAAACAAAACTTTATGTTACCAAAAAAAGGCTTTTATAAGCATTAAATTTGACTTTTTAAATACTCTTTGATAATTATTTTTTGTCTTTTTTCAAGCTCTATGCCGATTTGATTTGACCTAAAACCAGCCATCAAAATATCGTCTATATCGATATTTGGAATAAATTTTTTATCATAAACACCAAGTTTTTTTGCTCTGATGAGTAAATTTGTAGTATTTAGCCCAAGCCAATCTTTAAGCGGCATTTTTATTGCAATTTGCAACAAATTTTCATCGCTAATTTTACCTACAAAAAATGGCTGTTTAAAACATTCGTTAAAACTTTTTGGCAAATTTAAAAAAGTGAGATTTTTTTGCAAAATGTCAAAATTTCTAGCCAAAAAATAAAGAAATTCTCGCTCATCTTTTTGAATTTTTGTTGCCTTACCAAGCTTAGTAGCAAATTTCATCAAACAAACTCCGCTTAAACTAACGCCAAAAATTCGCTTTAAAAGCCCAAGTTTAGCCAAATAAATCAGCCCAATATCTTGAAATTTTGCGCGAAATATCTTTATCATTTCAGCACTTATCCTATCACGACTAAGCTCGCTAATATCCAAAGTTTTCATAAGTTTCATCGTTTTTGGTGCAATTTTTAAATTTAGCCGCGCGCAAAACTGAACCGCGCGCAAAACCCTAAGACTATCTTCGCAAAATTTTTCATCATCAATGTGGCGCAAAACACGATCTTTTAAGTCCTTTTCTCCACCCCAAAAATCAAGAAAAACACCATCAAAAATATTTATCATCATAGAATTTATTGTAAAATCACGTCGCTTTGAAGCTGTGCGCTCATCATTACAATAAGCAACTTCAAAATCCTTGTGCCCGATACCACTTTTACTTTCAACGCGTGGCAAAGAGATGTCAAAAGAGCCGATTTTATACACAAAATAGCTTTTTCCAGCGCCATTTGCGCCGTTTTTTATCATCAAATCATCAAAAAATTTCGGCTCTACATCGTAAACTTCTATATCATAATCTGAAATTTTATTTTTTAGCATTATATCGCGTACGCTTCCGCCAACGATATAGGCGCGTTTAGTATAAGGTGCTAAAAGATTTTTAATCTGATTTAGTTTTTTATTTTTGCAAATCTGAGAGCCTATTTTCGACATTTGCTAACACAAATTCCAAAAATTTCAACGTCAAATCAAGCCTATTTTGTAAATCCTCATTTGATGTTGCACTAAGTCCCTCAAAAAGCACCAAAACGCGCTCTTTTAGGTTTTTTAAAAAAATCTCTTCACCATTTACAGATACGTTAATCTCGAATGGTTTTTGAGCTGATGATGCGCTTGTTGTATTTATGCTCGTAGTAGTCGTTTGCACGACATTTTGCGTATTATAAGCCGCATCATTTATCTCTTTTAGCTCCATCGCCACTTCGTCAATCGCCATTTTAGCTATATCGTCAAGTTTCACAGTTTCACCAACCATCTTTTAAATTCGTTTATCTCATCATGAGTTTTCATATTTATAAAAAAATCACGCATCTGCTCGTTTATATTTGTATTTCGCTTACGAAGTCCACTCAAACGACGTATCGCACTCATCGCATCAACGTTATTTGGCTCGCTTTTAAGTATATTTTTATATATCGTAAGCGCATCGTCTTTTAAACCTTGTGCCTCATAAATTAAAGCTTCTGTGATCGTATTTAAAGCCATTTATTTACCTATCAAATTCGCTATTATCGTGCCTATTTCGCTTGTGGTACAAATTTCTTTGGCATCGTAGGCTGAGATATCCTTTGTGCGGTAGCCTTGAGCTAATGCCGTTGAAACTGCGTTTCGTATCGCTTTTGCTGCATCAAATTCCTTAAATGAATACTCAAGCATCATAGCCGCACTTAAAATCGTTGCGATTGGATTAGCTATGCCTTGTCCAGCTATATCAGGCGCACTACCGTGTATAGGCTCGTAAAATCCGACCTTTCCACCAATAGACGCACTAGGAAGTAATCCTATAGAGCCAACGACCATACTCGCTTCATCACTCAAAATATCGCCAAACAAATTCTCTGTAAGAATTACGTCAAAGTATTTTGGGGCGCGGACAAGTTGCATCGCCGCATTATCAACGTACATAAATTCCACCCCAACTTCTGGATAGCATTTAGCGACATCGCCTACTACCTCGCGCCAAAGCTGACTAGTTTCTAGCACGTTAGCTTTATCAACTACACAAATTCGCCTTTTGCGATTCATAGCCGTTTCAAAAGCAATCCTTGAAATTCGCTCGATTTCAGCCTTTGAATAAACCATCGTATTAAACGCACTATCTTCATTTTTTTGTCTTGGCTGACCAAAGTAAATTCCACCTGTTAGCTCACGAACCACGACAAAATCAACATCTTGAAGTATTTCTGGCTTAATTGTGCTAGCGTTAATAAGCTCTTTAAAAACCATTGCTGGGCGCAAATTCGCAAAAACACCGAGCTCTTTGCGAATTTTTAACAGTCCGCTTTCAGGGCGCAAATGATGCGGCAAATTATCCCATTTTGCTCCACCAATCGCACCAAAAAGCACAGCATCGCTATTTAAAGCACCTTGTAGTGTTTCATCTGGCAACGGCTCACCAAATACATCAATAGCAGCGCCACCCATCAAATAATAATTATAATTTAGCTCAAAACCAAAATTTTGAGCTACACTATCAAGAACTTTTATCGCTTCATCAATGATTTCAGGACCTATTCCGTCGCCTTTTATAACAGCTATGTTGTAAATTTTTGCCATTTATATCCTCGTTTTTGCGTACTCAATTAATCCGCCAGCCCTTAAAAGCTCTTGCATAAACTCAGGAATGGCGCAAAAAACATACTCCTTGCCGGTTGTTAAATTTAGAATTTTCCCGCTATCAATGTCTATTTTTAGCTCATCTGCTTCATTAATCTCGTCAGTTTGTTCAATTTGTAAAATCAAAAGTCCTGTGTTAAAGCTATTTCTGTAAAAAATTCTCGCATAACTTTTTGCTATAACAGCTGAAATTCCAGCCGCTTTTAACGCAATAGGAGCGTGCTCACGGCTACTTCCACAGCCAAAATTTTCACCAGCTACAATAATATCGCCAAAACTAATTTTCGAACTAAACTGCGGATCGGCATCTTCCATAATGTGTTTTGCTAAAATTTTTTCATCAGAAGTATTTAAATAACGAGCCGCGATAATGATGTCAGTATCGATATTATCGCCAAATTTCCAAACTTTATTCATTTTGTAACCTTGTTAAATTTCGATTAATTTTATCACAAAAAATATAAAACCGAGTTTATGTCGCCTTAAACCATCCTATTATGCAAATAATAAAAGCAGTGACTAGTTCTAAAATTCTCAAATAATTTTGCACAAATTTTTAACAAGCCATTTAAGCAAATCAAAGACGCAAAGAGTAAATTTGGCAAATAATTTATCTTTAAACTTCTAGCGCGGTCGTAGCCATTTTAGATAAATTAAGACAAAGACTAAGAGGCATTTTAAACCGCCTGCTAAATAGCAAACGGTATAAAATACGCATTGCACCAAATTAGTGAGATAAAAAATACTCCCAAATTCTAGCTTTATCAGTAGTGTTAGCTAGCGCAACCATTAGCAAAACTCTTGCTTTTTGAGCATTTAAGTTATCAGTTGTAATAAAACCGTATTTTGCATCATCAACCTCGCCGTCCATAGTGGTTTCTCCACTTCCAACGCGCGAATTTCTAGCAACAACAACGCCTTTTTTCACAGCTTCGCCAAGTGCTTCAAGAACGCTTGGAAAGGGATTTCCATTGCCCATACCAGCGTTTATAATGCCCTTTGCGCCATTTTTAACAGCAGTATTTACAAAATCCGGATTATCATTTGAGTGATTGTAGATAATATCCACGCGCGGCAACTCTTTTATTTTTTCAATGTCAAATTCGCTCATTGTCGTATGTTTGCGAAGCGGATTCATATAAAATTTAACCTTTCCGTAAAAAACAGTGCCTATTTTGCCTGTATTTGGTGATTTAAACGTTTCAACGCTTGAAGTATTTGTTTTAGTAACTTCTCTTGCGGCGTGAATTTCATCATTCATCACGACCATAACGCCCTTGCCAACAGCGTCCTTACTCATCGCTACATTTACAGCGTTAAACAAATTTAATGGACCATCAGCACTTAGTGATCCGCTGTTTCTCATTGCGCCAACCATAACAATAGGCTTGTCGCTTTTGACAACTAAATTCAAAAAATACGCCGTTTCTTCCATCGTGTCTGTTCCGTGAGTTATGACAACTCCATCAGCCTTACCACTTTTTAAAAGTTCATTTACTCTTTTGGCAAGTTTTAGCCAAACCTCGTTGTTCATCTCCTGAGAGCCAATTTGCGAAATTTGCTCGCCTTTTATAGTTGCGATTTTGTTGATTTCAGGAACAGCCGCAATTAATTTATCGACCGTTACAGTGCCAGATGTATAACTCGTATCTAACGCACCAGAGCCGCTACCAGCGATCGTTCCGCCAGTTGCCAAAATGTAGATCGTAGGCTTTGCGTAAGCCACCATTGTACCAAAAAGCATTAAAACCACCACCTTAAAGAAATTTCTCATAATCCTCTCCTTTTAAAGAATTTGTAAGAGAATTATAGCACTTAATCATAAAAATAAAGATTAAATTTTATTTTTCATATTATTTTAATACATATCATATAAACAGATGTTGAAATAACTATACTAAATAACATATTTTTAAATTTTAAGTGCACAATGACAAGTATTAAATATAGTTATTATCTAACTTAGTCCATATGGATATGTATAAATTTTATATCTTTTAATCCATAGCAAACTAAAATAATTATTATCATTAATCCAATATATCGCTCTATTATGCTTAAAAATTTACTCTTATTTTTATTTTAAGAAAATAAAACGGTGTTACACGTGTCAAAAATGTAGCTACTACACTGAATAAAACACAGTAGCCATTCGGGCGAATTTACGCCTATCATAACCTTCCCTTAAACACAAATAAAAATAAAAAACAAAGCCATATCGAACCAAAAAGCATAAATTTTGGTGGCATAAAAATCGCACCAAAAACACCAAACAAAGATGCTACGGACAAAAAACATAATTTTTGTCATTTTTAAACATCTCTATGGCAATAGCAATAAAAAGCGATGTTAGGCTAAATTCACCCCCCCCCCCCCCTTTTTTTTTGTGTCAGTATTTATAAATTACACTCAAATACAACCAATAACCGTTCCAGTCACCCAATAAAACCACGAAACAACGTTTAAAACAAGAAAAAATCTACTTTGCTCATCTGCGTTTAAAATCTTAACAGACTTAAAAATCGCAAATACTTCATCTGTTAATAATGCAATGTTTAAAAGTCTAAATTCTATACCTTCATAATCTTTTAATAGCGAAATGCCATAAAAAGTATGACATAAATTCACAAGATAACTAACGATAAAAGCTTCAAACAGGCTCGTTCCAAAACTGAGCCGCACCACCATAAGCTAATGCACTCAGTGCAATCGCAACAAATGCACTAATACCGACACTATATGAAACTATACCAAACTCGACACCAAGTGGGAAATAGCCCATAAAATAGAAATAGAAAGCTGAAAAATTTTTCGGTTATTCAAATTGACCTTTTTAAAAAAGAGAGATAATACTAAAATTTCACTTAGATGTGCCTGTTGTTTGTAAAGTCAAGAAAATTTGGTTTGAAAAAAGCTAAAAAACTATTGACAAAGTATAAAAAAAAAGATATAATTACGGTTCTTTTATTAAGAAATAATGGGGTATAGCCAAGCGGTAAGGCAATTGGTTTTGGTCCAATCATTCAGAGGTTCGAATCCTCTTACCCCATCCAAGTTAAGATAATTCAACGCGGAGTAGAGCAGTGGTAGCTCGTCGGGCTCATAACCCGAAGGTCGGGGGTTCAAATCCTTTCTCCGCAACCAACGAAAATGATTTGATAACTTTTTAGCATTAGACATATTTAAGAAATAGCACAATTTTTATATAACATTTCTTATTTCATATTTTTTGCATTGCATTACCTATGATTTTTGAAATTATTATTCCAACGTTTTATTGATTATTTATCTTTACAAATTTTAGGCTCTTTTCTGAAATAGTGTTGATTTATTAACAAAATATGCTATAATTATACTCATTAAAATATAGAATGTAGGGCATTTTATGAGTATTAGGACAACAGAACTTGACATTATAAAACAACTATTTAATAACTTAAATGAAAAAGATAGAAAAGATTTTATAAAAGGCATAAAACAGCACAACAAAAAACCTAAAAACATAGTTACTACTCACAAAGCAAACCATTGCCCACATTGCAGCTCCATTTCTTTTGTTAAAAATGGCAAGAAAAATAGTTCTCAACGCTACATCTGTAAAGATTGTGGTAAAACTTTTACGAATACAAATAAAACTATACTATTTAGCTCTAAAAAGGATATATCTGTTTGGCAAAAATATATCCATTGTATGATTGAAAAATACCCACTTCGTAAATGTGCTGAAATTTGTGATATTTGTGTAGATACAGCATTTAACTGGCGACATAAAATTCTTGATGCACTTCAAAATATGATGAGTGAAGTCGAATTAAACGGAGTAGTAGAAGCAGACGAGAAATTTTTACCATTAAGTTTTAAAGGTCATCACAAAAATTTTAACTTACCACGCCTAGCAAAACATCGTGGCACACGAGCTAGTTTGCGTGGACTTAGCAAAGAGCAAGTGTGCGTAACAAGCGGAGTAAATCTAAATGGCTTTTCTATTGCTAAAATTTCAAATCTTGGCAAACCAAAACTAACCGATTTACAAAAAGTTTTAGACAAAAAGATAGTTAGCGATAGTGTATTAGTAACAGATAGTTTTAGAGCATATCTAAAATTAGCAAAAGATATGAATTTGAGTCATATCAGAATACCTAGAAATCATTATAAAATAGGAACATTTAATATTCAAACAATAAACAGTTATCATAGCAGATTAAAATCTATGCTGATTTATAACTTTAAAGGTGTTTCTACAAAGTATTTGAATAATTATCTTGTTTATCATAACTTTGTAAATTTTGCAAAAAATGGCAAAAATGATAAAGAGACAATACTTTGTGATTTTATACAAAAGACAGAGTGTTTGAGTTTGGTTAAGAGTATATCCAATAGATTAAGTATACCATTGGCAAGTTAAAAAGGAAATAATATGAGTCAAAAGAAAAACAAAGAAATTTTAGAAAGCATAATGAAAGAAAATTATCTTAGACTTAGTAAAGACGCGATAATCTCAGCTATGCTAAAACAAGAAGTTGCTGGCCAAAGGGTGTTTTATGTTTTTTTGAAACAAAAAGGCTATGATATTTCGCCTGAGGATATGGATAAAAATCAAAGTGATGGAATAGTTGGCAATACAATTATTGAGTGTAAACTTAACGAAAATGAGGCAGGTGGAGTGGGAAAAGCATATAAAGAGCTATATGATATTATTCCAACTAGATTAAAACAAAAGGGCGAAAGAATACCATATTATCGTGTTTATGTTGAGCTTGAAACATTTTTAGTTGAAGTTTATGATTGTCATTGCAAATTACAAGAAAAATTTGATTGGTATTTAGAGCCTGAAAAATTTAAACGATATTTTGATTGTAAATTTCAAACTTATGAATATGATTTGATGGATAAAAATGTAGATTTGGTTGAAGTAATACAAAATATCTATAAAATAATGAGTGTTAAAACTAAAATAGGAGCTTATAGCTATCTAAAAAAAGGTTTAGTTGGTTGGTTTAAGCCTTTTGATTATGAAAAACAAGATATAAATAGACTTATTCTTAATAATGATAAGATGAATGAAAAATATGTGCAAAAAATTGAAGGCGCTTTTTTTACTCCACCAAAATATATAAAAATTTCAACTGAATATGTCTTAAACGCAATACAAAGAGCGAAAGAAGATGGATACGATGACTATGTAATAATAGATAGATGTGCTGGTGTTGGAAATTTAGAAAGTCAGTTTGATAAAACTATTTATCCACATTTAATATTAGGTACAATAAATGAAGCAGAAGCTTTGACAGCAAATATAAGATTTGGTGATTTGGCGCAAGTAGCTATTGTTGACGCACTTAGCGAAAAAGGTGTAGAACACTATAAAAACGAGATACAACGATATAAAAAAGAGAATAATGTTAAAAAATTAGCTATTATCTTGCTTGAAAATCCACCTTACGCTCAAACTAATTCAAATAAAGATGGTGGTATCAAATCAAAATATAAAAAAACTTGGGTACATACTCAGATTGAAAGAGGCGGAGAAGACCTTGATGAGCAGTTTGTTATTTCTGCCTTTAAATACTATGAGCCTTACGCATATGTTCATTACGGACCGATAAAAATTTGGAAGTCCAGAAATCTAGTGAATAAAGAGATAAAAGAGTGCTATCTATGCAATAGAAAATACTTTAATGCCAGTGAAAGTGCTATCGCTCTAATCTCTTGGACTAACAAAGACGAGAAATACGATGAGATAATTTTTAAAAACGATATAGATGATAATTTTATTGTTAAAAAAGTTAAAAAAACAATTTCTGATTTATATGACAATGACGGCAAAGATAATGGAATTTGCGTAATAGAAGCTAGAAACTTCTCTTTTGCTTCGCCACGACTTACAGGAAGTATAAATTCAAACAAAAAATATGGTAAAAAATGGGTAAGTGAAAAAAATTTAATGAAAGTTTTACCGCTTTTTTGTGCTTCAAGAGATAAATTTTCAGAAACAGGTACTTGCAGCACAATGAAAGATTATAGAGTGGTTGATACTATTTATAAAACAAGTGATGGTGGGATAGCCTATCAAAAAGATAAAGAGTTTTTACAAGATTGTTTGCTATTTTCTCTATGTACTCAACATAATGCTTGTGATAGTGATTCAAAATTTTGGAAAGTGGCAGATAAAAAATTAGATAAAAAAAGAAAATCGACTAAAATTTATAAAATTTATAGATTTTTAGCTGATGAAACAAAGCTAAATGGACTTAAAAATTTAGAAAAATACAATAAAGACGAATTTGGTAAGCTTTGGAGAGAACATAATTTATATCCAAAAGTAGTGGAGTTAAAAGAGCTTTTAGATGATTTTAGTTTTAATGTTATAAGACCAAAATTATTAAAATACGAGTTGTTAAAATAAATTACAATTATAGTTAATCACAGTTTAAGGCTCTTTTTATTAAATCAATACTATTTCAGAAAAGAGCCAAATTTTAAAATAACTTAATCGATTGCTTAATTTTTATTTAATTTATACATTGACAATCTTTTTATATTTTGCCATAAAAGCAAATTCTTATACCATACAGCAAATACGCATAAAATTGTATTAAAAAAATAAGCCAAAATTCTTTAAATAAAAAATATAATTACAAAGGATTTTATAACTAATCCTAACGTAATCCACCCTAGCAATCAAGCAATCAAAAACTTAAATAAAAAATATCAAATACTACCAGAACGTGGCTTTTATCATGAAATCAAAGTTTGAAACAATAAAAAGCTATGAAATACTTGACTATAATAATTAAAATATATTTATTTAAATCATAAAATTTAATAATGTTATATTTCTCCAACAGAACCAAAATTACAAAATCATAGAGTGTTTGAAAACATAAAATATAGTAATACAAATGAAATTGCCATGGGTATTTTTAAAGATGATGCTATAGAAACTTCATTTATATTTAGGTTATAGACAAAATATCTATTCTTCTAATGGCTTATAGTTCTTTGTCACCATTTACCGACAACAGAATTAGATTTTACGAAATACCCCCCCCATAAACCAAAACTTTTACTCTACGATTATCTTGTAGTCTATATAGTTATTGAAAAGCAAAATGTTTGCAAAATTTATTAGAAATTATACCACTTAAATACTTCTTTAAAATACCAATAAAGATAAAACCGTTACTAAACTACTTTGTGTCTTATAAATAAGCTAGATATACAATATACCGAGTTTATGATATTGTCTATAGCATAAATTCCTAAAACTAGTATTGAATTTAAACTGCAAGACATATCTATAAATAACTAGAAAGCAAAAAATACAATTATTTAGCAGTAATGTCGCTATTAAAAACAACATGGATGAACATATTTATCGACATCTGTTGCCAATCCAAGGGTATCATTTAGATTACCATCTCAATCGATCCCTGATTTTAATAATTAAACTTTAAAAGTTATAAGCATTATGGTATTGATGTTTTACTGATAAAAATATTTTTAAATTTAGCGTTTTATCTTCATTTTTCTTTAGTTTTTATGTTTTTTAGTTTTCTTTAAAATGCGAGTTATCTAAAAAATGTTTTAAATTTGCATTCCATTTATCGTTTGCGTGTAGGATTTTGCAGTAAATGTTGGCTTTAGGCATCTTACAATAAGAACAAGCAGTAAGTGTCTGGTATTTTTATTGGATTTAGAACTATGTTGTGCATTTTGATTTGGTTAATGGTTTATAGTAGTTATTTGTATATTCAAATACTATAAAAATATCATCTTGTATAAATGTTTAAAATATTTGTTTGTTTGGTAAAGATAAATTTATGTAGATTTATTGGCTAAATTGTTATGTTTTATTCTTGCTTGAAGATAAAAAGTAAAAATAAATTTTTTCTTTCTTTACATCAGCATCTATAAAATAAATCTTTTTACCTTTTATTCTCTTGTATTTAGTGAATGTATAAATAAAACGAAGATTTAATCAAATTTATTGGGTCTGAAAAGCTGTTTAAAAACTTACTTTGGGGTTAAAAGCCTTGATTCGTGCGAAAAGCTTTACAGAATATTTTCAACTAGATTACTTATTAGGGTAAGTGGAAATTGTAATTATTTGCACCAAAATTATATACATTATATAAATAAAATTTATGATTTTACTAAGAACTTACGCACTCAGCTTGCGCAATCAGTCTTTGAATGTATTTTTGCCTCAACGCTATGAAATTTTCTCCGATTTTTCCACCATTTATAGATATACCATCAGCTTTAACAACCGGTAAAATCGGCAAAGTTGCAGCAGATATAAAAACTTCACTAGCATCATAAACTTCTTTCATACTAAATTTTCTTTGCTCCACTTCAAGTCCAAGCTCGGTACAAAAATCCAAAATAACTTTTCTTCGAATTCCTGGTAAAATTTCATTAGAAAGTGGTTTTGTTATCAAAACCCCATCTTTTACGATAAAAATAGACGAGCTAGTTCCCTCCGTTACAAAGCCATTTTCGACCATAAATCCCTCGTATGCACCATTTTTAACGGCTTGTGTTTTTGCATAACATTGAGCCAACAAAGAGATCGATTTAATATCTCGCCTTTTCCAGCGTATATCATCAACGCTAACCACGTCTATGCCGATTTTTGCCAATGGATTGTTAATAATATCTGCTTCATAAGTAAAAATAAAGCAAGTGGGCTCTAAATTTTCAATAAAAGCAAAGCTTCTAGGCGCAACTCCTCGCGTAATCTGAATATAAACACCGCCTTCATTTAATTTATTTTTTGTTATTATTTTATTTAAAATTTCCTCAAAATCATCTATTTTATAAGGCAAATTTAAGCAAATTGCCTCTAGACTTGCCTCAAATCTTATCCAAAAATCATCTTTATCAACCAATTTTCCACCAACAACAGGCACAACCTCATAAATTCCATCACCAAAAATAAAACCTCTGTCAAAAACGCTTATTTTAGCTTCGCCACTCTTTACAAAATAACCATTTAAAAATACAAAATCGTCCATTTTAGCTCCTTAGAATGGACGAAATTTTACACCAATATGGCTTAAATAAGCATTTTTTTGCTATAATCACCACAAATTTTGGAGCTTAATATGAATGAAAACAAACTAGCCGATTTTATACTAAAAAATATTTTTGTCATCTCAAAACAGCCAGTTTTATTTCGTGATTTACTTGAAGCAAACTGCCTTTTTAACGAAGGAATGCTAGTTGATCCATCAAAACTGAATTTTAAATTTAAATACCTAAATACCTATCTTGTTTATGGTATTATTTGCCTTGTTGCATCGCTTTTTTTAATCGCAACCACACATAGTTTCTTTGAAAAATTAGACTTTCATTTATCGATTTTAAGCACGATTTTTGCAACATCTGTGATTTTTATCGGCTTTGATATGTTTAAAATTTGGGCGAGAAAAAGCATCAGCAAAAAACTCATAAAAGAGGCTTGGATAGTCCATTTCCCATATTTTAGCTACGAAAAATATTCAAGCAAAGTTGAAATGATATACAACCAAGCTATGAAAAACGAAATTTCTCGCAAAAATTTAGAACAATACGTTTTAGAACATTTAATCGCACAAAATGAGTCAAATATTTAATTTTTATTTAATTATTTTAACTGATTTATGATCTGATTTTTATATCTCATCTGCTCCAAACGCAAACGAAGTTCGCGATTTTCTTCAATCAAAACATCTCGTTTTCCACTTAAATCAGCAATCTCGCGACTAATATAATAAATTTGATTTGTAATGTAAATTTTAGGCAAAGTTACAGCAAGTGCGATCAAAAGAGCAAGATAAACGATCAAAAGCGTCTTGAAATCTAAATTTTGCTCGCTAATCTGCTCTTTATCGTGCAATTCAAGTAGCTCGTTTTTATCTTGCATTTGCACCTCTTAAGATTTTAAACACTCTCATCTTCGCACAACCGCTTCTGGAATTTAGTTTTATTTCAGTTTCGCTCGCCACTATTGGTTTTTTATTTATTATTTTGCCGATGGCGTGGTTATTACCGCACATACAGCGCAACGAATCTTGCGGACAAATGCAGTTACTTGCCCATTTTTTAAACCGATTTTTAACAATTCTATCCTCAAGCGAATGAAAAGCAATAATGGCAACTACGCAATCATCAATGTCTGAATTTTCAATACAATCTAGCAAATTTTCAAGCTCGGCAAGCTCCGAATTTACCTCTATCCTAATAGCCTGAAATGCCAAAACAGCCGTACTAACACTGCGTCCGTTTAGGTTTTTTAAACCAATTAAGTTGGCCAATTTTTCACAAGAATCAATAGGCGAAATTCTGCGCTTATTGACAATTTTTGTTGCAATCAAATTTGCATTTGCCAACTCACCATAATCCCTAAAAATCCTAGCTAGTTCTTCTTGTGAATAGCCATTTACAACATCGTATGCTGAAATTTTAGAGTTTTGATCCATTCTCATATCAAGCTTTTGGCTTTTAAGCCCAAAACCGCGCTCGTTTTTATCTAGTTGCAATGACGAAACGCCAATATCAGCCAATATGCCGCGCACGTTTTTGGTGTCAATTTTTGGCAAAATTTCACCAAACGCACTTTTAAAAATTTGCACCCTATCGCCAAATTTTTCCAACCTTTTTGCAGAAAAAGCAATCGCTTCATTATCTTTGTCGCAACCTATCAAACTTATATCGCCAAATCGCTGTAAAATCGCACTTGAATGTCCTGCGTAGCCAAGAGTGCAATCAACAACAACTCCATTTGAAATTTCTCCAAACGCGCTCAAAACTTCATCAAGCAAAACTGGAATATGCGGGGTCTGCAAACGTATCCTTTTAAAATTTCGTGTATAATATCAAAAAAGAAATTACAAAAGGTTAAAAATGGACTTAAAATACTCATTAAATGAGATTAGTAAAATATCGCTTTCGATGTTTCGTAAAAATTTTTTCGGCGTTTTTCACGGCTCTATTTCTGCACGCATCGAGCATAATCAATTCGCCATAAATAAAGCAAATGCGATATTTGATAATATTCAAGAAGAGAGTATGGTGCTTTTAAATTCCAAAAAAGATTATAGGTGGAATGAAGCCAGCTTGGATGCGGATATTCACTTAAATATTTACAAAAACATTAACGAAGCCAAATATGTCTGTTACGCGATGCCACCATATCTGACAGCATACACATTAGAGCACAATTTTATACGCCCAAAAGATTATTTTGGCTACACCAAACATCACGAAATTCCTATTTATGATCCAAAGCAATTTGACGACTGGTATGAGCGCGCCGACACCGAAATTTACAGGTATATGATAGAAAACAAAACAAACATTGTTATTATAAAAGGTTACGGTGTTTATGTTTATAATCGCACAGCTTATCAGTTAGCAAAAGATGTGGCTATCTTAGAAAACACCTGCAAACTGTTACATATTTCACATAGTTATAAAGACTAACTAACAAAAATTTGTTAGCAAATTTAACAAAAAATGCTTTAAAAACTACGAATTTAAGGTTATTTTCACATAAATTCGGTAGAATAAAAACCATTTTATACGTTTAGGAAAATCAAATGATAACATGGATGCAAAAACACAAAAAATACCTAGTCGTTACGATATGGATAAGCACGATCGCCTTTGTTGGAGCTGGATTTGTCGGCTGGGGTGCTTACGATATGAATACAAACAGATCAAATTCTATCGCAAAAGTCGGACACAGAAGCATTAGCATACAGGAATTTCAAAATAAATATGGCGAACTTTATTCGTATTACAATCAACTTTTTGACGGAAAATTAAGCGAAGAAAAAGCCAAACAACTTGAATTAGAAGATCAAGCAATTAAAATCCTAATAGAAGAGAACTTGTTGCTAAATTTTGCAGATGATTTGGGACTTGGCGTAAGCGATAGTGATGTTGTAAAATACGTTGTTTCAGATCCGACATTCCAAAATAATGGAAAATTTGACAAAATAAAATATAGCACAGTTTTAAAACGCGCAAGAATTACCCCAAATGAGTTTGAAAACAGTTTAAAAAATAGAATTTTACTAGATAAACTTCGCGAAGCTATACAACTTTCGGTTAACAAATCGGATACCCAAATGATGGGAGCTAGCTTTTTAATGCAGGATAAAATATCACTGAAGGTATTACAAGCTAAACCAAACGAAGTGAGCATAAATGAAAATGAGCTGAAAACGCTATGGGAAAGCACGAAAAACGAATTTAAGACAAAGGTATCATTTGAGCTTGAAGCTCAGCTGGTAAAACCGTTAGATATTGACGCAAACGAAAGCGAGTTAATGTCTTTTTATGATGAAAAAAAAGACAACTATAAAGATCAAGATGACAAAATTTTGCCATTTGAAAAAGCCAAAAATGATGTAAAAAAAGACTATATTCTAAAACAGACAAAATTATATGCCGATAAAGAGTATCTTAAAATTAAAAAAGGAGAGAAACGGGCTGAAATTTTTATCAAAACTGATGAAGATAATTTAACTTTGCCGATTGATGATTTAAAGGTTCAAAAAAGTGGTGATACACTAAAACCTTTCGAATTTGAAGACGGATATATGATAGTGAAAATCCAAAATATAATTCCTCAAAGAATTATGACATTTGACGAAGCCAAAACACAAGTAATGCAAGTTTATACAGAGCAAAAAGCAAAAGAAGCTATCGAAAAAGAGGCTAAAAATTTATCCGAAAGCGATTTTGATGGCGTTAATGTAGGCTTTATAGGTAGAGACGAGATAAAAAATATTGAAGGACTAAGTCATACAGAATTTAGTGCGTTTGTTAGCAAACTGTTTGAAAGTGCAAAGAAAAAAAATTATATTTTACTAGATAATAAAGCCGTAGTTTATGAAATTTTGGAACAAAAAATGCTTGATGACAAAAAAGAGAGTGAATATAAAGACATTATTACACAAAACGTTAGTTATCTAAAAAACAGCGAACTTATGCAGGATCTAACTAACGCTTTGCAAAAACGTTATAAAATAGAATATTATTACAAAAGGTAATGGTTTTGAGTACTAAAATTTTAGGCATAGATGTTGGTTCTATTCAAGTTTGTGCAATAATAGCTCAACACGACGAAAATGGTTTAAAAATAATCGGAATTGGAACGTCAAAAACGCAAGGTATCAAAAAGGGTGAGATAACTAACATTGAACTTGCTTCAAAATCTATAAAAAGTGCGCTAAATGACGCTCAAAGAGTTGCTGGAACATATTACGAAAAAGTTATTGTTTCAATATCTGGAATAAATACGAAGAGTGTTGAAAGTAGCGGCGTTGTGAATATTCCAAGCGGAGAAATAGGCATAAAAGAGATAAATAGATCGATGCTTGAAGCAGAACGGCGAGCGCAAATTCACAGCGATCACGATAAATTGCATATACTTCCGTATAACTTTAAGGTTGATGATCAAGAGCACATAGAAGATCCACTTGGTATGAACGGTGGCAGACTTGAAGTTCAAACGCATATAATTACCGCTAGAAAATCAGCTGTAACAAATTTAAAAAAAGCACTTAGCTTAGCTGGTGTAGAAGCTGATAACATAGTTTTATCAAGCTATGCCTCAGCTATCGCGACACTAAATCAGGACGAAAAAGATTTGGGTGTAGTCTTAATCGATATGGGTGGCGCAACATGCAATATGATAGTTCATCTTGATAATACAATCAGATACAACGGCTTTTTAGGCGTCGGATCGGCAAATATCACAATAGACTTATCAGCAGCACTTCACACGCCTTTGATAAAGGCTGAAGAAATTAAGCTAAATTACGGAAATTTGATCGACAGGACTAGCGATTTGGTCGAAATTCCTCCAATAAATGACGAAGGGAAAATTCAAGAGGTATCAATCAGTGTAATAACTGACGCACTTTATGCGCGTGTTGAAGAAACATTGATGGTTTTAGCCAAAATGCTAGAAGAGAGCGGATATAAAAATTCCGTTGCAGCAGGAGTGGTTTTAACCGGCGGTATGTCAAAAGTTGATGGTATTAAAGAGATAGCTTCTGTTATATTTGGCAATACCCCAGTTCGTATAGCAAAGCCTCGCGATATGGAAGGGTTATATGAAACAATGCGAGATCCTATGAATTCTTGTGCGATTGGTCTTTGTATGTATGGAGCAGGATATTTCACACCATACGAAATAGATTCTGAAAAGAAAATGAGATACAAAGATGAAGTTGTAGCTAATAGTAAAAATTTAAAAAATATCATATCAAGCAGTAAACCCATTGATGATGCACTAAATTCTGATATTGGGGGCAAGTTTGAAAATATTGGGTTTGATTTAAAGATAGATGATACAAAAAATACGAAAGATGAGCTTGCTAATATAGCCGACATTAGCAAGGAAAAGCAAGAAAATTGGTTTTCAAAAACTTGGCATAAAATGACACAACTATTTTAGGAGATTATAATGAACGGGTTTGTAGTAGAAGAAAAAAGAAGCAATTATGGCGCAAAGATAAAAGTAGTCGGCGTTGGTGGCGGTGGCGGAAATATGATAAATCATATGATTAGAGAAAGTATTGGTGATATGGATATAGATCTAATCATAGCAAACACGGACATTAAGGCTCTTGAAAATTCACCAGCATACACCAAAATTCAACTTGGCGAGAAGATAACAAAAGGGCTTGGTGCTGGAATGATGCCAGAGATCGGCAGAAAAGCTGCCGAAGAAAGCAGAGAAGAGATAAAAAGTGCATTGGAGTATTCTGATATAGTTTTTATAGCTTCTGGTTTAGGTGGCGGAACTGGAACTGGCGCAGCTCCTATAATAGCGCAAGTTGCCAAAGAAGTTGGCTCACTGACTGTTTCTGTTGTAACTATGCCATTTTCATTTGAAGGAAAAAAACGTCGTAAATTAGCCGATATGGGGCTTGAAGAGCTCAAAAAAGAGAGCGATTCGATAGTTGTTATTCCAAATGATAAATTATGCACGCTTATAGATAAAAAAGCTGGTGTAAAAGATAGCTTTAAAATAGTTGATAATGTATTGGCGCGCGCAGTTAGCGGTATGAGCGCAATCGTACTTGGTTCAGGAAATAGTGATATAAATTCTGACTTTGCAGACGTTAAAAAGATAATGGAACATCGTGGTATGGCACTTATGGGCGTTGGCGAGGCCGAAGGAGAAGGTGCGGCGCAAGAAGCTTTAAAAAACGCTATCCAATCTCCTCTTTTAGATAATATTACAATTAATGGCGCGCTTGGCGTTTTGGTTCATTTTAAAATGAATACAAACTCACCTATGCTTGATATAGAAGATGCGATGGAGATTATACACCAAGCAGTAGATGAAGATGCTGATGTTATACTTGGCACAACAACAGATGATAGTATAGAAAACAACAAAGTCCAAGTAACAATCATCGCAACTGGCTTTCAAGATAAAGAAGAGAAAAAACCAGAATTAATCGTCAAAGACGCACAGCCATTCTCATCTAAAAATCAAGTTTTAAGTCAAAGAATTGAACTCCTAAGAGCAAGTGGCGGATACGATAGTGAAGAAGTTTCGGCTATGCTTGACATACCAACTTATATGCGAAGGCAAATGGACTAATTTAAGGCGAAATTTCGCCTTAAATTTATGCTCCAAGCTTAACTTTGACACTATCACTAGCCATTTGAATACTCCAAACTGGCTCCCAAACCAAATTTACCTCACACCCTTTTACGCCATCAACACTAAGAGTTGCTGTTTTAACCCAATCAAGTATCATATCGTGCAAAGGGCAAGATTTTGTTGAAAGTGTCATTGTAATTTTTGCTATTTGATCTTTAAACTCAACACCATAAATAAGCCCCAACGAAACTATGTCAAAGCCTACCTCAGGATCGATTATATTTGACAAGGCTTTATAAATTTTTTCTTCCATTTTCTTCTCCAAATTTTGTAAATTTAAAAATATTTATCATATTTATAGCAACCAAAAAAATACTCACTAACAAAGCTCCAACTGAGAAAAATTTAAGCAAATAAACTTCGTAAAAGCTTGCAAAAACATAAAATATAAGTGATAAAACATTAAGAAATATTGCAAAATAAGCAATTTTTTTAATAACCATATTATCAAGAAGCGGAACTTGCATTTTGCCAACAAAAGGCGCAACATAGTGATACCAAACAAGAAATGGCAAAATTTTATAAACATGAGCTACAATAAATGCCAATAAAAATCCATAAACTAGCGCAAAAATCGCTATTTCAAACATATGGGCAGCAAACAAAACACAAAAAATCACCAAGGCTGTTAGCGCAACAGCTATATTTAAATTCCAATAATCATACGCCTTTCTAACACGTTTTGTCAATATGTCAATCGCTTCAAAAACAAAGCTTAACAGTGCTGCCAAAATTATTAAAAAAGCATAAAATTCATCAAAAGCTATAAAAAATCCAGCGCAAATATAAAGTACAAAAGCGATTTTACTAAGGTTAAAATTTAGATTATGTGCCAAAGAAAACATCGGTAAAAGCACGGTAGCAACACCGATTATGATAAAAAAGACAAATCCTAACACAAAATATATATGAAATTTTAAAACAATGTCAAAACTAAATGTCAAATAGTTTAAAAAAATCATCAAAAGACAAAAGCCAAGAATGATACCAATTATCAAAAATATAGCCGAAGCAAAAAGCGCAAAAGCCGCAAAACTTCTTTTTTGATTTCCAATAAAACTAAGCAAATAAGTTATACCAAAAAATAGCAACGATAAAAACAACAAAATTCCGCCAAAATACATAAAATTCATATTCTCACCTATCATACCATAGCTCATAGACAGCAACGAAACTACGTAAAATAGCAAATTTGAGATTGCAAATTTGACGCTAAAAAATGGCTTTTCAAGTATGACAGATGTTAGTTGATACAAAGCTCCGATTATTATACTGATAACAAATCCGACAAAAAATATATGCAAAAATCCAGCTGTTTTAAGTGCTGTTAAATTCCCAAAATCAGCCCAAAAATAGGCAACCACACTTAAAAATAAAAACAAAAATCCAGCTACAAAATACCCACCGACTAATTTAAACGGCGGTGCAAAAGAATTTAGCATCATAACCAAAACCTAATGACAAAGAGTGGTATCTATGCTTTTTATATCGGCGTTTTGTTTTAGACTAAATGTCATTTTAACCGCCCCGCCTTGTAAATCTTGACGCTCGATATCAAATTGGGCTTGAAGTTTTGGTATCAATCCGGCTGGAAATTTATGATTTATCATAACTATTTTTGTATCTTCTGTGGCAAATTTTATCGCCACAAGAGCGTTTATCATCGGCTCAGGCGGAGGACAGACACGTGTATCTAGACCAACAAATTTCACACCATTTTGACTAAATTTATAAAATGGTACACTAGCACCATCAACTTGAAATTTTTCTGCATCTTTAAAAAATTCACTCATATTTTATCCTTTTGTTTTGTGAAAATTATACTATAATCGATAATGCGCAAATCTTGATTTAGTTTAAGAAAAAACCAAAAAATGTTTATAAAATTGTAAATATTTAATATTTTTTCGATAAAATACGCAAATTCCAGTATCTGCAAGGTAAATAAATGAAATTTTCAAAGCTGAGTATAAATAAAAAAGTAGCTTTAAGTATGTTTTTCGTTCTGCTTATTAGTTTTGCTATTTTGCAAAGTATTATCATAAAACAAATCGAAACATCGTCAAAAGTTATGGCGCAAGACGGCCTTAATATGCTGAGCTCATCTGTATTTTTCTCGCTTGTTTCAGCTATGAATGCCGGAGATAGAGCCACTATGGATAGTGCGATTGAGACAAATTCAAAGATAAAAAATATAAAATCTATTAAAATTTATCGCTCTGACACGATAAATGAGCTATTTGGGCTTGAAAAATCGGCAATAAACGACATTTTAATATCACAACAATTCAATTCCCCACAAGATCAAAACATAGATATTAAAGATAGCACAGGACACTATCTTAGGCTTATAAAGCCACTTCGTGCCGATGCTGGATGCCTTGCCTGCCACGCGAATGCAAAAGAAAATGAAGTTCTTGGTGTGATGGATATGTCATATTCGCTTGAAGAAGTTGATAAGGATTTGCAAAAACAAAACATTATATTTTTACTAATTTTTATCTGTTTTTTAGCCATTACCTCCATTGCGATAATTTTTGTTTTGAAAAAAGTTGTTGTTAGACCGGTTAGAATTTTGCTTCAAACAACAAAAGATTTAGCTGATGGAAATGGCGATTTAAGCGTTAGATTGCCAATAGAAAGCGACGATGAGATAGGCAATGTAAGCAAAAATTTCAACGTTTTTATACAAAAAACACAAAATACCGTCAGAAACGCAAAAAATGGAGCGTCTGATATACAAAATCAAATTCTAACGCTTAATACAAGCTCAAACGATCTACACGCAAGTTCTCAAAACGGCATAGAACAAGCGCAACACTCGTACGATTTTACAAAACAGATAGATAGCGATTTTGTATTCACTAAGCAAATGGCCAAAAATGCTCTAAATTCAAGCAAAAACTCAAATGAAAAATTAGATAGCGTGATAAATCATCTAAATTCGGTAGTATCAAACATAAACGAAGCGAGCCAAAATGAGAATATTTTAGCTCAAAAAACATCGCAAGTCGCGGCTCAAAGTGAAAACATCGACAAAATTTTAACCGTCATAGACGATATAGCTGATAAGACAAATTTGCTCGCTCTTAATGCCGCTATCGAGGCTGCTCGCGCCGGCGAATACGGGCGCGGTTTTGCCGTTGTCGCTGACGAAGTGAGAAATTTGGCCGAGCAAACTAGCGATCAGCTTGGAGATATTGCGATAAATTCCAGAAACATTATAAAAAGCGTTCGCGAACTAAACGAGTCGCTTAAAGAAAATTCGCAAAAAATAGAAAATTTGACTCAAAATGCAAACGAATTAATGCGACTAGCAAGAGAAGCTCAAATGGCAAACGACGAATCAATCAGTGTTACAAAAGAGGTCGAAAGTAGGACGAATTTGACACAACAAAATGTTACAAAACTACTTGCTGAGGCACAAAAATCAGTTGAAATAGCTGACAAAAACGAGCAAATTTCTAACAATTTAAGAGATGTCGCCAAAAGACTTGATGACATCTCGACGATACTTGAAAATGATCTAAATAAATTTAAAGTATAAGCCGATCGTTTTTAATGCAAAAAGTGGCGCACACCCGTAAAATACATAGCTATATTGTTTTCATTAGCCGCCAAAACAACATCACTATCTCTTATTGATCCACCTGGTTGGATAATCGCTACAACACCAACCTTTGCGGCTATATCAATGCTGTCGCGAAACGGAAAAAATGCCTCGCTCGCAAGCGCACAACCGCGTAAATCTATTCCTTGATCGTTTGCTTTTGCCACTGCTGCACGAGCCGCATCTACTCGACTTGTCATACCCATTCCAATAGCAACAAGGGCGGAATTTTTAACATAAGCCACGCAATTACTCTTCGTTAAAGCCGCAACCTTCCAAGCAATTTGTAAGTCGTTTAACTCACTTTGTGTGGCCTCTTTTTTCGTTTGAAGTTTCATATTTTTTAACTCATTTTGACTTAGTTGATCACTATTTTGCAAGACAAAACCACCATCAATGTGTTTGAAGTCGTATTTGTCATTGAAACGAACTAAATTTCTTGTCCCTTGAGAGAAAATTTTGATACGTTTTTTGTCAGCAAAAACGCCAAGTGCCTCATCAGTAACGTTTGCAGCAATGATGACTTCGACAAAAATTTCATTGATTTTTTCTGCCAAAGCGCGGTCTAGCGTGCCGTTTATTGCGACCACGCCGCCGTATGCTGAAACAGGATCGCATTTTAGAGCTTCCACATAACTTTCAAGTAAATTTGATTTTATAGCAAAGCCACAAGGATTGGCGTGTTTTATTATACTCACAGCTGGCGCGTTACCAAAACTACTAGCTAAATTTAAAGCCGCATTAACATCGGTCATATTGTTAAAACTTGCCTCACCTTTTATCTGCTTAAAATGGCTTGTAAAATGACCGTCAAATTCATACAAAGCACCGTTTTGATGCGGATTTTCGCCATATCTTGTATCAAAAACTTTCTTTGCATAGATAAAATGAGTCTTGCCAAACCCGCCATTAAATCGTTCGTTCATATAGTTTGCAATCATCGAGTCGTAGACTGCGGTGTGCTCGTAGGCTTTAATCATCAAATTTCGCCTAAATTCTAGCCTCTGGCTCTCATCTAAATTTGCTAAATTTTGCAAAATAATATCATAATCAAGCGGATCTGTTACGACATAAACGCTTTTGAAATTTTTAGCCGCACTTCGCACCATTGCTGGACCGCCTATATCAATGTTTTCGATGATCTCATCAAAATCGTCCGTTTTCATAATGGCTTGCTTAAAAGGATATAAATTCACACAAACTAAATCAATGCCGTCTATGCCCTGCTCTTTTGCTTGGTTTAGATGCCTAGTATCATCTCTTTTGTGCAAAATTCCGCCGTGGATCTTTGGATGCAAAGTCTTAACCCGCCCGTCAAACATCTCCTTGCAATTTGTATATTTGCTCACTTCAAGCGCGTCTATGCCGTTTTCTTTAAGCAATTTATAAGTTCCGCCCGTGCTTAAAATCTCAAAGCCAAATTTAACCAAACCGACAGCAAAATCAACCACTCCAAATTTATCGCTAACACTAATCAACGCTTTCATCTTATCTCCTTAAATTTTATTTTATTAACGCGATTATGCTTGAGAATAAACTAAATGTCGCTATAGCGATACCAAAAATCGTCCATTTTTTATTTTCAGTGTCTTTTCGCTTATTGTAAATAACCTGCACTAAATCCGAAATTTGAGATTTAATCTCATTATGGGTATTTTTAATAGCCAAAACATCTGATATTCGCCCCCAAATTTCATACGTTTGATGACTTTGCGGCTTTACCGGATTAGCAAAATAAACAGATAAATCATAACCCAAAAAGTCATCTCTGATCACGACCATCTTGTTTATATCCTCGTTTTTATATGAAATATAAACATCATTTAAGAATTCCAGCATTTTTTTATTGTAAGCTATGCCTAAAATAAATAATATCACTTGTCTATAAAATTTGCTATCATCTTGGTTAAATTTATACAAAATCGCAAAGGCGCGAGCATCAAAAATAGCCTTTATATCGTGGTTATCGTAAGAATTTTTTTCATTTGCGTTTAGAGTTTTAGAATTCCTAATCGCCATAGAAGCTATATCTTCACCGTTTTTATCGCTCATATAATATGCAAAATACTCTTCACATTCTTTAAAATCAGCTTCATTGTGATATTTATAAAGCTTATTTTTAGATTCTACATTTTTATTTTTGTCAAATGTAATATTTAAATCTGCGCTAATAACCAAAAAATAAACATCGAAAAAACAATATATTTGCCTATTTTGATCCAATTCATAAAAACATATATTATCAATAATACTATCGTATAAAAAATTTACTTTTTCAAAACTTCGTTTTGTTAAGCCAGATACGTACTTAGCGGCATTTTCCTTGCCTATATGCAAAATTTTAACCGCTTTGGTGTTTTTATTTTCTTCTTCCATATAATTACCTTTCACCTAAATTTCGCTTTATCGTCTCATAAGCCTCGTTTATCTCTTGTAATTTCCTAGTCGATTTTTCTATCATCTCTTCGCTTTCTCCGCGTCCCATCAAAATATCTGGATGATATTTTTTAACCAGTTCTCTATATCGTTTTTTTACCTCGCTAAAATCAGCATTATCCAAAAGCCCCAAAACTTCGTATGGGTCTTTTTGTGTTAAATTTTGTTCGTTATTTTGCGTTTTGTAAAAACTATCAAACCTATTAATTATACTTTGCAAACTAGCTCTGCTAAGTCCGAAAGCATCGCTTATACGCTCTATTGTGGCACGCTCAGAATCACTAAAATTTCCATCTATGTATGCTAAATTTAATAAAAACGAAACCCTAGCCACAGCTATATCCGCATCAATCCTAAATAAATCGCAATACTGCCTAGCAAGCTCATAAGTGTTTGATAAATTCTCTTTTTCTGTATTATAAATTTGCTTTAACTCATTGCGTTTTTGAGAATTGATACCGAGTTTTAAAACTATATCGTCTAAAATTTCACTTATCAAATTTGCTTCAAGCTCATTTACTCTGCCATCACTTTTAGCAACTTTTGCCAACAAGCCAACTAAAAATTTCGCCTCTTCAAATGCCAAAAATTCGCCGTTGTTTAAATTTTGAGGATTATTTCTAAAATTTGCACTCAAATAATAAATCGCAACAAAAACTAAAATCCAAAACAAAAAACTTCCCATAAATCACCACAAAATATATGTATTTTTAAAATTCACTTAATTTTCTCTCTTAATTATCTTTTCAAATTCGTTAAAATAGACATCTTGGACAGCTTTCACACTCCACTTTACGTCATCTATCTCAAAAAAATCACCACCTGTAACGCCTATTTTTGTGATTTTTAAACCAAATTTTTCAGCTAAATTTTGAAATTTATTCTCATCTTTTACGCCAACTACGGCACGAGAAAAGCTCTCTTCAAAGATGAAATTTTGCTTTTTAAA
Source organism: Campylobacter sp. (assembly GCA_052170535.1). Lineage (GTDB taxonomy): Bacteria > Campylobacterota > Campylobacteria > Campylobacterales > Campylobacteraceae > Campylobacter_A. The sequence goes on along the minus strand of JBQNAH010000001.1, from coordinate 38,959 downwards.
GCCACATTCGCATTTTGCGCCAATCCCACTCATTGCCGACATTTTTGCTAACGTTATAGCCACACCACCACTTCCAACGCTGTTTGCAAACTCTAAAATTTGCTCTTTGTTAGCCAAAATAACCAAATCCCATAAATTTCTCTCTTTTTTATAATCAATCTCTTCTAGCTCACCACCAACAACATCAAACAAAACTTTTGCATATAAAGACGCGCCAAATTCGCCTCTTGTATCTCCAATGAGATAAATCGGCAAATTTTCACGCGTAAAAATACTTGGCAAATTTCTATCCGAACGCTCATTCACGCCGACACTTACAATAGTTGGCGTTGGATACACGCTAATGCCGTCTGTATCGTTATAAAGGCTAACATTGCCACTTACAACTGGCGTATTTAGCTTACAACAAGCCTCCTTTATACCCTCGCAACCTTCTTTAAACTGCCACATAACCTCTGGATTTTGCGGGTTTCCGTAGTTTAAACAATCCGTTATAGCAAGCGGCGTAGCCCCACTCATCGCTACTTTTCTGCCAGCAACAGCAACGCCAAGAGCTGCGCCTATTTTTGGATTGACATAATTATGTCTTGGACTGCACTCCGACGCCATCGCAATCGCCTTGCCAGTTTGTTTTATGCGTATAGCACAAGCACCCAAATTTCCTGGCTGTTTGATTGTATTTGTCTGAATGTTGGCATCATATTGATCGTAAATAAATTTTTTATTTAATATATCTGGGTCACTTAAAAGCATCTTAAAAGCGGTCTCATTATCAATTTCATCTGAAATTTTTATTTTTTTAATTTCATCTAAATATTTAGGACGGGCAGTAGGTCGATCAAGCATTGGCGCGCCCTCGCTGATAGGTAAAATCGGAATAGACCCGACCAATTCGTCATACCAATAAAGCTCCATAATGCCGCTATTTGTAACCTCGCCTATAATTTCAGCGTCCAAATCCCATTTTTTAAAAATTTCAAGCACCTTTTGCTCGCAACCCTTTTTAGCGCAAATAAGCATTCTCTCTTGGCTTTCACTAAGCATAAGTTCATAAGGCGTCATACCACTTTCACGCATTGCAACTCGGTCAAGATGAAGTTTCATACCGCTACCACTTCGTCCAGCCATCTCAAAGCTAGAACTAGTAAGACCAGCCGCGCCCATATCTTGAATTCCAACGATATAATCTTTCTTAAAAAGCTCCAAACAAGCTTCCATTAGCAACTTCTCAACAAACGGATCGCCAACTTGAACCGTTGGGCGCAAAGCCGCGTTAGAATCATTAAAACTATCGCTTGCCATAACCGCTCCGCCAAGTCCGTCCCTGCCAGTTTTAGAACCAACATAAATTACTGGATTTGCCACGCCTTCGGCTCTACCATAAAAGATTTCATCACGCTTTACAAGCCCTAGCGCAAAGGCATTGACTAAAATATTTCCATTAAAACTCTTATCAAAACTCACTTCGCCGCCGACAGTTGGGATACCCATACAGTTGCCATAGTGCGAAATTCCAGCGACTACGCCTTTTACCAAATGACGATGCTTTTTAGCCAAATCGCCATCTCCTTTTATCTCACCAAAACGCAAAGAATTCATATTCGCAACAACGCGAGCCCCCATCGTAAAAATATCACGCAAAATTCCTCCAACGCCCGTTGCTGCACCTTGAAACGGCTCAATAAAGCTAGGATGGTTATGGCTTTCCATCTTAAAAACAGCAGCTATACCATCACCAACATCGATCACGCCGGCATTCTCACCAGGTCCTTGTATGACCCACGTAGCCTTTGTTGGAAAGCCGTTTAGGTATTTTTTGCTAGATTTATAACTACAATGCTCGCTCCACATAGATGAAAATATGCCAAGTTCGAGCAAATTTGGCTCACGACCTAGAATTTTTACAATTTCTTCATACTCTTTTTCATCGATTTTATGGGCTTTGATTGTTTCTTTATCCATTTTGCGCCTTTGTAGAATTTTGGCTATTCTACTTTAAAAATGGTAAAATTCTACTGATTTGAAACACATAAAAGCGTAGCAAAATTTAAGCTCAATTTAATATGCAATTTACTTTCCAAGACAAAAGTTACTAAACATTTCGTCTAAAATTTCAGCCCTTTGAAACGGCTTTGTGATCTGGCTTATACTTGAAATAGCTAAATTTATCTCGTAAGCAAAAAGCTCTAATTGGCTTTCTTCAAGCAAATTTTCAGCCCTTTTTATCGCATCTCGTGCGTGCTCGCAAAGCGTTATTTGACGAGTTGAATTAAGCAAAACGTCCGAGCTTTGCTGGGAATTTAAAAATTCCTCAATAGCCTTTAAAAGCGCATTTGTATCATTTTTAGCCGATATAGTAATGTGTGGTTTGTCGTTTAAAATTTGGTTTTTCTGACGCAAATCACTCTTGTTTAAAACATAAAAAATTTGCTTGTCTTTGCCTTTAAGTAGTTGCAAAATTCTCTCATCTTGTTCATCAGCCTCGCTTGATCCATCAAAAATAGCCAAAACTATATCAGACTCATCAATGGCATTAATAGAGTGCGAAATACCTATTATTTCGATATTTCCAGCATTTTTGCGAATGCCAGCCGTATCTATTATCTTTACCAAATGTGTTCCTATTTTTAAATTTTCCTCAACCCTATCACGAGTAGTGCCAATCTCATCACTGACAATAGCGCGCTCATAAGCTAAAAGTGCGTTTAAAATGGAGCTCTTGCCAACATTTGGCTTGCCAATAATCGATATTTTAAAGCCATCAATCAATCCCTTTCTGCTACTTGAAATTTCAACAATTCGTTGCAATTTGGCAAAATTTTGTTTTAGCATTTCAAAAATATTTTTCATAATATCATCTGGCAAATCATCATCGGCATAATCTATACTCGTTTCAACGTAGCTTAAAGTTTTAACAAGCTCCGAACGAATTTGCTGGACAAATTCACCAAGTTTACCGTTCATTGCTCGTGCGATTATTTTTGCCGAATTTTGACTTTTGGCATTAATTAGCTCTTGAATGCTTTCGAGTTTAGCAAAGTCAATTTTTTGATTTAAAAATGCCCTTTTGCTAAATTCGCCAGCATTAGCCAGTCTAGCACCAAGTCTAATAAGCTCATCTAAAACTATGCTAGCCACGACAAATCCGCCGTGGGTTTGAATTTCAACAACATCTTCGCCAGTAAAACTGGCTGGTGATTTAAAATATATCAATATCGCCTCATCAACAAATTCGTCATTGGCGTAAATTTTAGACAGCGTAGCATAACGCGCAGGCAATGAGCTTTTGTGAGAAATTTTAAGAGCCAAGCTAAGAGCTTTCTCTCCACTTAATCTAATAATCGAGATCGAGCCTATGCCGTGAGCCGTAGCGATCGCTGCAATAGTGTCGTTCATTTTTTCAAAAAGTCATTTACGACAACAAATTGCCCTTCGTTGCCATTTTTAATACTTACGTATTTATCTGGAAATTTACTCCTGAGCTTTTCGAGTGCAATCTTCACTAAAACACCATCAAGTGGCTTGGTTTTGGCTTTTCCAATACTTTGAACACGCTGAATCACGCCTTGCAAATACTGATCCATTCCGGCTTCTTGATTTTTTAAAAATTGAGCTATTTCCAAGCGAATAGCTATATTGTATTTTGAATTTATCCAGTTGTAAAGCAGATAAGAGATCGCCTTATAGCGATAACCCTCTTTGCCTATAAGTAGTGCCGCATCTTCTCCGTCAAGCTCTATTAATACCGTGTCATCATCAAATTTTTCAACTTCGATCTTGCTTATTTTAAAATCACTCGAATCAAAAAGTCGTATCAGACCATTTTTAATTTCTGGTAAAATTTCTTCAATATCACGCTTTTTTTTCTGATCTTTTTGCTTTATTTCTTTCTTTTGCTCTATCAAATTTTCATCATTTTTGGCTTCATAAAAATCATTTTTGTTAAACGTGTCAATAATCGAAACATCAAGGATATCTTTGGAATTTCTATGCTTTATCTCAGTTTTTTTAACTTCAACCAATTCACTGTCGTTTTTAAAAACCAAATTTGTATCAAATTCGTTCTTTTTTTGAAAATCTTTATGGTGTTGTTTTTTTTGAGTTTTTTTCTTTTCTAAAACCGATTTTGTTGCATCATTTGCTGATTTTTCTTTTTTTTGCTCTTTTTTTCTTTCAAATTTATCTAATTTATCGCCTTTTTGAAATTTTTGCGATACTATTTTTTCAGCCTCTATTATCGCATTTTTTTTAAAAAAACCTAAAAAGCCAGAACTCGGAGCTTGTAAAACGACAACATCAAGCTGAGTAACAGAGCAATTTAACTCACTAGCAGCTTTTTCGTAAGCGGCTTGTAAATCATCAGCCTCTATACGCATCACGCATTTACCTCCGCTTTTTTGTGTTTTTCAAATAATTTATTAACAAAAATTTGCTGAACCACCGAGCAAACATTATTTACAAACCAGTAAAGAGTTAAGCCGGCTGGGAAAGTTACAAAGAAAAATGTAAAAATCAATGGCAAAAATTTCATTATTTTTTCTTGAATAGGATCAGTAAAATTTGTTGGCGTAAGCTTTTGTTGTAAAAACATCGTCATGCCCATTAAGACAGGTAACACAAAATACGGATCCATCAAAGAAAGATCGTGTATCCAAAATATCCAAGGTGCGGCTTTTAATTCAATTGCATTAAGCAAAACACGGTAAATCGCAAAAAATATTGGAATTTGCATCAAAATAGGCAAGCATCCACCCATTGGATTTGCTCCACTTTTTTTATAAAGCTCCATCATATGCATATTTAACTTTTGCGGATCGCCCTTGTATTTAGCTTGTATCTCTTTCATTTTTGGAGCGATCTCTTTTAGCTTATTCATAGAGAGCATTCCTTTGTATGTGAGCGGAAACAAGATGATTCTAATTACAAGAGTAAGCACAACGATAGACCAACCCCAATTACCTATATATCCGTGCAATAAATTAAGAAAAGCAAACATAGGCTTTGCAATAAAACTAAACCAACCATACTCTACAACGTCTGTTAGCCTATCATCAATGCTTTTTAAAATTCCATGATCTTTTGCGCCAATATATCCTTTTGCTGTAAAATTATCATTGCCTTTGATAAAAACTAGCGCATTATTAGAGTTATCTTTTGAAACGACAACATCAAGTTGTTTGTCAAAATTATAAAATAAAGTAGTGTAGTATCTATCGCTATTAGCAGCAATATTGACATTTGAAAATTTTTCAGTAGCATCTACATCTCCGTCTTCTATAATTGTAAGTTTTTGATCGCTATGCCTAAGCAAAACGCCATGAACCGTGTATCCATCAACTGCTAAATTCGGACGAAAACCAGGCGTTATAAAATATTCGCCACTACTTACACTAACATCTAAATCGTAATTGCCATTGGGATAAAAAGTAATCCTTTTAACAATATTTGAGCCGTTTAAACTCTGAGTCAAAGTTATAGTTTTTGGCTCATCAGATACATCAACATTTTCGATGTCGGCAACATAATTAGTCTTAAAGGCTTGCTCGTTTAAAATTCTATCACTAAAACGAATTTCAAACGGAAGGGGCTGATCGCCTAAAAGTTGCAACCGCAAACCATCTACATTTTTGTATTTTTCATCATTAAGATAAAATTTAGATATTCTGCCTAGACTATCAATGCTTGCTTCAAAATGCGAACCGCGTATTTTTACAATCTCTTTTTTATCAGCAACTGATTGAATTACAACATTTGAATTGACATTTTCCTGAGATGGTGCTGTCAAATTCTTACTCATTGAGACATTTGAAGCTGTTTGATTTTGTTCAAATGGTAAATTTTTTGGTATAAAAAAATAATCGTAAGCAATAAAAAATATAAATGATAATAAAGTTGCTAAAATAACTCTTTTTTGAACCGACATTTTATCTAACACTCTTTTTCCTTTTTGAAATCAATCTTTTTTACAACGTAAAATTTGTTATCCTTAAAAGGGATAAACCAAAACAAAACATTAGAATCAAAATTCTGATTAAAGACCAACAAAGAATCAAATCGTTTATGAATTACAGGGTAATCAATACCGCCTTTAAAAAGCTGGTTACAACGAAGTATTCTAAATGCGGTAGCCAAAAATGCTGTAAAAAGATTATTGTATTTTATTTGCCAAATCGCATACTCTGAGCACGTAGGATAAAAACGACACGAACTAGGAGTAAATTTTGAGATATATTTTTGATAAAATCTAATCAAAAAAATAGCAAATTTTCTCATTACTTCATACACCCAAGCTTTTTTAAGGACCAAGAGAGATTTTTTTTTACCTCAGCATAGTCGCTTTTTGCTAATTGATCTTTTGCGACAACGATATAAATTCCATCTCTTAGACTGATACCAATCTCAATAAAAACAGCCCGTAAAAGCCTTTTGCAGCGATTACGAACAACCGCATTACCAACTCTTTTGCTAGCAACAACAGCTAATTTTCTTACGTCAAAAGGCCTAAAAAAAATGACAGCATCTTTACAATGCCATTTTAAAGCTTCCTTATAAACGCTAGCAAATTCTTTCTGATTGCTAATAGTTAGAAATTTACTCAAACAGCCAATCTTCTTCTGCCTTTTGCGCGCCTTCCATTTATGACCTTACGACCATTTTTAGTTTTCATACGAATTCTAAAACCATGGGTGCGTTTTTTAGGTGTATTGTGTGGTTGATATGTTCTTTTCATAACTGATTTTCCTTTTTAAATTTTGTGATTAAAGCGGTGATTTTATCAATAAAACCCTTAAAATCATTTTAATAAATTTTTAAACTTAGTTTTAAAAAATAAAAATATAATTACACATTTTAAAATTTAAGGAAAAAATAAATGCATTACACCATCAGAAAAGCCACAAAAACAGACATGGCTAGTGTTTACCAACTCGTAAAAGAGCTTGCCGAATACGAAAAAATGACCGATGAAGTAACTTTTACAAATGAAATGTTTGAAAAATCAATTTTTCAGAAAGAATATGCCAAAATTTTAGTTTGCGAAAATGATAAAAAATTGATAGGTTATGCGATATATTTTTATACATTTTCGACATTTTTAGGACTTGGAGGAATGTATTTAGAGGATTTATATATAAAAAAAGAATTCCGAAATCAAGGCATAGGAAAGGCATTTTTTAAAGAACTTGGCAAAATTTGCAAAAGCGAAAATCTCCAACGTCTTGAATGGACTTGTCTAAATTGGAACGAGCCAAGTATTAAATTTTATGAAAAATTGGGTGCAAAAAATCAATCGTTGCAGTGGCGAAACTACCGTTTAAGTAATGAAAATTTAGATAATTTATGTAAATAATTTATCTATTTTTAACACCCTTTTTGATAGTATTTACAGATGAATGAGAGCGAATTTTTAAGGCAGCTTGCATATTTTAAAGCGTTTGGATATAAATTTGTAGATTACGAAAAGCTTAAATTAAATGCCCAAAAAGCTAAATTATCACAGCTGAATTCGCAGATAAAAAATTGTAATCTTTGCCAACTTTGCAAAAGTAGAAATAGTGTTGTTTTAGGCGTTGGAAGCCAAAATGCAAAGGTTGTTTTTGCTCTAAACGCTCCAAATTCAAGCGACGATGAAAGCGGGATACTTTTTAGCAATAGCATAGGAGCAAAATTTTATGAGCAAATTTGGCTCAAACTTGGGCTAAAAAAAGATGAAATTTTTGTTACAACGATGTTAAAATGCAAGCCAACAAATACGTCAAATTTAGACAGCTGTTTTGAGCTTTGTCAAGCGTATTTTCAAACCGAAATTTTAAATATAAATCCAAATATCGTTGTCGCGCTGGGAGAAGAGGCGTTTTCAATGCTTACGAAAGATAAAATTTTACAGCGTTTTGAGAGCATTCGTGGGAATGTGATTAAATTTGGCAATATGCTTTTAATGCCGACATTTTCCCCATTTTGGATAGCAAAAAATCCAAGCAAGCAAGATATATTTTTACAAGATTTAAGTAATATTAGGAGATATTTATGAAAAAAATTATGTTAATTCTGTTAATTCCTTCGCTTTTTTTTGCCAAAATCGACAATCTCTCGCCAATCCCACCAGCTGAGGAAATTTACATAAATCTTGAACCAGATTTTTGTGATACAAATTGCCTTTTGCAACTTTTTGACAACGGACTTTATCACAGCCTTTTAGCTAGATTTGAAGGTCAAAACGATGAGAAAATAGCGCAAGCTTTCGCACAAATAACTGGTAAAAAAGCGGTGATAAATTTTGAGCCACATGAAAAATCAAATTTTGACCTAGCCGTTATAATGCCCGAGCAAAGCATAAAAAGCTATGCAAAAGTCGTGTCAAACGCGGTTATAGCCTATGTCATAAAACAAAAAGCCAAAATTAGAGTAAAATTTTATAACATAGGAAACGAATCATTTCAGAATATACAAAACGCGCTAAAAATGGCACAAGATGAACAAATAAATTATATCATAGCTCCATTTACGCCAATTGGAATTGAAATTTTAAGCCAAAATTTAGAAAACTCGCAAATAGCGTATGTACCGACACTGCACAGATCAAATGTCATAAATTCAAACCAAAATATTATTTTTGGAGGTATTGATTACAAAGCCCAGGTATCAAAATTACTTGAATTTTCAAACGCAAATCTTGCTGCATTTTCTGATGGTAGCCAATTAGGCGATACGATAAATGGCTTTGTAAAAGAACTTGGCGGCGAATTAATTTACGAAAATGAAATAAAAGGCACACAAAACGATCTAAAATCATATATCAGCAAACGATTAAATAATGCCACTATATTTTTAAATTTACCAATCCTAAAAGCGGCTCTTTTAAGCTCGCAGCTGCGTGTTTATGACGTAAATCCAGCTGTTTTACTAAGCACACAGATTAATTACTCGCCAGATATTTTTAAACTCACACAAAATGAAGATAGGAGAAATTTTTACATAGCAAATTCCCTATCAGACGTTGATATAGGACTTGGAAGTAACAATAAAATACTTGATCAAGACATAAATTACAACTGGATAGGATACTCAACAAGCGTTGGAATTGATTATTTATACACCAAATTTATAAACCCAAATACGAATAGAATTTTCAACCAAGGGATTGAAAATTCACAAATTATATATGATACTAAGGTTATGAAAGCCGGTGATTTTAAATTTAGCCAAGCGGTTTTGCAAACTAACGAATGATAAAGCTTTCATTTTGCGTTAGGAATTTAACCATTTCTTCGCTCATCCTTGTCGCTTTTAAGCCAGAAAGAAACGCCAAAGAGACGTCGCAACTAAAAAGCAAAATTTCATCACATTCGCGATTTAGTTGCCCTACTTTGTAAATTTCTTGCCTGATGACAATACTTGCCCTTTTCATAGTTGTTATTTTTGAGCGAATTTCGATGACATCGCCTAAAATAGCTGGTTTGATGAAATTTGCATTCACGTTTGTTACAACAAAAGAGCTACTTTCATCAAAACTAATCCCTGCCCTAAAAAAGACTTCGCTTCGAGCACGTTCGCAAAATTTCATATAATTTGCGTTATAAACAATGCCGCCACAATCAGTATCTTCATAGTAAATTCTCATTTTTATCTCCTTTAAAATTTGTTTTTGATCTAGCCCCTCGCGTAATCATTAGCAACTGATTATAAAATAGCAAAAGCACGATTGAAACGCCTACGCCAATAGCCAAAGATACAGTTGAAGTTGTGATTGCATTTTCAAAGAAAAGCATTAAATATTCGTTTTTCTCAACCAAATCACTCTCGTTTGAGAAAGAAAATATAGCTAAAATGCTTTTATAAGCATAAATTCCAGGTACCATAGGCAAAAGCGCAGGAAAGGCTATGATTTCAACTGAAACTTTAAGCTTTTTGGCAAAAAACATACCCAAAATTCCTGTCAAAAACAAAACGATTAACGTCGAAACGCTAATGTTAAAAAACTGCATTTGCATTATCCAAAACATGCTCGCGTGGGCAACGGCAGCCAAAATAGCGCAATAAATAAGCGTTCTTTTAGGCGAAGAGCTGACATAGGCAAAACCAAAGCCCACCACAGCCGCAAAAGCTCCATCAATTAAGGTGTGATAAAACAGCTCAAGCATTTAAAAATCCAACATCACAAATTGATAAGACCAAATAAACGCCAACTGCGATACAAGATATAAAAATTCCAGTGCCAAACGCCCGACTAATGCCAACTAAGGTATTATCATTATTTATAAGATGCACGCCTGGCATCAAAAACAGTATCGACGATCTAATGACTACGTCGCGTGTGGTTGTGTAATCATAATACGCGCTAAAATAAACGATTAGTGAAACTATGAAAGAGATAAAAACGTATTGAATTTTGATATTAATATGCAATTTTGTTAGTATAAATTTCAAACAAAACCCAATCGCTGTTGCCACAAACACACAACCAATCAAGCCAAAATCTCCGCCAAAAAGCTTGCAAAATGTAGCATTTGCAAAGCTAATAAACAAAAGCGTTTTGACGAAATTTACTGGTTTAAAAGCACTAGCTTCTTTAAATTCCGCCCTAGCCTTGCAAAGATCCATTTTATCATCATAAATTTGCCAACTAAGTGCGGAAAGCTCGCTAATTAGATTAAAATTTATTGGTAAAGCTCGAATTTTTTTGACATAAGTTCGCCTTATTGAATTATCAAGCAGATCCATTACGCTTATGGTAAAATATTTTACAAAAATCATCAAACTAACGTAATATTCGTAGCTTTGCGCTATTCTAGTAACGCATTTTTCAACCCTTGCCGTATAAGTTCCAATGCTTAGCATTTTTACTGCAAAATCTATCAAAAAATAGGTAGCTTCTTGGATATTTGGGCGACTCATTTCTTTATATCTGACCTAAATTTAATAAACCACAAGATAATTTGCGAAATCATCATAAGCTTCATTACCCATTCGCTAGCCTTATGAATTTGCATAAATTCAGCCGTCTTTGTCGCCTCTTCACCAAGTTTTTGCGCGTCAAGAATATAAGGCGTAAAATAAAACACAAAAGCGATAGATAAAATTAAATTAATACCACAAAGCATAAACGTGCTAAGTTTTACGCCAAAAACAACTTGCGATCTAAGCGTAAAAATCTCATAAATAAAAGCAAAAATACTTACAAACAAAAGAATATAGTTAAATTTCACAAAAATCACAGCCATCATCTGTCCGCTTTGAAAAAGCGTTAAAACGCCATCGCCAATTATACCCTGCGGATAAAAAACAACAGGCGCAACAAGTGCTCCTAGCGCAATCTCAACACCGATTAAAATCGCCAAAAGCAAAAAATAAATCTCTTTCATAAGCATTCCTTTAAGTTAATTTTGCTACAAAACATCTATCAAAACCAGCCAAATCTTGATAAAATTTATACAAAAAAGAGTAGTTTTTTAAAAAAATTTCAAGCGACTTTTTTTGATCGTAACCAATCTCACAAATCAAATTTTTTATATTTCTTTGCTTTGAAATTTTAATAATATTTTTCAAAATTTCATCGCCTATTTCACCACCAAAAAGAGCATTTGACGGCTCGTTTAAAACAAATTTATCAAGTGCGTAGCCGTTTGCTACGTAAGGAGGATTTGAAACAATCATATCAAATTCGTCATCTATTCCGTCTAAATAACTCGTTAAAACAAATTTTATCCTATTATCAACACCAAATTTCACCGCATTTTTTTTTGCTAAATTTATAGCTTTTTGATTTATATCGGTGGCGATTATTTTTAAATTTGGCATTTTAATAGCCAAAAGTACGCTTATGATACCGCTACCAACGCCTATTTCAGCAATTTTAGGCTGTTTAAAATCAGCCAAAATTTCCAAAGCCTTATCGACTAATATCTCAGTTTCTGGGCGCGGTATCAAAACGCCATTTTCAACTTCAAAATCCAGTCCGTAAAAACTAGCTTTACGCGTAATATACTCGATCGGCTCATAGTTTTTAAAACGATTAATCAATTCAAAATAGCTTTTTTTATCTTTTAACTCGTCATTTAAATGCAAAAAAATCCACTCGATACTTGCGTTTAAATGGTGCATTAAAAGGCGTTTTGCCACTTTGGCAGAATTTTGACAAACGGATGAAATTTCCAAAGTGGCGATTTTTAAAGCTTCATTTAAGTTCATTTATACGTTCATATAAGCTTGGATGAGAATAATAAACAAAAGCAAATAAAGGGTGCGACATAGGAAATGATTTGTTTTCACTACCAAGTTTTTTAAGCGCATTTATCATATCGTCTTTACTTTTTACGCCAGCGCCGAATTTATCAGCACCAAATTCATTTTTTCTGCTTACATAAGATATAATTGGCGAAAAAATGAAGCTGAAAATAGGCGAAAAAAGTAGCATAAAAACAATAACGCCAGCGCCGTTTGCGCTAAGTCCAATTGACTCATAAACAAAATTTGGAATATTTCCAAAAATAGCAAAAAGAGCAAAGGTCATCATCGCACTCATAGCGATCATTTTAAAAATATCGCCGTGTTTAAAATGTCCCAGTTCGTGCCCTAAAACAGCTATAATCTCATCTACGCTAAGTTTAGCTATCAAAGTGTCAAATAAAACAACGCGCTTTGTTGCTCCAAATCCGCCAAAATAGGCGTTTAAGCGATTATCTCGCTTGCTTGCGTCCATACTAAATACGCCACTACTTTTAAATCCGAGAGAATTTAAAAGACCTTCAATTGCACTTTTAAGCTCTCCATCTTCAAGTGGTTTTAACTTGTTAAAAAGTGGTGCGATTATGGTCGGGTAAATTAAATTTATAACCAAAATTATTAAAAAACTGACACAAAACGCCCAAAACCACCAAAGCTGTCCAAGTGTTTGCAAGCACCACAAAATCAGCCAAATAAAAGCCGAACCAAAAACAATCATCAACACCAAAGCCTTTAGTGTATCGATTATGAAAATTTTGGCTGTCATATTTGAAAAACCGTGTTTTTTATCCTTAACAAAACTCTCATATACGTTTAGTGGCAAATCCAAAATCGATGAAATAACCAAAAAGCTTATCACAAAAAATACGTCGTTAAAAGTGCCAAAATCAGGAGCTTGTTGCGTTAAAATTTCAAATCCAAACAAAAGCCAACACATAAAAATGACGAAATGATAAAAAAGTGAGAATATCTCAAATTTTTGATTTGCGATCGCAATACTGGCTGCATTTTTATAATCAATCTCATTAAGTATTACAGCAACTTCTTTGCTCTTTTGGCTAACAAATTTTATCTGCAATAGCGATAAAATAAGCTTGCAAAGCACATAAACAAAATACAAAATAACTAAATTTACAAACAAATTTATCCTTTATTTTAAAAAATTATCATAAAAAGAACTAATAAAAACAATCAAAATAATAAATGGAATTATATATTTAACATACAAAAACCAAAATTCGACAACCTTTTTATAACTCTGGCTTCCTTGTAAAATTTCCTTTTTTGCTTCATCTTTTAAGACCCAGCCAACAAATATCGAACAGCCAAGCGAAGTTAGTACAAAAAATATGGTAGCGCTTATCGCATCATAAGCATCAAAAATATTTTTGCCAAAAATAATAATATCACTTAATAAATTTGTTGCCATTAATGACGGAAGATTTCCGAACAAAAATATAGTCGCCAAAACAGTAAAAATAGCCTTTTTACGTTTGATCTTAAATTTTTCCTGAATCGTGGTTATGATAACTTCATATATCGGCAAAGACGTAGTTAGAGCCGCTATCATCAAAAGCGAAAAGAACGCAACTGCAAAAAATGCACCAAAAGGCATGTGAGAAAAAACGATTGGTAAGCTTTTAAAAACCAAGCTTGGTCCGCTATCTGGAGATACTCCGTAGCTAAAAAGCGATGGGAAGATCATAAATCCCGCCATAACAGCGATTAAAGTGTTTAAAATGCCAGTAATTACCGAAATCTTAATAAGTCCTTCGTCTTTTTTAACAAAACTTGAAAGCGTAATCATTACGCCAAAACCAAGAGAAAGTGCAAAAAATACCTGACCTAAAACGTCTATGAAAAGTTTCATATTTATCTTTGAAAAATCAGGCGTTAAGTAAAATTTCACACCTTGCATTACACCATCAAGCGTCAAATTTCGCACAATCATCACAAGCATTAACAAAAACAAAAGTGGCATAAGATATTTGGCTGATTTTTCTATCCCTCTAACCGCACCTTGAACCAAAATAACGTAATTTATAAGCACAAAAACAAGCGTGGCAAAGCTGATAGCCATCGGATCGCTAACTATATTTTTTTCGTAAAATTTAGACGTTGTTTCAAAATCCAAAACGTGCGATAAGTCAAAAATTCCAAACGAAATTTGAGCTATGTAATTTAACACCCAACCGCCAAGAACCATATAATAAGCCATTATACCAAATGCGCCTACAAGTCCCATCCAGCCTACCATTTTCCAAGCCTTGTGTATTTTTTTACCATTGGCACTTCCGCCAAACGCATCCACGGCATTTAACCTAAGTCGCCTACCTATGGCGTTTTCAGCCAATATCATAGGAATTCCTATCACAATCATAGAGATACAAAATACAAAAACGTAAGCGCCACCACCGTTTTGTCCGACCAAATACGGGAAACGCCAAGTCGCACCAAAGCCCACAGTTGCACCTGCAACAGCTAAAATATAGGTTAATTTCGAACTCCAAGAATTTCGTTGCATAAAAGTCCTTTTTACAAAAAGAAAGAATTATATATAAAAAAAACTAAAATTACGACAAAATCCTGATTTTTACGCCAAAATTTACAAAAATGTGTAAAATTTACTTAAATGAAAGTGTAATGACACAAATTTAAAGGATAAAAAATGAAAACGCTAATCATTTTGGCACACCCAAATATGCAAAATTCAAACGCAAACAGAGCTTGGATGCAAAAGGCTAAAAATCAACCCGATAAATTCGACATACACGAGCTTTATGAAGCTTATGTAAATTGGCAAATCGAGATCAAAAAAAAGAGCAAGAGTTGCTGCAAAAATACGATAAAATCGTAATTGAGTTTCCGCTTTATTGGTATAGTTATCCACAGCTTTTTAAAAAATGAGTTAATGATGTGTTTTCATATGGCTGGGCTTATGGCTCAAATAGTAAGCTAAAATGAAAGAAATTTACGCTTGCTGTAAGCATAGGCGGCGATGCTAAAAGCTATGATAAATACAGCATAGACGAGATTATCACGCCTTTTAAATGCACGGTAAATTTCATAGGTGCAACGCTATTGCCTTGCTTTTTCGGATACGGTTTTTCTCACAATTTAGATTATGGCGCGATAGAAAAGCGCACAAGAATATGAAAAATTCTTACAAAAACTATGATATTGTACCAAATTTGCATTTAAAAAGCTAGATAAATTCTAGCTTTTACGCCGCGATTCTAATTAGCAAATTTACAAATTTTGTTTAATTTTAATTAAATTTACCAAAAACAACATTTCCTTGATTAATAATTTTTAAGTAAATTTTAATTTTGGCAAAAGTTTTTAGCGCGATGAAAAATAAAAGCTAAACTGAGCGTAACTTTTTAAAATCAGTATTAAAATAAAACTACTCTAAATTTTGAGCTATTTCAAGCACTTCAAAATACTCGTTTTCATAAATTTGAAGTTCTGCTTTTGTTTTTTCTAGCTCACTATAAAGTATTTGCAAGCCAAGTTTTTGATAAATTTCAGGATCGCTAAGTCCATTATTTAATTCAGAAATTTTAAGCTCCAAAGCCGTGATTTTATCTGGGTGGTTTTGTAAAATTTGATTTTGTTTATAACTTAGCTTTATGCCAGTTTTGTTTTTTTGAGTTTGCGGGCTTTCTTGCAAAATTTTCGCTTCAAATTCATCAATCTCCCTAAACTCATCTTCAAATTCCAAATATGCGCTGTATTGCATGTGATTAATGTTGATTTTAGTACCTTCAAACACCCAAAGTTTTTGGGCGATTTTATCAACAAAATAGCGATCGTGGCTGACAAGAAGTATCGCACCCTCAAAACTACGCAAATAATCCTCCAAAATATTTATCGTAGAAATGTCAAGATCGTTTGTAGGCTCATCAAGCACCAAAACATCGTAAGTTTTTGTAAATAAAAGCGCTAAAGCCACACGATTTTTTTCTCCACCACTTAAAACTCCTATTTTTTTATCCAAAAATTCCCTAGGAAAGAGAAAATTTTTAAGGTATCCATAAACGTGCATATTGCGACCGCGCACCAACACGTGATCGCCACCATTTGGACAAAATGTCTCGATTAAATTTTTATCATCATCTAGCACGCTTCTGCTTTGATCAAAATAGCCGATTTTTACGTCTCCTCGCTTGATTTCACCGCTACTTTGAGTTTCAAGTCCGAGCAAAATTTTAAGCAAAGTTGATTTTCCGCTTCCATTTCTGCCAACTATGGCTATTCTCTCGCCTTGTAAAACACGCATATTAAAACCCTCAAATAGCATTTTTTCACCTATCGTTTTGCTTAAATTTTTAAACTCAAAAAGCATTTTTTTGCGGTTTATCCCATCTTGCTGGTTGAAATTTTTACTCGCCATTTCAAGCTCCAATCTAACGCGCCTTATCACACTAGGATTTTTCTTAGCCTCCTCACGCATCGCCAAAACCCTCTCTTTTCGCCCCTCGTTTCGCTTCAAACGCGCCTTCACGCCACGCCTAAGCCACTCTTCTTCTGATTTTAGTTGCTTTAAAAGCGTTTCGTGAGATTTAGCCAAACTCGCCAAAATTTCCTCTTTTTTGCTTAAATAATTTGCATATCCGCCATCAAAACTGTGGATATTACCCTCTTCAACCTCAACGCATCTTGTCGATAAAGCATCGATAAAATAGCGATCGTGGCTGATAAAAACTATCGTTTGTCTTGAATTTTTAAGCATATCTTCAAGAAATTTTACCATATAAACATCAAGATGGTTTGTAGGCTCATCAAGCAGCAAAACATCAGGCTTTTTTAAGATCAAAGCACCCAAAGCTACACGCCGAATTTCTCCACCACTTAGACTACAAATATTTCTGTTTTCATATTCTTTTAGCTTAAATTCAGCCAAAATTCGCTCTATTTTATGCTCTATATTCCAACCATCTTTGCTTTCTATAAACTTAATAAGCTCATCTTGTTCGCGGTGCAAATCCTTATCATCTGTATTTTTTGCCAAACTAGACACTAAAATTTCATACTTTTTTATGGCATCAAAAATCTCTTTTAGCTCCAAATTTAGCGCATCTTTTACGCTTAAACTATCATCAAATTTCGGACTTTGAACGAGCATTTGAATCTGCAAATTATTTTGAACCACATATCTGCCACTGTCAGCTTGCTCAACTCCTAAAAGCAACTTCATAAGCGTGCTTTTACCACTGCCATTTTTGCCAATTACTGCAATCTTTTCACCATCATTCACGCTAAAATTTATGCTATTAAAAATCTCATTCGTTCCAAATTTTTTACTGACGTCAATCAAATCAATTAAAGCCATATCGCTCTCTTATTTTAAATTTTTCGTCAATTATAGCAAATTTATGGGTTCTTAAAGATATTTTAAGAAAATTGGCATTAAATTGTAATTTAAATTTTATTTTAAACAAATTTTAGCTAGAATGCAATCCTCTTAAAAAGGACGATTTTATGTCAAATTCTCAAAATTTAAATCTCAAAAAGCTTACTATTCCGATATTTTTTGATCTGTTTTTGCACTTTGCTACGCTCATAATCAACACATATATGGTTACGCAAGTTAGCGTTGATTTAGTGGGAGCAATGGGGGCTGGAAATCAAGTAATGGATCTGTTTATGATTATTTTTAGCTTTCTTAGCGTTGGTTGCGCCGTTGTAGTTGCGCAAGCCTTGGGCGGAAAAAATAAAATTTTAGCTATGAAAGCCGTTCATACCAGTCTAACTTTTAACACTATTTTTGGGCTATTTTGCGCTATTTTTATCTACATTTTTGGATATTTTGTGCTTGAAATTTTAAACGTTCCACAAGAACTTATTAAAGAAAGCTATGATTACTTGCATTTGCTAGGCGTTGCACTATTTTTCGATGGCATAGGCGTTGTTTTGGCAGCAGTTTTGCGCGTGTATAATCTAGCTTTTAATGTTATGATTGTCTCTCTTGTTATGAATTTAATTACTCTCTTTGGTAATGCGATCGCACTTTTTGGCTGGTTTGGACTACCAAACTATGGACTTTACGCAGTGGCGCTTTCAACTGTAATTGGACGATTTATCGGAATGCTTATACTCTTTTACACGCTCGTTAAAATCGCAAAAGTTAAAATTTTCATTAAAATGCTATTTAAATTTTCGTTTGATATTTTGAAAAAAATTTTATCTATCGGACTTCCTAGTGCGGGAGAAAATTTACTTTGGATGGCACAATATATGGTTGCTTTTAGCTTTGTTGCCTCAATGGGAAAAGACAGTCTAAGCGTTCAAACGATATATTTTCAAATCGCCCTTCTTATAATGCTTTGCGGAACGAGCATAAGTAT
The DNA here is from genome assembly GCA_052170535.1 of Campylobacter sp. Lineage (GTDB taxonomy): Bacteria > Campylobacterota > Campylobacteria > Campylobacterales > Campylobacteraceae > Campylobacter_A. The sequence continues at coordinate 20,387 of JBQNAH010000001.1, read as the reverse complement.
GGCAAACGAAGTTATTGTGGGGCATTTAGTAGGCGCAAAAAGATTTGAAGAAGCTTATAAAAAAACATTTCAAGCACTTAAATTTGGCTTAATAGCAACAATTATTGTCGTATTGGCAACATATTTGGCAAAAGATTTTATTATGCAAGAACTAAGCTTAGACGAAAATTTAAAAACACTAATGATTCCGCTTTTTGTTTTGGCTTTGTTGCTTGAGCCAGGACGAACATTTAACATAGTTATGGTAAATGCCTTGCGCGCAAGTGGTGATGCGAAATTTCCATTTATGACCGGAGCGATTTTTATGTGGGGACTAAGTTTGCCACTTGGATATTTTTTAGGGATTAGCTGCGAGATGGGAATTTTAGGTGTCTGGCTAGGATTTTTAGCTGACGAATGGATAAGAGGAGCGGCTAATACGTTACGTTGGAAAAGTAAAAAATGGATAGAAAAACGCTTGGTTTGATAAAGTTTATAAATTAATTTGATTAATTAAGTTTAATTTATAAAATATTTTAAAATTTTACTACTTTATATCAAAAAAGCAAAACTATAAAAATTTAAATTCAGATAATAAATGATTATACACACCTTTAAATAAATAACTTTTGCTATACAAAATAATAAATTTTAAAATTTTATAAGTAAAAAATTATAATTTTTTAGATTGAATATTTGTGATATTTAAGGCTTTTATGATAGAATTATAGCTCCTAGATTTTTATAAGGAGATAGATATGCTCAAATTTTTACGAGCGTCTGCACCTAGCGAAAAGAAAATTCCTTCCCAAGAGATCGATTTGCATTACAAAAAACTTCGGTGGCAAGTTTTTGCCGGCATTTTCATAGGTTACGCAGCTTACTATTTAATCCGCAAAAATTTATCATTGGCAATGCCTTATTTGGCCGATAAAAACGGTGAATACGGCTACGACAAAGCCGATCTTGGTATAATTTTAGTCGCCTTATCGTTTGCGTATGGAATATCAAAATTTGTGATGGGTAACGTTTCTGATAGAAGCAATCCAAAATACTTCATAACCATAGGTTTGCTAGGATCGGCTATTGTAAGTCTTATCTTTGGCTTAGTTCCAGGTGTGCTTTCTAGTATCGCGATTATGACTGTACTTGCCGCATTTAACGGCTGGTTTCAAGGTATGGGTTATCCACCTGGCGCAAAAACAATGACAAATTGGTTTAGCACGTCAGAACGTGGAGTTTGGTGGAGCTGGTGGAATGTTTCTCACAACCTTGGTGGCGGACTAATAGGACCGCTTGCGTTGGTCGGACTTGCTATTTTTGGAGCTTGGCAATCACTATTTTACCTGCCAGCAATAATTGCTATAATAATTGCGGCTATTATGTTTAAGCTAATGCACGATACGCCAGAATCACAAGGTTTGCCGCCAGTAGAGCAATACAAAGGCGAAAGACACACAGAAGAAATTCAATCCGCTCACACGCTAAGGGCGACTGATATTTTCAAAAAATACATACTTACAAACAAATTCCTTTGGGCGATTGCGATCGCAAATATTTTTGTATATTTTATAAGATATGGCATTATTGATTGGGCGCCTACATATTTAAAAGAGGTTAAAAATTTTACCGTAGATAAACAAAGTTGGGCATATTTTATGTATGAATATGCCGGAATTTTTGGAATGCTTACGAGCGGTTATTTAAGTGATAAAATTTTCAAAGGCCATCGCGCACCTCCGATGCTCATTTTTATGGTTGGCGTTTTGATAGCTATTATTATATATTGGAAAAATCCGGCAGGAAACGAATTTGTCGATTATGCTTGCTTGATTGCGATCGGATTTTTGATATATGGTCCAGTTATGATGATAGGGTTGCAAGCTGCGGACCTAGTCCCACGTGTAGCAACAGGAACAGCGACTGGATTGACCGGACTTTTTGGCTACCTGCTTGGCTCTGCAAGTGCTGGTTGGGCGATGGGTAAAATTGTTGATGTTTTTGGCTGGGACGGCGGATTTTACGCACTTATAATATCGTGCTTTCTTGCTTTTGGTTTTATAGCTTTTACGCTTTTGCATAAAACTTCAAAACAACTTAATTGATATTAAACACAGGCGCAAATTGAAAAGAAAAAGTATAAAATTTAACAATCTTGATGTTGAGCTTATATTTAAATCCAATATGAAAAACATAAGGCTTAGGATTGATAAAAATGCTAAAATTTTACTTAGTCTTCCAAGTAACTGCCCTGAAAAAAGAGCCTTTGGATTTCTTCAAAACAACCAAGATTGGCTCTTTTTAACACATCAAAAGGTCTTAAATTCACTTCCAAAAAGCGATGATTTTGCATATTTGGGGCAAATTTATAAAATAGTTTTTGATGAGAATTTTCAAGAAATTTTGATAAAAGATGATAAAATTTTTGCCCCGAACCCAAAAAAGTTAGAAAAATTTAAAAAAGCCGAGGCGAGAAGTACGTTTTTAAATTTAATTGATAAATTTTCTCCAGTTATTAAATGCAAAATAAATAAAATAACAATAAGAGAGATGAATTCTAGGTGGGGTAGTTGCAATTCAAAAAAAGGATATATAAATTTAAACCTAAAACTGATCGAAAAGCCGATATATCTGATAGAATATGTCGTTTTGCACGAACTAGCGCATCTCATTTTTCCGCACCATCAAAAAACTTTTTACGATTTTATACGCAATTTAATGCCAGATTTCAAAAACAGAGAAAAAGACCTAAACAAAAAATAATTTTTAATATGCTAAAATCAAACCAAATCTTATCTTAAAAGGCAAAAAATGACAAAAAATATAGCTTTACTTATCCTTTCTACAACACTGTTTGGACAAAATTTAGACGATGCTTTAAGCGGTTGCGAGAAAAATATCGCAAAAGAATGCACAAACGCAGCTTCTATTTACATGCAAAGCGATAAAATAAAGGCGTTTGAGCTTTTCAAAAAATCTTGCGATCTAGGTGATGCAAACTCTTGTAGTGTAGTTGGCTCATTTTTAATTGATGAGAAAAAATATAAAGAAGCAAAGGCATTTTTTGATAAATCGTGCCTAATCGGCAATAAACTAGGTTGTGATTTTGCTGCTGATTTGCAACGCTCTAAGCAACTTTAATTACAAATTTTATTAAATAAAACGTGCGAATTCAATTCGCACTCAGACACAAAGCTTAAATCTTCCTTTTGTTTTTTATCCATTGAAGCGCAAATATCATAGCATAAAGAGTAATACCAACCAGGTAAGACATATATTCACTAGCGATAAATGACAAATATTTCACGCATATATTCGGCACAATCACAAAAGGCACAACCAAGAGCAACAAAAATCTTTCTATCAAATTTACCCTTGTTAAAAGATAGCCTTGAAGCGCGGACGAAAACGCAAACATACCAATAAGTGCGGTAGTGAAAATAACGCTAATTTCAAACGGGTTAGTTATCCAAACTATACCTTTTGGATCATTTGGCGCACTAGGATTGACACTTTGTATTAGCAAAAGTTTGTTATTAAAGACAAAAGCAAATGGTAAAACAGTTGTTCTTAGGTCGTAAAAAAAGCCTTGAATGCCCACTATTACAGGATTTGCCTTAGCGATACCAGCAGCTGCGTAAGCTGCAATGCCAACAGGTGGCGTATCGTCGGCTAAAATTCCAAAATAAAATACAAATAAATGCACGGCAATGGCTGGGATTAAAAAGCCATTTTTATGCGCCAAAAATAGTATTACTGGAGCAACAAGACTTGAAACAACGATGTAGTTTGCAGTTGTTGGCAAACCCATTCCCAAAATCAAGGACATTAAAGCTGTGAAAAATAAAATCAGAAAGACATTATTTCCAGCTAAAATTTCAACCACTTCTGATAAAACCTGACCGATTCCAGTTAGTGAAATAGACCCAACAATAATACCAGCTAATCCAGTCGCAATCGCAATAGTTGTCATACTTCTAGCAGCTGTTACCATCGACCAAAAAATATCTGAAAATCCTATCAAAAAATCATTTTTATTAACTTTTTGTTTGTATATTATTTTTCTAATCGGTTCTTGGAAAAGAATAATCAAAAATAGGACGCTAATTGCATTAAATGCAGCTGAAATGGCGGATTCATTGGCTATCAAAAGAGTGTATAATAAAACAAAAATTGGTATAAGATAATGAAGTCCGCTGATAAAAATTTTAAATTTTGAAAAATTCTCATCTCGTTCCACGCCCTTTAAACCAAGTTTGCAACTTTCTAAATGCACGATAAAAAATAGCGAAGCATAACAAACAAATGCTGGAATGATAGCTGCAATCATAACGTTTGTGTAGCTAAGACCTAGAAATTCAGCTATTATAAAAGCTGCCGCGCCCATTATAGGTGGCATCAGCTGACCATTTACACCAGCAGCTACCTCTATCGCGCCAGCTTTTGTTCCGGTTAAGCCTGCTTTTTTCATAAGTGGAATAGTAAAAGTTCCGACTGTTACGACATTGGCCGTTGAGCTACCGCTAACCATACCGGTTAATCCAGAAGCAATAACAGATGCTTTAGCTGGTCCGCCACGATATTTACCAAGCAAGGCAAAGGCTAAATTTATAAAGTATTGTCCAGCACCTGCGCGCTCAAGAAGCGAGCCAAACAAAACAAATAGATATATAAAACTCACGCTCACACCAAGCGGAACACCAAAAACACCCTCTGTGGTTAGATACATATGTCCGGCTAACTTATTTAAACTAGCACCCTGATGGGCTATAATATCTGGCATATATTGACCAAAATAATCATATACCAAAAATATACAGGCTATGATCGCAAGTGCTGGTCCGATCACGCGCCTACCAGCCTCAAAAAGTATCAAAACCGCAACGCAAGAAACGATAATATCTAAATTATTATAATCCCCAGGTCTATTAGCTAGTGCATAAAATTCCACAAAAGGATACAAAGCAACTAAAATTCCAACAACACACAATAAAATATCATACATCGGAACGCTTATATGTGCCTTTTTGTGAAAAGTAACTGGATACAGTAAAAACACCAAACACACCGCAAATCCCAAATGTACCGATCTAGACATCGTGGTATTCATCGGAAAATAGGCTATGTAAAGTTGAAAAGCAGACCAAGCAAAACCAATAATACTAACCAGATAAATATAAAAATTCGAATCTATCTCTCTGGTTTTAATCTCAACAAATTCATCTTGTTCTTGCCCAACCTTATTTTCGACCGCCATCAAACTACCTTTAAATTTATTTTAAAATTCCATATTTTTTAAATTCAGCCTCAGCTGCTTGATGAAGTGGGGCTGAAATTCCATCAATCAAGCTCTCTTTTGTTACAGAGCTTAACGCGGGGTGCAGACTTTTATACTCGTCAAAATTATCCAAAATCGCTTTTATTATCGCCGCAACTGAAGCGTCACTAGCGCTTTTATCGGCGACCAAAACAGCTTTTACACCGATACTATTTACATCATAATCAACGCCTAAATAAGTTCCTTTTTGGATAGTTCCCTTTGCAAAATAAGGAAAATCAGCAAGCATTTTATCTATATTTTCACCATCGATACTTACGATATCAATAGGCATCGAATTTGCCGCATCGGTGATATTTGCTGTTGGATGACCGACCATATAAAAATATCCGTCTATTTTTTTATCTTTAAGAGCGTGCGGGCACTCTTGAGCGGTTAAAACACCGCGATGTCCCAATTTTGCCACGTCAAAATCATACGCTTTAAAAACATTTAATGCAGTCGCTTCGTTACCACTTCCTGGATTTCCGACATTTATATTTTTACCACCCAAATCGTTAATCGATTTTATGCCACTCTCTTTTGAAACCACAAACGCCAAAAGCTCTGGATAAATAGCTACAACAGCACGTAAATTCTGATCTCCCATATCTTTAAATTTGCCAACGCCGTTATATTTATCATAAACCACATCGCTTTGAACAAAACCAAAATTTAGCTCTTTTTTAAGAACATTATTTACGTTATACACAGATCCACCAGTTGATTGCACGGTGCATTTCATTTGCGGGTCTTTATTTACGATTCTACATAGTGCTCCGCCAACTGGATAATACGTACCTGTCATTCCACCCGTTCCTATCGAAACGAATTCTTTAGCGCTTAAAGTTGAAGCAAAAAGCAAGCCAGCCAAAACAAAAGATGAAGTTTTCATTTTTAATCCTTAAGTAAAAATTTTAATTTATCGTATCACAAAAAATCATTTTTATCGAAAAACAAAATAAAATTTAACTAAAATTTAAAATCGCATTTGACCATTTTACACAATTTAGCCTTAAAAAATATTTTTAAGTTTAATTTTATGTATTTTTCAATACCAATAACAATTTTAAAGTTTGAAAAATCAATCGATAAATCGTTTTGTCAAATTTGCATACGCATCTATGCGTCTATCGCGTAAAAAAGGCCAAATTCTACGCACGTCTTCGCTACGCTTCATATCAATATCTGCAATAAAACATCTCTCGCTTTGACTATCAGCACGCAAAATTTGTTCTCCTTGCGGACCAAAAACAAAGCTGTTACCCCAAAAATTTATACCATCGCAAACACAAGAATCATCTTTTTCAAATCCGACTCGATTTACCGCAACAACAGGCAATCCATTTGCTATGGCGTGACCGCGCTGAACGCCAACCCAAGCTTCAAGTTGGCGCATTTTTTCTTCATCGGCATCATCGTTAAACCAACCAATCGCCGTTGGATAAATCAAAATTTCAGCACCCTTTAAAGCCATCAGACGCGCCGCTTCAGGATACCACTGATCCCAACAAATCAAAACTCCAAGTTTGCCGACACTGGTTTTTATAGGCTCAAAGCCGATATCGCCTGGAGTAAAGTAAAATTTCTCATAAAAAAGAGGATCGTCTGGAATATGCATTTTTCGGTATTTTCCAGCTATGCTTCCATCTTTTTCAAACACAAAAGCTGTATTGTGGTAAAGTCCAGCCGTGCGTTTTTCAAATAGCGAAGTAACAAGAACTATTTTATTTTCGCGCGCTACTTGACCCCAAAATTTCACATCAGCTTCCCAGTCGTTTGCAATGTCAAAGAAGTTTGTATTTTCGCTTTGGCAAAAATACAAATTTTGATGAAGTTCTTGTAAAACAACCAAATCTGCACCACCCGCTTTACTCTCCCGTATAAGCTCGCAGGTTTTAGCGATAGTGGCTTCCTTTGTGCCGTGAAATTTTTGCTGTATTAAACCAACTTTCATATTTATCCTTTTAAATTTGTTGCTTATTTGTATCGCGCAAAACGATTTTGGCTCGAGCAATGAAGCGAACCGTTTTGCCTTACAAAAACAAGAGAATCGACCCCGATAACTTTAAGATTTGGTAAAGCCTTTTGCAAACGCGAAATCACGACAGAATCATTTTCGTCTTCGTAAGTTGGCACAATAAGCGCGCCATTTATGAAAATAAAATTTGTGTAAGTACAACCCAGTCGCTTATTTTGGAAAAATTTAGCCTTCGGCAAAGGTAGAGCGATTAATCTAAAACCTGTTTTTTCAAGCTCCAAGTGCATTTTGGCTAGCTCGTCAAAATGCTCATCGCTTTCATCTTCGCAACTTGCATAAGCAATCGTATTTTTATCTATAAAACGTGCCAAAGTATCTATGTGGCTATCGGTGTCATCGCCTTTTATAAATCCACTATTAAGCCAAATAATGCGCTTTAAACCAAAAAGTTCTTTTAGCTTATATTCAATTTGATTTTTATCTAGTTGTGGATTTCGGTTATCATTTAGCAGGCATTTAGATGTCGTCAAAAGCGTTCCATCACCGTTAAATTCGATACTTCCACCCTCAAGAACAAAATTTATTGGCTTTAAATTTGTTGGAATTTTTGTTACAATTTGCGAATTGACCTCGTCATCTTTGCGGCTTTTAAATTTGCCGCCCCACGCGTTAAATTTAAAATCATAACTCAAAATATCATCGCCATTTTCTACATCAATAAGTCCGTAATCGCGTATCCAGGTGTCATCTGTTTGAATGCATAAAAAATCACAATTTTGAAATTTTCTAAAACGATTTAAAATTTTCTCATCGGGACAAATCAGCACACATTTTTGAAATTTTACAACAGCTTGTACCAAACGCTCATAGCTGATTAAAATTTCTTCCAAATACGGTTGCCAATCGGTATTTTTATGCGGTAAAGATAAAAACAGGCATTCTTGTTTTTCCCATTCGCCAAACGCTCTGATACTAGCCATTTGTACCCTTTTTGTAAATTTTATAAATTCCATAAAGCGTGATAATTATCCAAAAAACTTCTATCAAAAACGAGCCTAGATTAAAGTGCACAAAGAGCGAAATTATAAGCAAAATCGCACCAAGTAAATTTATAAGCTGAAATGTCAAACTTTGTGCGCCAACGCGTCCGATTTGAAGAAGCAAATAAGCGCCGACGACGCAAACCATACCCAAAAATCCGATGATATGAAAAATATCCAACCCATTTCCTTTGCAAATTTAAAACCCTAATCATACCAAATATGTGTTAAATTTAATATTACTTAGGGTAAAATTAGACTATTTTTAAAAATTTTAGAGGATTTTAATGGATTTTGAGTTTATATTAAATTTTCTACACATGTTTAAAACAGCCTCGATTTTAACGCTTGAACTATCATTTTATGGGATTGTGTTTTCTATTATAATCGGGCTTTTTTGCGCATTGGTTAGCTTTTACAAATTTAAAAAATTAAGTCTGATAACAAACGCTTATATTGAGCTTAGCAGAAACACACCACTATTGATTCAGCTGTTTTTTTTGTATTATGGATTGCCAAAATTAGGACTAAATTTAAGCTCGTTTAGCTGTGCCGTCATAGGACTTGCATTTTTGGGTGGCAGCTATATGAGCGAAAGTTTTAGACTTGGTTTGCAATCAGTCAAACAATCGCAAATAGAAGCTGGGCTTAGTATCGGACTTAGCAAATTTTCGCTTTTAAGATATGTATTGATGCCGCAAGCTTTTTTTGTAGCGTTGCCTTCAATCTCGGCAAATATTATATTTTTGATTAAGGAAACTTCAATTGTTAGCATTGTTGCATTAGCTGATTTGGTTTATGTTACAAAAGATATTATAGGATTATATTATAAGACCGACGAGGCGCTTTTTATGCTAGTTATTAGCTATCTTATTATTATTTTACCAGTATCTTTGACGCTTACGATGATTGAGAGAGGATTGAAAATTGCAAGGAGTTGAGATATTATTTGACATACAAAATTTAAAAAGACTATTTGACGGACTTTTGATAAGCCTTGAAATTTCGATATTTTCCATAATCGTATCAATATTTTTTGGTTTAATTTTTGGAATTTTAATGAGTTCAAAAAATCGTTTTATTTATATATTATTAAAAATATGTTTAGAAATAGTTAGAATTATGCCCCAAATAGTTTGGCTGTTTTTGATATATTTCGGACTTAGCAGAGCGCTTGGAATTCATATCTCAGCCTTTGCCGCATCACTTGTAGTATTTAGTATTTGGGGAATTTTCGAGATGATGGATATAGTTAGAGGCGCACTGCTATCGATTCCAAAACATCAATTCGAATCTGCTGAATCACTTGGGCTAAATAAAGTTCAAATTTACTCGTTTGTCATCGTGCCTTTGGCGACTAGAAGACTTGTGCCATCTGTTGTAAATTTGCTAAGTCGTATGATTAAGACAACATCAATAGTTGTTTTAATCGGCGTTGTCGAAGTCGTTAAGGTCGGACAGCAAATCATCGAAACAGCAAGAATGACAAATAATCAGCTTGCGCCGTTTTGGATTTACGGTTTTATATTTTTCTTATATTTTATCATCTGCTATCCGATTTCAAAATTATCAAAAAAACTAGAAAATAAATGGAGTTAATATGCAACCTATACTTGAACTTAAAAATTTAAACAAATTTTATGGTGATTCTCACGCATTAAAAAATATAAATTTAACACTTCAAAGCGGAGAAGTCGTAGTAATACTTGGACCTTCTGGGTGTGGTAAAAGCACAACGCTTAGATGTGTAAATGGACTGGAAAAAATCGCAAGCGGAATGATAATAATAGATGACGAAAAGATAGATAAAGACTATAAAAATTGGCAAAAAATTCGTCAAAAAGTTGGAATGGTGTTTCAAAGTTACGAACTTTTTGACCACATGAATGTGATAGACAATATCCTGCTTGGACCGCTAAAAGTCCAAAAACGAGATAGGAAAGAGGTCGAAGATGAAGCTGATATGTGGCTTAAAAAAGTCGGGTTACTAGATAAAAAATTTGCCTATCCAAAAGAGCTAAGTGGTGGACAAAAGCAACGCATCGCAATAGTAAGAAGCCTTTGTATGAATCCTGAAATTATGCTATTTGATGAAGTTACGGCAGCGCTTGATCCAGAAATAGTACGCGAAGTGCTTGACGTGATAATAAATTTAGCCAAAGAAGGAATGACTATGCTTATCGTAACGCATGAGATGAGTTTTGCGCGTGCAGTTGCAGATAAAATTGTATTTATGGACGCGGGCGAAATAGTGGAAATTAGCAAACCTGATGAATTTTTCACAAATCCGAAAACAGAGCGTGCGAGAAAATTTTTAAACTTATTCACGTTTCAAAAATAAAATATATTAAGCTTATATTTAGTTATAATAAGAAATAATCGGTTCGTTTTACAAAATTTTAAGGAGAAAAAATGAAAAAATTTCAAATTTTATTTCTAGCGCTTGTTGCTTGCGTTGTTTTACTTGGCTGTGAAAACAGTTCTAAAACAAATCAAAATAAGCCAGTTGATGAGCTTCAAGCCATAAAAGATCGCGGTTTTATAAGAGTTGGTGTTTTTAGCGACAAGCCACCATTTGGCTACGTAACAAAAGACGGAAAAAACAATGGCTATGACATATATTTTTCAAAACGTATCGCAAAAGATTTGCTCGGCGATGAAGACAAAATAAAATTTGAATTCGTAGAGGCAGCCGCTCGCGTAGAGGTTTTAATAGCCGACAAGGTCGATATTACGCTTGCAAATTTTACAAAAACACCAGAACGTGCAGCTGTTGTTGATTTTGCCCTGCCGTATATGAAAGTTTCGCTTGGCATACTTAGCCCAGATGGGGCGGTCATAAAAAGCGTAGATGATTTAAAGGGTAAAAAACTAATCGTAAATAAAGGCACTACCGCGGACGCTTATTTTACAAAAAATTATCCAGACATCAAGCTTTTAAAATTCGATCAAAATACTGAAACTTTTGCGGCATTAGTTGATGGCAGGGGAGCTGCACTCGCCCACGATAACGCACTACTTTTTGCTTGGGCGAAAGAAAATCCTGGCTTTAGCGTCGGCATCGAAGCACTTGGCGATGTTGATGTCATAGCTCCAGCCGTTAAAAAAGGCAATAAAGCATTGCTTGAATGGATAAATAACGAAATAATCGAGCTTGGAAAAGAAAATTTCTTCCATAAAAATTACGACGAAACGCTTAAACCAATCTACGGCGATAGCGTAAATCCTGAAAGCTTGGTCGTTGAAGGCGGCAAATTATAACAGTTAAAAGCCTAAATTTAGGCTTTTAATAACTGTGATTAATTGTTTAAAACTACAAGGCTGAAATTTTAGTTTTATTATCATAATAAGCAATTATTCTATTATGAATTATAAGTGATACATATATAATCACGCCACCAATTAAGAGCCTAATTATATCAGCATCTTTGTGCCAAAAGACCAAATTTACGATTATAGCCGCTGGAATCAAGGCATTATTCATAATCGCAAGCGTTCCGCTATCGACTTCGCAAGCCCCTTTGTTCCATAAAAAATACCCAAGTCCGCTAGCGCCAATACCAAGCCATAAAATCACAGCTGTTTGCGTAAAATCAAGACTAATTTTCTCAAAATTTCCAAAAATAGCAAAAGCTAAACCAGTTACAAAGCTAGCACCAACAAAAAAGTAACCAAAATGCTCTACTTGTCTGCCAAAACTCTCATTTTGAAGCAAAAATTTATATGCACTCTGACCTGCGCCAAAACAAACATTTGCAATTTGAACTAGCAAAAATCCAAACCAAAATCCGTCATTAACGTTGCCGTATTTTATAACTAGCGCACCAAATACCGCAACTGCAATGCTAAGTAAATACAGCAACCTAAGACGTTTGGCTAATATATCATAAAAAACGCTAACATAAAATGGCGTAAATATCGTAAAAAGTGCTACTTCTGGCACAGAAAGGTACTTAAAAGAGTTATAATAACAAATATACATAATGCCAATTTGCACCGCTCCAATTAATGAAATTTTAAGATAAAGCGACAAATTAGTGCGCTTAAAGCCCTTTATCATAAACGGCAAAAAGACCAAAAACGCCAATAAAACACGCGAAAAAGCTGAAAAATAAACATCAACGCGTCCTGATAAAAATTCGCCAATCAAACTAAAACTAAACGCCCACAAAACCGTAACAAAAATTAGTTTATTCATCTATTTCTCCTTTATTTGCTTTAAAATTTCTCTCATCATATATGCTCCATTTGCCCCACTTTGCCTGACTAAATCGATGTTTTGTGCGTCTATACCGCCTATGGCGTAAGCTGGAATAGTCAAATTTTTAACAATGTGTTTTAAAAAATCAACACCCAATCCGGCTAAATTTGCATGGCTTAAAGTGTCAAAAATATGCCCTGCCACGACATAATTTGCGCCCAAATTTTGAGCCAATAAAGCTTCGTTTGAACTATGAACCGAAACGCCAATCCTGCCTCGAAAAAGGTTTTGATTAAAATTTAAAAAAATCTTAAAAGGTAAGTGCAAATCAGCCACACCAAGTTCTTTTGCCACCTTAAAATGGCTATGCAAAATAAGCCCCACACCAAAACTATTAGAAATTTTCAAAGCCTCTTTGGCTAAATTTTCGTAATCAATTTCGTTCAAATCAGCCTCACGAAGCAAAATTTTATCAACAATCCCGCTTTTAGCAACGGCTAAAAAATCAGCCCAAAAATCACCGCTAAGACGCCTACTTGTAACCCAAATTCGCTCAAACATAGATATGATTACTCATTACAGGTTGCAGCCCAAGCCCCAAAATATCAGCATAAATTTCATCAACGCTTCTTGTATCGCTTATCTCAAATTGCTCGTCGCCACTTTTTTTGCTATCCGAATGTTTTCCAACCCCCACGCTCACACCAGCTGAAATTTTACTCGCCGCCACAGAAACTATGCCATTGCGGAAATTTGCATTTTCACGCGTTGAAATCGTGATATTAGAGTAAGGCAAAAACAATCTATAAGCGCAAACAACTTGAAATAATTTCCTCTCATCAACATCTTTTGGCGAAATTTCATTCTTGTTTATCGCTGGACGCAATCTCGGACAAGAAAGTGCGATCTCAGCATGCGGATATTTTTGCTGAATAAAATGCGCGTGAAGTGCCGTACAAAGCGCATCTTTACGAAAGTCGTCAAGTCCTAAAAGTGCGGCAAATCCAACTGAACGCATACCGCCCATTAAAGCTCGCTCTTGTGCGTGAAATCTATAAGAAAACGATCTTTTATCTCCACCGATGTGAAATTTCTCATAAGATTGTGGCGAATACGTTTCTTGAAAAACAACGACATAATCAACCCCGCAACCGTGCAAATAGGCGTATTCGTCAGAATTTAGTGGATAAATTTCAACGCCTACATTTGTAAAAAATTTCGCAGCCTTACTGCACGCCTCGCCAATATACTTTAAATCGCGCTTTTTAGAGCTCTCGCCCGTTAAAATCAGCACATCTTTTAATCCAGTTCTAGCTATGTTTTCAAGCTCAACTTCAATCTCGTCAATCTTTAATCTCAAACGAGAAATTTTATTATGCGACGAAAATCCACAATACGTGCAGTTACTATCACAATAATTTGATATGTAAAGCGGAGTAAAAAACTCCACACTATTTCCAAAATTTTTAAAGCGTTGAGTTTTGGCTTTAATAGCCATTTGCTCTAAAAATTCATCTGCCGCTGGGCTTAAAAGAGCTTTTAACCCATCAATGCCAACTCGCTCATCATCTAACGCCCTAGCAACATCATCTTTTGTGTAAATTTCATATTTGTAAGAATTTCTGTGCGCTAAAACTTCGTGCATAATGCTCTCATCAATGATTTGCATTTGTGGCATATATGACATTGGATTTTGAAATTTCATCTCAAAAATCCAGTAAGTGGCGACGAAGCTTCTGCTGTGTCTTTTATCCTGCCAAATCCAGCTAAATACCCAAGCCGTCCGGCCTCAATCGCCAAAGCAAATGCCTTTGCCATAGTTTTGACATCATTAGCTGTTGCGATAGCTGTGTTCGCCATCACCGCCGCACAGCCCATCTGCATAGCATCGCACGCTTGTGCTGGTGAGCCAATACCCGCATCAACAATAATCGGCAACGAGATTTCATTTATTAAAATTTGTATAAATTCTTTCGTGCAAAGCCCCTTATTTGTCCCAATTGGCGCGCCAAGTGGCATAATACAAGCCGCGCCAGCACTAGCTAAATCCCTGGCGACATTTAAGTCAGGATACATATAAGGCATCACGATAAAACCCAAATTTGCAAGCTCTTGCGTTGCTTTTATCGTTTCAAAATTATCAGGCAACAGATATTTACTGTCCCTTATAACTTCAAGTTTGATGAAATTTCCACACCCAAGCTCACGAGATAGTTTTGCTATCCTAACGGCCTCGTTAGCGTTTCTAGCACCAGAGGTATTTGGCAAAAGTGTGATATTTTTAGGAATAAAATCAAGGATATTCTCGCTCCCACCGCTATTTACTCGCCTAAGTGCCAAAGTTACCATCTCTACGCCACCTTGCTTAATGCAAGCGCTCACAAGTGGTAAGGAAAATTTGCCAGAACCAAGAATAAAACGAGAAGAAAACTCAACCCCACCAAGCATAAATTTATCCATTATCCACCTCCGACAAAATGCACGATCTCAACCATATCGCCATCTTTTAATAGCGTATCAAACATACTTTTTGGCAAAATTTCACCATTTAGCTCAACTGCAATTTTCTGCACGTCAAGATCTTTGAATTTTATAAAATCACAAACTTTTTTTCCAACAAATTCGCTCTCGTCATTGCAATTTATAATAAGCATTTTACGCACCTAAGCTAATTTAAAAAGCTAATTATAGTCATTTTTTCTAAATTTACGATATATTTTATCTCAAAAATTATAATTACGTAAATTTTAAAAAAGGATCAAAAATGAATTATGACATTGCAATAATTGGCTTTGGAAAAGCTGGCAAAACACTAGCCGCAAAGGCAGCTGGGCTTGGCAAAAAAATAGCCATCATAGAAAAATCTCCACAAATGTATGGCGGAACTTGTATTAATATCGGTTGTATCCCGACAAAAAAGCTTGTAATGCTTTCTAAACAGGCTAAATTCTATGACGATAAGAAGGCTTATTTTAAAGAAGCGATGGCGACAAAAGATGCGCTAATTTCAGCTTTAAGGGCGAAAAATTACAAAATGTTAAGCGATAATGCAAACATAGATGTTATAGACGGCGAAGCTAGTTTTTTGGGCGAAAAAGAGTTAAAAATCGCAAAAAGCAGTGGCGAAATACTTAAAATATCGGCTGAGAAAATCGTCATAAACACCGGCTCAATGGATCAAATTCCAAAAATTAGCATAAATTCTAACAAAGTCTATACAAGCAAGGAAATTTTGCAAATAAAAGAGCTGCCAAATAAGCTTGTGATAATCGGAAGTGGTTTTATCGGACTTGAATTTGCTTCAATGTTTGCAAATTTTGGCTCAGACGTTAAAATTTTAGTTAGAAAAGACGAATTTTTGCCAAACGAAGACGACGACGTTAGACAAAGCCTAAAATCCATGCTAGAAACCCAAGGCGTAGAAATAATACTAGGCGCTACGCCTATAAAAGTAAAAGACGATGTCCTAACGTACGAAAAAGACGACAAAAACGAGGCCGTAAAGGCTGATGCCTTCTTGCTGGCAACGGGTAGAGAGGCGAATACGGGGAAACTAAATTTGGATGCCGCCGGCATAAAAACGGACGCACGCAAAAATATAATCGTAAACGAATATCTGCAAACTACGAACGGCGACGTCTACGCGGTCGGCGACGTAAAAGGAGGAGAACTTTTTACCTATATATCGCTAGACGACTTTAGGATAGTTTTTTCGCATCTTTTTGCAAACAGAGAACGTAGCGTAAATAATCGCTCGATACATGCAAACGTATTATTTACGGATATACCGCTGGCCAAGATAGGGCTGAGCGAAAAAGAAGCGCTTGAGCTCAAAAACGTAAAAATTTTAAAAATACCGCTATCTTCGGTACCAAACGCAAAGATTTTAGGGCAAGAGGCGGGATTTTTAAAAGCCGTAGTAAACTGCGAAAACGGCGCAATCTTGGGCGCGGCGTTTCACTGCCCGAACTCGCACGAGTTAATAAACGAGCTTGCTTTGGTAATCCAACTAGGCGGTAACGCCTATGCGCTTAAAAATCAAATTTTTACGCATCCTAGCCTAAGCGAGGCTTTGAACGATCTTTTCGCCAATGCATAGCTAAGCCCTTGGGGCTTAGCTAAACTCCAAATATTCTTTAATTCTACCTAATAATTTCATTTTCGCAATTTTACTCTTTACAAAAAAAACGATACCATCACGATACAAATTTTAATTAATAAGGAGCAAATATGAAAATTAAGCTTAGCATAGCTTTAATGGTCGCGCTACTACTTATTGGATGCGCCCCTCAACCGCCCGTATCGTTGCCGTCCGGGAAAAGCGAAACGATAACGATAAAAGCGAATTTTACCGATGAAATTTCAAAAGAACCGGTCATCCTTTCGGATGTAAAAAGAGCAATCGTTAAAACGATATTAGAGGCCAGTAAATATAAAAAAGTCATCTCTGAAAAATTTACCATAGCTTGCGACTGGCATGAAGGTCTAGATATTAAATTTAAAGAAAATAGCTTGGAGATTTTCTATGTTAACGGCAAAGCCTGCGAACCAGACAAGGACGATGTAGAAAATTCGGAATATCTAACTTATTTCGGAGCCAAAATACCGTATAAAATAACCGGAACTCAAGATAAATTCGAGATGAGCTTTAGCTATCCCAAAGAATTCATTCAAAGAACTTACAAAGATCTCGGCTTTGCCGAAGTGCTTCATCTAGACATTCCATCGAATTTAATGCGAGATTTTGACAACTTGTTCCAAAGTTTAAGAAATTTATCTATAACTAGAGAGTATGCCTTTAAGGGCGAAGAGGATTCAAAATATAATAAAGACTCTACTATCGACAGTCTAAAAAACGCAAATCTAAGCAACAAAAGCCAAACGATAGAATACGACGTATTTAACTACCAAAACGGCTCAAAAGTAACATATAAGGCCACCGTTAATTACATCATAGACCGCAATAATGAAGTAGATATAGGAAAAGATATAGTATCGAGAATAAAACAACAAATCAAAAAAACAATCGACTAATAAAGGAAAAAATATGAAAAATTTAATTTTAAAATACTCGGTTTTAACCATGGTTGTATTTGCTTTTACCGGATGCCTATATCAGCAACCGACCGCGCCTACGCATCCTATGCCCGAACCTACGCAGCTAGAAAAGAAAAACATAACGCTAAAAAATCCGAAAGACGACATAAGCCTAGAAAACGACGTAATAAAATTTAAAAACGGCAAAAGGCTTTTTGATGATGAAACTACCGGTATATATGCTACATTTTTTATAAAAGATCAGCTATTTTACGTAACGCAACTTCAAAACGGAATCAAAATCAAAAATATCAATAAAGAAACGATTTGGGAAAAAGAAGCCAGCGGTATAATTCCGTCAAAATACCGCGATAATTTAATGCTTTACGTGTATAACGGCGCAAACGGTATTGATGTTTATAAATTCGACGGACAAAAGGTAACGTTAATAGATCGAGGATTAGATATACCAAAAGGAAAAATTTACGGAATTTACGTGCTAGACGTCTCTTCCGAAGAAGCACTCGAAATAATAAGTTTTGGCGGTCCTGCATCAAGACATATCACGAATATAACGGTAACGAACATCTTAGACGGAAGTAAAATAACTTATAATGACTTTTATAAATTTTTAAACTCATATTGCATAAGATGCACGAGAGCTCTTGGGATAGCCGGAGATAACCTAATATTAACTTACGACGAGGGATATCAAAAAGCAATAGCATCTTTTAACTTACAAACTAAGATGGGCGACATCCTGTATCTAGAAACGCCGGACAACAAGGACATACTTCAAATTTTAAAAAATGAAGAAGACGTGGTACTTAAAATATTTGCTCGTCAAGTGGGTGAAATTAAGGAAATAAATGGCGTAAGAGAATACAGCAGCGCGCTAGCTACGAAAAGAATCATACATCTAAATACGCTAACCGAAGTCGCCGACGTTT
The DNA here is from genome assembly GCA_052170535.1 of Campylobacter sp. GTDB lineage: Bacteria > Campylobacterota > Campylobacteria > Campylobacterales > Campylobacteraceae > Campylobacter_A. Next base: position 1,882 of record JBQNAH010000001.1, on the reverse strand, counting down.
CAAACAGCTTCGCGCCCGTCTCTAGAGATAGCGGCTATGAAGGTATGGGCGGATACGTAACGGTAAAAAACATAACGTATGAACTACAGACGATAATGCGAAAAACGGTTAAGCCGATGTTTTAATTCGATTTTACACAGATTGAAATATACGGAGCGAGCAGCCTACTCGTTCCGTAGATACCTGTCCTGCCTATCTCAACATCAAGACGTTCATAATAAAATATTTAAGCCGACCTACTAAATTTTTACGAGCGATATAAAATTTAGAAAATTTTTCAGGCTTTCTGCCTCCTCCTATAGTGCTAACGATTCCGTCTTTATAGGTTTCTATAACGAATGATGGCTGACAATGAATAACCTTAAGACCGTAAAGATTACTAAAAGTTCTCCAATCGTCTGCAGGCACGCATATTTTATCCGTAGCTTTGAGCATCTTTTGCGCTCCCTTGCGCGTTATTACGTAAGCTACCGTTCCGCAACTATGGTGTTTCCATGGGTTTCCAAAAGTAGTGCCGTTGTATTTAAAAGTATTTTTTATAGGCTTTTGTATATAGTAGTCGTTTAACTCGGATGCTAACTTTTTTACGTATCCTATGATAATAATATCAAAAGAAGTTTTCTCGTAGATTAAATTTAGCGCGTTTTCATCAATAATATCGGACGGATCTTTGATAAATTCCGCATCGTCTTCTAAAACCAAAAAGTAGTTCGACCCCCCCCATCGGCAGATATAATTTCGTAAATTTTCCTATGGCTTAGAGCGCAGCCGAACTCTCCGGCCATAAGATAACGCCATTTCTTTTTTGGTTTATGCGTAGGCAGTGAAATAATTTTTTTAAGTTCGTCTTCTTTTATACCGCGCATATCTACGGCATCCACAATCTCCGCATCCAGCCCATACTTTTTACACTGCTCAGATATATGCTTTCTCCTAAGCGTCTCGTTTTTTAAAGAAATCACAAACGTTTTTACCATATCTATACTCCTTTTTTATGGTATTCTATAATATTTCCTAATAAACTTCAACCGCGCTACCTTCAAAGACGCTAAGGATTTGATCGATCTAGTTAAAACCTTAGTAGTTAAGCATTTTAATATATACTTAGAAACCGAAGTAGTTATAATTTAGCATTTATTCGCAGCCGTCGACTACCCGATCGATCCATAAAAATAAGCCATAAAAAGATAAGTATTTATTTCGCGTAAATCAAGCGAACGACGTCCGAATTCAAAAAAGCGTTTAAAATAATCGCAATCCGAACGTAAGCTAAATGATATGCTTTTATCTATATATCGTCTTATTTTCGTACGGCGAGTATAAGTATTCGTATATCACGTCCGCATGCCGATTAGAATGACCGACCGCAAAATTTCTCAAACCTAATAACTATTTACGTACTAAGCCGTAAAAATTTACGAAACTATAATTTTATACGACGACGTACGCGTTATAAACTACGAACGGCATATCGCCAAGTGATTAGAAAAACGATAATAAGAGCCGTAACGCTATTTTCGGATAACGAAAAAATACGAACCTATCGTAATATACGGTAAAAAATTAGGGGATTGCGATATCGTAGAGCGCATCGTGACATACGCGGGAAAAGTATGATTTAAAAGGATTTTGAAGTTGCTTTGAAATTTTTGAAGTAGATCGAAGCTCGGATTTCAAGAATACGAAAAAATAGCTAAATTTTACAAAATTTTACATTTTAAATTCTCGTTTCGCTTTGCATCCATACCTATTTTATAAGATTTATCATTAACGTTAAATATTAATATCCTTCTACGACAAATCTAATATCGCAAATCTTAACCAATCAATTCATAGTCTTTGGCAATTATTACTATAAGGAATATAATACGCTAAGCCAAAA